>JABMQN010000087.1 GCA_013203045.1 Chloroflexota bacterium
ATTCAATCCACTGAGCGCATCCCGATACAAACTGCAAAACTGACTATTTGTGCCGATGCCGCCTGTAATTCACAACTCACAAACAGTCCATATCTCTCTCCATATAACATGACGTTATCTAATACCAATCCCAGTACCGGGTACTTCACATATGGAACAGGATATGGATTTGATGCAAATCTGGGTGTAGGATATACATTCCCAGAGGATGATGGTTATGGTGGATACAGCGGGGTAGTCACCCTTACCTATCAATGTATTGTGACCACATCTACACAATGGGCCGCTGGCACTTATTTTGCTCGCGCGGACATCGACTGCGGCTCCCACACTTTTTCTTCGGTCCCTGCTACTTTTACCGTAACTATATCGGGTGATATTGGCGGTGGCGGTGGCGGTGGGAGTACTGGTGATATTGGCGGAAGCACAGAGCAGCCAGTTGAGACTCCAGCCAATACACCAACACCCGCACCTATATCTCAAACCAAAGTATATACGTTAACAGATGATATCGATAGCGGAGGATTAATCCTCAATGATGTGTCCGTCTCATTCGCCAATGGTATCGTTGAGCTTCAAATGCCCGCAAATACCGTTGCTTTGGACCAACAGGGCCAACCATTATCTGAAATAACTATGGAAGCGCCTCAGGCTCCCGCTTTATTACCGTCTGAAAGGCACCTGGTTATGGTCACTGACCTTGGCCCCAGTGGTGCCACTTTTGACCCGCCCATACTCGTTAGCATGACCTATAATCCAGATTCGTTACCCGCAGGGGCATCAGAGGAAGACCTGGTCCTGGCTATCCACGATTCAGAGAGTAAACAATGGGTATCTCTCGAACAAATATCCGTTGATATGGTTAACCATACTGTCAGTGGGATTACTGGACACTTCACACAATTTGCTATTCTGGCAGAAATTGAGGAACCTCCAACACCGGCACCAGCGGATACACCTACCGAAACATCTACACCTGCAGATGCACCCACAGCAGCAGAAACGGCACCACCTACAGAAGCTCCAGTGCCGACTGATACAACTGAACCTGCAGACGATGCTGATGATGAAGACGACGATGATGGACTTAATCCCTGGTTAATTATTGGGCCTGTTATTGGGGTAGCACTTTTAGCTATACTGATCTTTGTTATAATAAGAAGACGATCGTCTTGATCATAGATACGTATCTTGTTATACTTTACCAATAATCAGACTATCCCAATTTTCTGATACCATTATGAAAATAGCTGTTACTCTCGGAACTCGCCCTGAAATAGTCAAGTTGTCACCTGTCATCAGAGAATTGGAAAGAAGACAGGCAGACTACTATATCCTGCACACTGGACAACACTATTCCTACCACTTAGATAGGGTCTTCTTTGAACAACTTGAACTTCCTCCTGCCAAATATAACCTCGAAGTTGGTTCGGGTTCCCATGCCGATCAGACAGCCAAAATTCTATCAGGTGTTGAGAAAATACTAGGGGAAGACAGGCCAGACATTGTACTTGCATTAGGTGATACCAACTCCGTTCTGGCTGCGGCTATTGCCGCCACAAAAATGCATATCAAGGTTGGCCATATTGAAGCCGGACTCAGGAGCTACGACAGGACAATGCCTGAAGAAATCAACCGCATCCTTACAGACCACTGTGCTGATTATCTGTTTGCTCCCACCGAAAATTCAAAGTCGATCCTCCTGAATGAAGGCATTCCAAATGAGAAAATATTTATCACTGGCAACACCATTGTTGACGCTGTCCAGCAGAACATAGATATAGCCGATAGACAAGGCGATACTCCTCGTTCATTGAACCTTGTTCCAAAGGAATACTTCCTTGTCACCATCCACCGTCAGGAGAATGTTGATAATCCAGAAAGGTTCATATCAATTCTTGAAGGTTTGGATATTGTAGCCGAAGAATTTCGCTTACCTATAGTCTATCCAATCCATCCACGTGCCCTCAAAAGACTTAGTGAGTTCAATATAAAACCAAGAAATCTTACTCTGATCGAACCAATTGATTTCCTAAGCTTCCTTCAATTGGAAAAGAATGCTAGACTTCTTCTAACGGATTCTGGCGGCGTCCAGGAAGAGGCATGTATACTTGGAGTTCCCTGTGTTACATTACGAGACAACACTGAAAGACCAGAAACCATCGACGTTGGCGCTAACATACTGGCTGGGGCCATTCCTGAAACCATCCTAGAGTGCTCAAAAACAATGGTCCTTTCACGCACCAATTCATGGGAAAACCCGCTTGGTGATGGGGCAGCAGGATTTAGGATTGTTAACATAGTTATGGAGAAGGTAGATGACCAACATACTTGTAACCGGAGGACTGGGGTTCATCGGATCAAATCTGGTGCCTGAACTTAAAAGCCGTGGACACCATGTCTGGACTTGCGATCTCAGACATACGGAGGACCCTCAAAACATACGCTGTGATGTCAGTAAGTACCGTCAACTTGAAAGGACCTTTGAAGAACACGAATTTGACTTCGTTTACCACTTGGCAGCCGAATACGGACGATGGAACGGTGAAGACTTCTATGAGAATCTCTGGCTCACCAATGTAGTTGGTACCAAAAATATGCTTCGTTTGCAGGAAAAGAAGCGATTCAAGATGATTTTCTTCTCGAGCGCTGAAGTCTATGGTGATTATGAAGGTACAATGAGTGAAGATGTTATGGACAAGGTACCTATCAAGCAAATGAATGACTACGCCATGACCAAGTGGGTTGGAGAAATGCAGGTCTTGAATTCTGCGGAAATGTTTGGAACAGAGACGGTTCGAGTGCGACCAGTCAATGCTTATGGACCCAATGAACATTCAAGCCCCTACAGAGGTGTTGTCCCGATGTTCATCTATCGGGCACTTCATGCCCTCCCCTATACGGTGTACATGGGCCACAAACGGATATTTGACTACGTTGAGGATACCTGTCGTACCTTCGCTAACATCGTGGACAATTTCATACCTGGTGAAGTCTACAATGTTGGTGGAAAGAGTGAATGGGAAACAGATATTAAACAGGTCTCGGACATCATTCTGAACTACCTTAAGAAAGATGACTCTAATGTCACCTATAAACAGGGAGAACCTTTTACCACCAAAGTCAAACACATTGATTTCTCGAAAATTATCAGAGACCTTAAACATGATCCAAAGATACCTATGGAAGAAGGTATCCCAAAGACCATTGAGTGGATGAAACGGGCATACGGCGTTTCGTAGCACGGCCACTATAGATTTTTAAACGAAAGGTGGGAAGCTATATTGTACAAAAAGGATATGAGGCCGCCAGAATATCGATATTGGAACCAACTGATGGACCACCTCGATGGTAATACAAAAACGTTTTTTAATGGTGAACTGGTCTATCCCCGACAATTTGAAATCCATCTCCCCGGCAACCATCGATCCCCATGCACCCTTAACTGTCCGCATTGTGCCGGTAAGCATTTCCAAAAAGATCTTGGCACCTGGGAAATAGATGCCCTGGAACTGCTAAATAAACTGCGAGGGGCAATACCTTATCACATCTATGGTGGAGCCTATACTGAACCTCTTATCAACCCTTATTTCATGACGTTCCTTCATACTACAAAAAAGCATGGCAATCATTTCGGAATCCATACAAATGGCGTACATCTCGATTGGCTCGAAGAAAAAATGGGATGGCTCACAGAATTAAACCGGATATCAACAGACTCTGTTGATTACCTTTCAGTAAGCCTGGACGCGGGATTTCCATGGTCATGGGGACCTACAAAAGGGACAAAAGACCAACATCTGTACAATGGCATAATTGAAGGTCTGCGAAAAGCTGTCCAAATACGAGAGAAAGCAGGCGAAGGGCATGCAATCCGCCTATGTTATTTGATTTCACCCTTTAGTGATTCACCGGAGAATTTCGGTGCGATAGTAAATATCGCCAAAGATATCGGGGTCGACTCTTTACGTTTCTCTATACCATTCGCCTGCTATAATCAGTCTTTTGACGATGTACGCGATTATAAGTGGGGCCGAGAAGTTCCTATGAATGAGATCTACGAGGAGAGACTCGCACCATATCTTAGCCATTCTGAGAACCAGCGACCCTATATTTTCTATACTGGCCCTGAATTTACCGATGTAGACAAGTTTACCTTCAAACAGTGCGTATATTGTTACTATCAGATCACCTATGGCGCTGATGGTTACGTGTATAAATGTTCAACCACAGCCACACCGACAATGGCTCAATGCCGGATCGGCAAGATCACCAGCAATCTGGATGAGTTCCACGCGATGCTAGTTAAAAACACCAACCCCAATTGGAACGCAAACAGTTGTTTCTCAAAAGGTGCTCGATGCAATCGCATGGGTCTAGAGATAAACACAGCTTATAATATCATATGCAATGATCCGGAAGTAATGGAATATCCTTCTCTTAGGTATATGCCTAAGCCCCCTGTGGAAACAACTCATCGTTAGCATTTACATGATTTGTAATTTAATTTGCTTTATGACTCAGTCTTTAATTAAAGAAGATCAGGAAACAGATATATGATCGATTGCGCTTTGATTGGATGTGGTTATTGGGGATCAAAACTTAAACGATATCTTGAGGAAAATAATCACTTCAATCTGAAGTACGTGTGCAACTCCAAGACTGACTTAACTGCTGTATGGAACGATGAGCAGATAACCGCTGTTGTTGTAGCTACCCCAAATTCCACCCATTATAATATCGTGAAATCCGCTCTCCTTAGTGGTAAGGATGTGCTCTCTGAAAAACCACTGGCCCTCACCACTGTTGAATGTGAGGAACTTGGTACAATTGCCGCTGAACACAACCGGGGACTACTTATACAATATACCTATACTTTTTCCCGCGCTCTGAAGCAAGCCCAGACCATGATACGTGACGGCCATATAGGCAGTATTCTCGGAATCGAGATGACAGTAAGGCATCTTGGCAGGTTCAAAGGAGGTAGTGTTTATTGGTTACTGGGTTCACATATGCTCTCAGTTCTCGATATATTTTTACCTATCAGAGACACATCCTTCTGGCGAACCGATTTGGCAACTCTAGATGGCCAGGTTGAAACAGGTGCCATATCCTTCCGTAATGGTGAAATAACCGGACAGATTGTCGTTAGCCTGAACTATCCCGGTAAGGAAACCAAGATATTAATATACGGATCAGAAGGCACAATAGTGTACGATCCTTTGTCCCATCCCTCACTTATAGTTGAAACTTACGAAAGGATTCCCTGGACAGTAATGGAGAAATTACCACGCAACCGCCAGGAATTCGATATTGACGAGTCAAACAACCTGTTATATGCTATACAAGAGTTTGAAAAAATGATCACGTCGAGGGACGGTGGTAACGGCGATCGAGCCATAGCAGTGACCGAAATACTTGAGGAGCTTGAAATTCACACGGCCGTTGAGAGGGGGCACAAGGTTTTATGAACAATCACAAACACTGGGCAACACAACAAAAAATCATTAAAGGTTTCCTCTCAAGGAATTCTTCAAAACTTAACGGTTCTGACGTTCTGGTATTTATCCCCGCTCTTAACGAAGAAAAAACTATTGCTGATGTGGTGAACAATGTAAAACGATCCACCAATTTTGACGTCCTGGTAATTGATGATGGTTCTGATGACAACACTCCGGAAATTATAAAAGAGCTTGATGTGGAAGTTCTAACACATAAAAAAGGAACCGGCTGGAGAATAATAAGCGGTCTTCAAGTTGCCTATGATCTTGGGTACAAATATGTGATCAAGATTGATGGGGATAATCAACATGACCCGGACGATGTTACCAGGTTGTACAAACATGCGGTTAAAACGCAGTCAGACATTGTCATTGGATCAAGGCATTATAATGGCTTTACGTCTAATGTGCTCAGCCTTAAAGGTTTTGGCATGTGGCTGAGCGCTCGTCTGGTATCAATGGTATCAAGACAGCATATTACCGACGCCACGTCCGGATTAAAACTCTGGAATCGCCGATCGTGTGAATTAGCCCTTAAGGCTTTCGAAAATGGCAATCTACAGGAAGGTTCCACTCACCACTCAGAAGAGTTAATGATAGCAGCTCGGGAAAAACTCAATATTCAGGAAATCCCGGTTATTATTCATTGCCGAGAATATGGGGTGTCAAAATCTTATTCACGTCAAAAATTGATTTTATACCCGTTCAAATTACTACAAAGTACGGTTACTGCATTATCCTGGAAAACAAACGGTTATCACCCTGAACCAAGCATGTTACTACCCAAAACTGAACTGGAACCGTGCCATTTAGATGATGTATTTTTACATGACCGCAGCAAATACTGACTTCATCTCTGAAGCTCGTCTCGCATGTTTTGTTACCCCTTTTCTCTTTAAACTTACGTAATGATGGATCACATGAAATCCAAGTATTCTATTCGAATTTTCACCAAATGTAATCCAAATGTAACAAACCCCTGCTATCGTCGTTTTCAAAGCTACTATATAAGAGCGATTGAAGGAGGGTATTCTTAATGCAGATTTGCACTAAATGCATCCTGCCGGCCACTTTTCCTGGAATAGAATACGACCATGATGGCATCTGTAACTATTGCCATGATCATGAGCCGATGAAAGTCCGCGGGGAAGAAAAGCTCATGAGCGTACTCGATAAATACAAGAATAAAGGGGACAAATACGATTGCATTGTTCCCATAAGCGGCGGAAGGGACAGCTCATTCGTGCTTCATCAAATGGTAAGGAAATACCAGATGCGTGTTCTGGCCCTGACGGTAGATAGTGGATTCATTCTTCCAGAAGGGTTCCGCAATATTCAAAATGCAACAGAGGCCCTCGGCGTACCCCACGTCTGGCTACGTGATGAAAAAGCGATTGCTACTGCTAAAAAGAACACTGTGCTCAAATTCCAGGGTTGGCTCAGGAACCCTTCGATTCACACCATCGTTCCCGTCCTTAACTCAGGCGACAAGACCATGAACCTCCGTATGCTCCGGCACGCAAAACAGAACAACATTCCCGTTGTCATGGGCGGTAATTTCATTGGAAATTGCAGTTTCGAACAAGAACACTGGAAGAGAGGCTACCTGGGAGTCTACGCTGATGATCGAGGGGCTTTTTCCACACGCGATAAAACCAAGCTGGTCTTTCTGTTCGGCATGGAGTACCTGAAGAATCCATCCAATTTCAAATATCCCATTTTCAGGGAATACGTCACCGGTGGCTCCGTATATTTCTTCGAACGCCTGTTCAGGCCAAACGGAGTGGATTCACTCGGGTTTTACGATTACATCTACTGGAAAGAAGATGAGGTCCTTTCGACTGTACGCAATGAGTTGGGGTGGGAGGGCGCTGCCGACCATACGACCACATGGAGAATCGATGATAGCGCATATCCACTGATCAATTATATCTATTTTCGGCTTGTCGGTTTCACAGAACATGATGAAATGTACAGTAAAATGATTCGCGAGAATGTGTTGACCAGGGAGGAAGCGCTTCAGAGAGTTTCCAGGGATCATCAGTCTGAGTGGATTCATGGAGCCAGACTAAGGGACAGTCTTGAAGAATTGGGCGTTACCAAAGAACAATTGGATAAAGCGCTTGATGCTTATAAAGAAATACTGTATAGAACCGTATTAAAGAAGCGCTGTAAAGCGCTCACAATAGGTTCATGAACATGCTATCCTCATTTTAAGCGTTATCAATAACAAACCAGCAGTACACATGCTGCTGGTTTATCTGTTACATGGAGATTATCTTTTATGAAAATACTGTATGTGCAAGATACGGATTGGATCAGAAGAAATCCTATGCAACACAACCATCTAGCTGATAGACTGGCATTGCGCGGTCATGAAATACGGGTAATCGATTATGAGATTCTGTGGCGGAAAGAAGGCAAAAAACAGCTCTATTCAAAAAGGCAGGTTTTACCCGGCGCGCGCCTTTTCGAAAACTCCGGTGTTACGGTCATTCGCCCTCCCATAATAAAAATACCCATCATCGACTATGCTTCAATGGTGTATACATACACCAAAGAGGTCAAGCGCCAAATAAGAGAGTTCAAACCGGATGTAATAGTCGGCGATACCATTCTAAGCTGTTTCCTTGCATATAGAGTAGCCAGTAAAAATCATGTTCCCACCGTTTTCTATATATTAGATGTCAATCATAGACTGATCCCATTCAGGTTTCTTCAGAGTCTGGGGAAGAAACTCGAGAGCAGCAATATCAGAAATGCACACAAAGTTATTTCCATCTGTGAGGGGTTAAGAGAGTATACCACTCTCATGGGAGCCAAGCCTCAAAACACGGTGGTTATTACAGCAGGTACAGACCTTCAACGTTTTAACCCAGATATGGATGGGAAACCTGTCCGTAAGCAATACGGAATTAAAGACGATGATTTCGTTTTATTCTTTGTTGGCTGGTTGCATCACTCCAACGGATTGATAGAGGTTGTCACAGAGCTGGCAAAAACTGAGGATGAAAAACTCAAACTGCTAATAGTTGGGGATGGCGATGCATATAACGAACTCCTAAAGATGAAAGATAATCTCAACTTGCATGACCGATTGATTTTAACTGGCAGAAAACCATATGACGAAGTCCCATCTTTTATCGCTGCCGGTGATATTTGTCTTTTCCCTTCTCACACAGACGAACCCATAATGCAATACATCGTTCCCATCAAAATGTATGACTATCTTGCAGCTGGTAAGCCGATTATATCTACCACTCTACCTGGTATAACAAAGCAATTCGGAGATCATAGTGGTATAGTCTATATTGATGGACCAGAAGATGCAATTGCAAAAGCCATGAAATTGCGACAGAACGGTTCACTTGCTCAGGTAGGATCTGAAGCCAGACACTTCGCCCAGACTTGCACCTGGGATAAAATAACTGATGACTTTGAAAAAGTGCTTTGGGGACTTACGAAGGAAAGGACATAGATGACTGAATTCGCATCCGAATACCGTGGGAGTAATGTCTTAATCACCGGAGGAGCTGGCTGCATTGGGTCAAACTTGTGTGAAAAGTTAATAGAATTACAGGCTCGGAAGATCACTATATTAGACGATCTTTCTTCAGCCTATGAATGGAATATCCCTAAAAATGATAATGTCGCATTCGTTGAAGGAAGCATTCTCGATGACGAGATGCTTAAACGGGTATTCAAGGATACCCCTGATTACGTTTTCCACCTGGCCGCTCACTTTGCCAACCAGAATTCCGTGGATAATCCAGAGACTGATTTGATGGTCAACGGAATTGGTATTGTGAAGGTTCTGGAATTCGCTCAAATAGCCACAGTGAAAAGATTCGTTTATTCCTCTTCAGGATGTGGTGTTTATGGACTTGAATCGAAAATGCCTTTTGAGGAGCACGATATCTCAATCAGCCTGCATACACCCTACCAAGTTACCAAGCTCCTTGGTGAGCTATATACGAACTACTTCCATAATCTATACGGACTCCCTATCGTTAATGCCAGGTTCTTCAATGTTTTTGGTCCGGGTGAAATTCCCGGTAAATACAGGAATGTGATTCCGAATTTCATGTACTGGGCAATGAATAAACAACCGTTACCGATCACAGGGGATGGAACTGAAACGAGAGACTGGACATATGTTGATGATATCGTCAACGGTTTGCTGTCAATGGGAGTCAAGAAAGAGGCAATCGGTGAGGCATTTAATCTGGGTTCCGGCAAAGACCACCGTGTCATAGATATGGCCAACATTGTTAACGATATCACTGGTAACACAGCAGGTATCAATTATATTGAACGAAGAGATTGGGATGTAAAGACGAAGCTCTTATCATCTATTGAAAAAGCCAACCGTATCCTCGACTATCAAGCTGCTGTGGAATTCGAAAGTGGTATCAAAAAGGTCCACAAGTGGTTTGTTAATAATTGGGACAGAATCTCCACATGTGCGGAGTTTTAAGGAACCTCCGATATCTCGGCTGTTCCCTTGATGGTTGACTTGACTAAGACTGTCAAATCCGACTTAATGATTTAATAGCAAGGCCCATGAGAATCCTGCAGGTAATACCATACTTTGTACCAGCCTGGGACTATGGTGGGCCATTACGCGCTTGCTTCGAACTATCTGCTGAACTCGTTAAAAGAGGCCACCAGATCACAGTGTACACAACCGACACACTCGACGTTAGAGGTCGAATAGATCAATCTCAAGAAGTCTTTGAGGGTATTCATATAAAACGTTTCAGAAATATCAGCAATACATTGGCATATAAGCACAACTTATACCTTCCTCTAGGCATGATCCTTCCAATGAAAGATTTGGGGAGCTTCGACTTGATCCACTTGCACGAGTACCGAACCATGCTAAATACTTTGGTTCATTACAAGGCAACAAAAGCTGGGACTCCCTATCTGATCCAAGCTCATGGTGATATACCTCCAATAATGGTCAAACACAAATTGAAGAGGCTATACGACATTTTTTGGGGAAAGAGGATACTATGCGGTGCATCGAAAACAATCGCTCTTACTCAGAGAGAAGCAATGCAATACAAGGATGTTGGAATACATGACAACAAGATTGAAATTATACCTAACGGGATACCGTATTCAGAACTTGAAGACATGCCAACTCCCGGTAAGTTTAGAAAGACATATGGCATAGGCGAAAATGAAAAGGTAGTTCTCTTTCTTGCACGAATACATAGAATTAAACAACCAGATCTCCTCGCTAGATCATTTGCCACGCTCATGAATGAGCTTCAAAACATCACTCTCGTCATTGCTGGGCCAGATGAGGGTTTTCTTCGCCCCCTCAGGCAGATTGTCTCCCAATTGGGGATCTTCGAGAAAGTCCTCTTTACTGGTCCTCTATACGGACAAGCAAAGAAACAAGCTTTTGTTGATGCTAATGTCTATGTCCTACCCTCATTATATGAAACATTTCCGATATCGGTTCTCGAAGCATCTGCTTGTGGCACACCAGTAATAGTTACCAACCAATGTGGCATAGCTGATATCATACGTGATCAAATCGGTCTAGTAGTACCACCGGAGCAAGAATCCCTAGCCACAGCAATCTCACAATTATTGACTAACGATGAATTGGCAGCCAAACTTGGAGAGAATGGCAAGTATATTGTCGGTCAGCATTACACATGGCCAAAAATTGCATCACAGCTCGAGAGCCTGTATTTCAATTGTTTGACTACCGATAACTGAATCCAACGTAAGAAAATATGATAACATCTTTTCTCTTACCAGCAGTAAACATAGGTTAGTTCTATAAGCAGTAAACTTAAATTCTAATGCAATAACGAACGGACAAATGAACAATAGAAAGCAAGAGATATCCCAGGCACTTTATCACGTTTCTAATACTTTCGGACAATCGGCGAAAGACACAATCCTTTACGAAAACCACGGTAAACATGTGTACGAGATAGACATGATCCTTAGCCATATGGAAGAAAGCTCTCGGCTCCTGGACTTAGGAGGTGGGCTTGGGGTCAATTTACTGTGTATCAGACAACTATTAGGATCTAGCGTAGAACTTCACCTTGTCGATCGTTTCGATGAATATACTGAACACAATCGTATGGGAACCCATAACGTAGGGTTGGAGCTTATGGAAAAAGCTGGAATCTCTATAACAAACCAAGATTTCTGGACAAATCCTAATCTACCCTACACTGGTAATTACTTTGACATCGTCACATGCTTTGACGTGGTTGAACATCTTCCAGGCCACCCGCTAACTATGCTCAGGGAAATAAGCAGAATAATAAATAGACGAGGTATCTTCATTCTGGGCGGCCCAAACTCTGTATCCCTAACTAAGCGAGCCAAACTACTTTTCGGACGACATCCGTATTCTCCATTTTCATTGTGGTGTAGTGATCAGTACTTTTCACATTACAGGGAGTATAGCCAGGATGAGTATCGATTCTTGCTAAATACATCCGGTTTCCAGCACATCAAAACAACCCTCACTCCTGAACCTTCGGCTACTAGAGCTCGAACTAGGTTCTTCAACGGTAAGCGCCACGGACTATCAACAATAACTTTATCATTTTACTGCATATACATATTGGAAAAACTCTTTACTCCTTTGAGAGAGGGGATATATTGTTCGGCTAGAAAGCTCGAGCGTCATAGTATACGAAATTAACCAGATTATCTATTCGCCCCATACTATTCACAAGACAATTCTAAATGAAAATAGAAACCTTACGTATTTACTTTTTTATAGCTAGCTAATAATAATCAAATCGCTCAACTTACTGCTAATACGACACCTAGATCATCTTTGCTAAGAGAATGGAACAATAATGATAGCCAATCCTTTTCAAATGCATGGCTGGGAAACTAGGAGGTTCCTAAGTGCTGTCTTTACGATACAACTTATTGTGTGGGCTTTTCATTACCTCGACAATATTTATATAATAACTCCGTTCATCGGCTTCCCAATATGTTTATTCTATTTGCTATTCATACCAGGATTCATAATACTCAGAGTCCTCAAATTATATAGTATAAGCAATATTGAAACAGTCCTATACTCCGTGGGATTGAGTATTACAACACTAATGTTTATCGGACTCCTGGCAAATACACTCTACCCCTATCTCAATGTTTCAAATCCAATATCCCTATCCCCGTTAATCACTACCCTAACCATCTTTGTACTAGGGTCATGTGCTTTCATATATGTTAGGGATAAAGATTCCTCTATTGTAAACTCGTCTTTCCATATTAAAACCATACTATCTCCACCCGTATTATTCCTATGTCTAATTCCTTTGTTAAGTATACTTGGAACTCAATATAACAACATGTATCAGACCAATATAATACTGATGATTTTGGTGGTCGTTATCGCTATCACAATCATATTGGTAGGTCTCGGTAAATTCATCCACAAAAACCAATATCCATTTGCGATATTTGTAATAGCACTTTCCCTGCTATTTTTCCGATCATTAATCTCATCTTATATCACAGGATACGATATTCATGAGGAATACTACTTCGCTAATCTAACTACGATCGAAGGTTCATGGGATCCTGGTATTCCG
Organism: Chloroflexota bacterium; assembly: GCA_013203045.1. Taxonomy (GTDB): domain Bacteria; phylum Chloroflexota; class Dehalococcoidia; order SZUA-161; family SpSt-899; genus JABMQN01. The sequence continues at coordinate 13,097 of JABMQN010000087.1, forward strand.
CATATAGTTAACTCACTTCTTTCAATCACGATTCTTGCACCTACTGTATCGGCCATATCTGGTATTGAACTAACATGGATATTTAAAATATTCTACCCATTAGTTTTTGCGTTTTCCACTGTTGGTTTATTTCATATTTTCAAGAAACAGACCAATGATGAGAGAATAGCATTTCTGGCTTGTTTTTTCCTTCTTGGACTAAGCCGTTTTTATCACGATATCGCATTATTACCCAGGCAACTTGTTGCCTCATTATTCCTAATCTGTTTGATCTCATTAACGATTGACAAAAATATGGGTATGAACAAGAAAAATATTCTTACAATCGCTTTCGGTATATTACTTATCGTCTCACACTATGGATTAGCTTTTGTCTTCATACTATTACTCGTCTTTAGTAAACTGTTAGTATTTATCTACAACAAGCTGAAATCCACACGCATAGGGTCCCATCGATTTACCATACAAGAGCACCATTCACACATCACAAACTCATCAATAACAAAATCTAATTGCAGCACAGTGCTCAACCTTGGTTTCATAATATTCTTCGTATGCTTTGCGCTAGCTTGGTTTACCTATGTTTCAGGAGGGAAAGTTATTGACGCTCAGGCCTTTGCCATCGATCGAGTCTTCAGTAACATGTCCACTGATTTCTTGCACCCATCCGTTGGCGAAAGAGTAGAAACCAGCATAGATGAGTCTTTTACAATCTCCATCATCAAAGGAATCAATGAAGTTTTAAGTTTTTCAATACAACTCTGCCTCATATTCGGCTTGTTCCTGCTTGCTCGAAGATCTATAAAGCCCCCCTTCGAACGCGAGTTCGCTGTTTTCGCAATATTGTGTTCACCTGTATTTCTATTAACGGTAGCTCCTCCTTTTCTCGTTCCCATTTCTACTGCGCTTTCGCTGGATATTGGTCGGTTGTATCATATTATGCTTTTTTTCCTTTCCCCATTTTGCATCATTGGCGGAGTGGCATTCATCAGTTTACTAGTCAGGAAAAGGCATAGAAAAGTATCCAGTGATGCTGCTAATCACTTAGGACGATTGTCCACAATTGGATATTTTAGCCTGTTCCTAGCTTTATTCTTTGTTTTTCAAACACGATTACCATGGGAATTAACCGGCAGCTATTCTGGATCCACTTCTCTGGGACAAGCATGGATCAAGGAAAATGGAGATGTTCAACAAAAAGCCGCACTTTACAGTGCGGTTACACCAAAACAGGATATAACCAGCGCTATCTGGTTACAAGAACACAAGGAGGAAAATAGTAAAATCTACGCCACATATGACGACGCTCAAGTTCATCCGTTAACCAGCTATGGAATGATTTACAATCCCACTATCCCGGTGGATTTGGTCATCCCTTTATCACCGTTTACTAGCAAATTAAATAAAGGAAGATACGTCTACCTGCAATCCTTGAATGTCGTCGACTCTACCGGTAGTGATATATACCCAGAACAATACTACTACGATATGTCCAAGGTATCTCACCTTTTAAAGAAACATAATAGGATATACACCAATACTTCTTCTGAGATCTACCGATAAACCTACTTGTATGTTCAGATTCGCAATACTCTCCCAAGAGATCTCGCAATCGGATAAGCAAATTTTGTATACAAAGTACCCGAGCAAGGACCGAGCACCGGCCAAAAGAATTCTATGATTCCCGAGCCAAAATATCTGATACCACAACCGGATAGAATACGCCCACCGTGTCGGCGGCAAATTATGAAATTTTCACGCGCATATGTTCTTGAAATACCTTTAGCGCCACTGACGCTTTCACTGTGCAACCTCCAAGTCGCCAGAACCCTATTTACTCGGTGCATAGGAAATACCTTGCCCACACGTATCCAGTAATCTCGATCACATGCATTCAGGCTAATATCCATAAGCCCAGTTTTTTCTATGATTTCCCTTTTGTAGAACGCTGCCGCAGTATGGATATGACACGCATCATTTATGGCCTCATCCAAATTGAAATCCTTCGCTCTGAAGATTTCGTTTTTGCCCGTAATATCATCGATAATACGACAATCTCCGAAAACAAAAACCTCGTTCGGGTTCAATCGGAAGCACTCAACCACTGTATCAATTGTATCTGACTCGTAAATGTCATCAGATCCCAGCCATCCTAGGATGTCCCCGCTTGCCATTCCCCAACCCTTATTCCAAGCATCACAGGCATTTTTATCTTGTCCAGAAGTAAGGCATATCTTGTCTGGGTATCTAGCCTGGTACCTCTGAATCAGTTCGATTGTTCCATCTGACGAACCTCCATCGACTAGCACATGCTCTATGCGAGGGTAGGTCTGCCCTAACACACTTTCGATGCAATCTCGAAGATATTTTTTACTATTAAGGGTTGTTGTCACGATACTGACGAGAGGCTCGTATTCGCTCACCGCAATCTCCTCGACGTTTCAAATTCATCAAATGCATCCTTGCCAATTGCACAACAGTCGGCGCTGTATATAGGGTTCCCTTCTTCTCCGGTTTTTTGAGATTAAACTCTCCACTTTGAATAGATTTAAGAGCTTCGTAGGCCAAATGCGCTGTATTCAGTTTAACATTATCCACATACCTATTAATTGACATGTCATGGTCAACTTCGTAGAATTTTTGCAGAACAATATTCCCAGTATCGATGCCTTTGTCCAATATCTGAACAGTAACCCCAAGCTCCTTCTCACCATTCCATATCTCCCATAGACATGGCGGTCCCCCTCTATATTTTGTGAGATCCCCATGGTGATAACTAAGAATTCCCAGTCTCGGCAGGGATAGCATTGGCTCTTTTATTATCCCAAACGCCGATGCTCGTAAGGCAATATCCGGTTCTAAATCTCGAAGTCGAGATATAACTGCACTATCATAAGGATCGCTCGTCCAAATCCAAACAGCATCCTTACCAAAATTAAGATTACTCACAGGCCAGTATGTATGAACACGACGTGTACCTTCAAATTCTAGTCTGTGACCAAGATCTCCAGGAAGGGAACGCGATACTATTTTAAGAAGCATCCGTGTAAAACCACGTTTTTTGCAGTAATTTGCCATTTCTCTAATAAGAGTCTGCGCAGTTAACTTGCTATTATCGACCATTACTCCGCATACTGTTAACGTTTGATCCCTAGAAATCATCTCTAGCGTTCTGTACATAGGAATTGGTTCTTGGGACTTCACCAGTATAAGCACTCTCACTTCTGACTCCTAATTCTTATCGAACAAGGTTTCCGGGTAAAATCAATACAAATCGGATGAATTCTCCTGACTCCGATTATTATAACTTCAACAACACAACTCCAATCCAATGCATACATAGATATCTTTTTGGTAATTAACATAACTGTACTCAATATCTAGATAACACTTTATCAACAATCTTTATCCAATTTTCGTCACCTTTGAGCTTACCCAATATATTCTGAAGAGAATCGTAAGAATTGACGCACATTCTCGGGCATTCAAGTAACCGGTTCGGATTGATATGGTAGTCATGGATCGTAGTTACGGCGATCCCAAATCCGACCTCCTGTGCAATTTCTTTCACCTCTTCATTATAATAACCCTTCGGATATGCTAATGACTCAATAGCTCGCCTAGTAATAATCTCCAGTTTTTCTTTGCTAGTAGCTAGTTCCTCTTTTTTAAGGTTCTTATCCAATCGTTTTAGGTTAGGATGACTTGCTGTATGAGCACCTATTTCAATACCACGCTCTGAAATCTCTCTAATTTGAGACTTATTCATCATTGGGAGCCCACAGAACTCACCATCAATATAATCAGTTGCCACGAATATAGTAGCCGGAACATTGTGTTTATCCAATATAGGCATAGCGATTTCGTAATTGTCACTGTACCCATCATCAAAGGTAATCACGAGAGGGCTTTCGGGCAACGTGCCATTTTTAATACCATGATAAACTGCCTCAATCGTGAGCAGTCTGAATTCGGATGTGAGCATGTCAACTAGTTGATCGAACATATTCGCAGCAAATCCACAGACACCAACTGAATGGAAGAGCAATACCGGGCAAAATATCGAATCACCCACATACTTCTCATCAACGCGAATGTGGAGTGTTTTCGCTCCAGAATATTTATATACCCCACTGATTAACTGCTTGGCCGGTTTGATAATGGAGTACGTGTTAATCCGCATTTGCCAAAGTTTTTCTCATCCTTTCATGGAAATGAGCGAAATGTTTAATGTTTTATCTTTTCCAGATAACATTTAATGCCTTAGAAGCATATTATTCAAAGTGCTTTTTGCTTTTCTTATCCACCCAACTTTATACAAGCATTCCCGAATACTTGACACCATATTCTCACCGTTGGCATATAAATGAAACAAGATTGGCCGTACAAAGCGTGGTAGAAGCCCAATGAATCTGTAACACCACGCTGAAACATTTACGGGATTATAAGCTATTGACAATTCGAGCGACTCCTTCCATCTCTGTCGTTGTGCATTCTGCTCCAAAAAAGCTCTCCCCCATCGAAAGTGATAATTCGAAGCAGCCATTCTCGCACCGGATGACATACGTAATTCGTGTCTTATATCTTGCTTTTTATGTCCCCTTGCTGCGATATCTACCTCAATCTTCTCAAATACATCCGCCACCAAATAGTTCGATGTATGCTCACGGCAGGATTTTCTCCATCCAGCCTTCGCTATCATCAACCGTTCCTCATCGTGGCTGAGATAATATTGAATTTTATCTACCATTTCAACATCATCTTTAAAACAGACTATCTCTTTATCTATATCAAAATATTTCTCTAATCCAGGAGCGTATTCAGTAAGCAAAAAACCGCCAGCCATGCACACCTGAAAGACACGGCCTTTGATTTGCATTTTACTATTGTTGCGAGCAACGACTTTAGAAAAGTTGAGGTTAATCTTGCTATTCTGGAAAACTTTGATCATTTCGTCAAATGAAATGTACCCCCCCCATCCATCACCAAACACTTTTGTTGTAATACCAGCCTTAGTTAGACTATCTATATAAAATTGGCGACTTGCATGGTCCTTTGTGCCAACAAACGTTACATCATAGTCTTCTTCAATATTCGACCAATCGCGTTCTACCGCGATGCCGGTATTCGGTGTTGTATCGACTGCTCTCGCACCACATTTCTGGTATTTTGGTACTGCATCAAATGCATTGGTCACACAATAGTCAAGACTGGGTATATACCATTTTGAGTAGTCCTCAAACCTCCAATCATCATCGAAGAACCATCCAACTACAATTGCTCCAACATCTCGTATTGCATTAAGAGTAGACTGTTGGATATCATATTGCCACGAAGTCCACAATACGTATTTTGGGTTATCTCTCATCACTAAAGAAATTACTTCCTCATTCATTTGCCGGACTCCGACTTCCATCATACGCTCAAGGTAGTCATATATCACCACTTCCGCGAAGCGCTTTTTTAATGGTTCATATAGATAAATGTCCCAGGGTAAATATGCCACCCCTAATGACCCTTTAAGGTATCTAATCAATTTGTTATCCCGCAGTCCAAGCTTGTAGTCGTAGGTTAACAGAAGAACTTTCTCGTCAATCATTTGTATCCACCAAATAAGCTATGAGATACGACTCTATGCAAATCGTAGGAAGCGTACAAATTTTTCAATGAATTCCAAAATACCAACCGCAACATACAGATCTAATTTTTTATATGGTAAATTCGAATAAAAAATGTTCTTTCCACCTTCAGCGTTGCTTTCAATACAACCTTCTTCATGATTCCAAATATAGAACTCGGCGACAATGAGTGTGCAATCTTGAACTCTTCTTCAAATTTCATCAAAGATAATATGCCATTCACGATACCGTCTGAAATATTCCCCATTTCCTGCCAACAGGACGAGATTCCCCCGACATGAATACGGATCTTTTAACCACAAAACATATGTTTTCTAATGCACACATACATGATGGCTACGGAGGACTGGATCACAGTACATTAGCCCTCAAAACTTAGCATACTTCGTATGCGATTCCTACATGATCCGAATACACGATGCTATGTATTTCGTGAGGTTTATCATCTATCATTCCTGCCGCTAGATCATCCAAGAAGTCAGCTACACCAAAATCCGGCAGTCTGCACACACAGTCGTGAAAACCAATAATACCCCCAGATTTGACAACGTTACGATAGATCAGGTAGTCATTGCGCACCGCGTCATAAGTATGATCACCATCTATAAACAGCACATCAACACTGTCGGTACACTGTCGCACTTTATCAAGAGTCCGCGGATCTTCTGATCTACCTATCACAATCATACTGCGGGAATTCAACCATTCGCTTAGCTTGAAATTCAGGGCTCGCACGGGATCCAATTCTATTGTAACCACTTTATCGAATATCTGTCGCCATAACATGTGACTACCTCCATGATGTCCCAAACCGATATCAAGCATGGTATCGGTAAGTCCCTTCGCTAGCAAGACTTCGACAAATTCGCGAATCTCCCTTCGCACCTGTTGAATACCGTGCCAACTCGAAGCATCTAAATCTTGGGGCGGTGTGAAGTCCTCAGGCACATACCCATCCCTGCTTCGTTTTCGGACCCACTCGTCCATATACGAAAAGACGCCATCAACTCCAATGTGAGAGTTCCTGCGTTGTTGTAACGAAACGATTCTAAGGTACAGAACTCTATCAATTCTTACTCTGAATACACTCGCATTGTACACTGAAACCAGCATTGGGTGAGCAAATCCCTGCGCCAATCGGACTAGCCTGTTCCTCATCTTTCACTCCAATTACTATGGTCTTGTTCTACTGGTTACTCCGGGGTTCACCGAATAGCCTCCAAAGAAATGGGAAGCGCTCAAGACTATAATACAGCCTTAACAGATTTGGACGCATGGAAGATGGTATCATCCGGTACAAACGCCTTTTGGACATAGCAATGACTGATTGTGGTGATAATAACCCTATGATTCTGAATACCAACTCGAACCTTAGTAAAGATAGCACCATGTCAACCGTTTTATCCGACGACTCCTCGACCATTCTCCATTCAGGTTTGATTTCATCGGCATGGATTCGGATCCTGTGTTGCAAAAACATGCGATGATACCTGTTCGTCATAGGATACAGCCCTCCAACACGGCTAGATGCCCAGTATGCAATCTTTACCGCAGTTGCCCTGTTCCCGGGTACTGTGAGAACACAATACTTTGAATCGCTCATTTCGAATCCAGCTATTTCATCAGAATCCTCCACTATATATATGTCATCATAGCTTGGATGTGTTATAGGGACATACTCACTACCATCAAGAGAGCCAATGGTCGACTCGAGCCGTTCGGAAGGACGTGTAAGTAACGGTTGAAGATGGAACTGTCGCAACAGTAGTCCCCCATCCCCAATAGCCCAATGAAGCCAACATGGCCACGATGTGAACTCAAGTGAATCCCACAAGCATGATTTCGTCCACGGGTGCAAATGTTCAAGGGAAAGCCTCACAAGGTCACGAGGCTGAACTGACAAAGTACACTCATCTAATGACTGATAGCGTTCTAATAGGGCTGGCACGAAGGACTCTTTGGCCAAACGAAAAGATCCGATCATGATGCACAGTTTGCCCGATAAGGCAATCCTATAAAGATTGGCGAATGCACCATCCGCCCATACCATGTCAGCAGCTAAAAACACCAATCCCGCATCATCTCTGACCACATCATCAATGGCCTTTCTGAAACACTCGAAGCCTTTGCTCTCGAAATCACCATCCTCCATGAAAAGTATTTCAGTAGACATGATATCGGCCAATCTCACAAAAACCGGAGACTGACCTATAATCGTGGCATCGTTCTGCGTTGTATAAATCCTGTATACCGAATCAGTTTTATGCGCAACATATGGCAAGTTATTCGGCGAGAGCAAGCTCGGCAACCCAACTTTTAAAAATAGATCGACATACGGCTCGCCCCATACCACAGTTACGAAATGAAACCGCAACCTACGTACTCCAACTTCACTCATTATCCCACCTTATCTCACATGCTCTCCATATAGATGTAGGATGCAAACTCTGGAAATCGCTCACCCAAAAGAAATAGCCCCTTATGGATTTCCATTGGCAATGATGTCATCATCGAAGTCGGAAGTGGTTTCAAATAGAACGGTCTCTCATATGTGATACTCAATCCCGCGTCCTTCAAGTGCTGTCTAAGAAGTTGCAGTGTATATACTCTGTAATGCCCTAGCTTAATATCTGATTCCCCAAGCTCATCAATTTTTGAAATAATACCCATATCCACTCCAAGCCAACGATGTAAAGAATTTGCCAAGTTCACCGCAATATGAATACACCCATCAGCACAAACATACTTTTCCAAATGCCGTAATGCCCCAACAGGATCTTCAAGGTGTTCCAACACACCAAGTAATACAATATGATCATATCCTGCTGCCGCTAACTCCGCATCCTCTATTCGTGACTGAAGGAACTTCACAACACGGAGATCATTATCGGTGAGCCGCTGTAGTACCAGCCTGCAATTCTCATCACTTGAATCAACGCATGTTACATCCTCAAACTGCCTAGCCAACATCAGAGTGACGTCACCGGCTCCAACTCCAACTTCCAGTATTTTTTTTTGCTTTCCTGATGAGAGATGTAATAACCGTTCTTTTAAAATATCGATTCGGAGTGCAACCTCATGAATTCCTTGAATCTTGGAGTAGTCAAAATTGTTATATTCAGTTTTCATTATCAATCATCTTCACTATACACCTCCCACCTATACCGGATCTTAGTGAATCAATACCAGTATTGATCTGATCAAGACTAACTCTCTTGGAGATCAATTCCTTCAGTTTCAAATACCCCCTGACATACAATTCCAGGTATCGCGGAACATCTCGATCAGGAAACGATCCACCCCCATGAGATCCGACAATCATTCTTTTATTATGGATACTTAGTGCATCAACCGATATATTCGTCCCACGTGGGGGCACTCCTGCCAAAAACACATTCCCTGGAACAGAACTCACTTTTACCCCTAACTCAATTGCATTTGGATCAGATGCAGCAATTATCACTGTATGGGCACCTTTATCATCGGTGATCCTGTAGTTCTCTGCTAACACATCAGTTTCAATTGAGTTGATGGTATGAGTTGCTCCAAACTGACGAGCAAGGTCTAAATTCCTATAATTTTTATCTACTGCAATAATAGGAAAAGCACGTACCAATGCTGCGCCTTGTATGGCATTTAATCCAACCCCACCACACCCAAACACAGCGACAGACTCACCAGGACATACATTTGCCTCATTAAGTATCACCCCGACACCAGTAGTCACGACACACCCAAGTAAACAAGCTATTTCCATATCAGAATCGGGCGGTATTCTGGTTACTCGATTTTCCGCCACAACACCATACTCATTGAATGTTGTTACCCATCCAGCATTTACACGTTCGCCATTGCGTACATACAGGGGTGGCTCTGCATCTATCCCAGTGCCCTTCAGCCAATGGAGTACAACATGATCCTCCTTGCTCACCTTCTTCACTCCCGGGCCAACATCAATAATCACGCCACTACCTTCATGACCTAACATGTGTGGAAGAAACGCATCAGGCCCCCCACTTCCCCTTATTTCCTCCATCTGCTTACCGCAGATACCACTATAATGAATCTGAACCAGCACTTGTCCAGGCAACAGCGGGCCCTCAAAGGTTACCTGATCTACAACAAGAGGCTCGTTATTGCGTTCCAAAATGGCAGCCTTTAACTTGATTGGGTAGTTGACGGGCTGTTGCTTTCTCACCATTACATGGTTCCCCCGTCTACAGGTATTGTCGCTGCCTGCGCAAAAGTAACATGCTGTGAAGCCATAAAGAGAACAAATGGAGCTATCTCATCAGGAGTTCCCAGTCGACCGACAGCATGGTGATGCCTCAAAAAATCGGACTCTATTTCCGGGTTGTTTTTCCTAACGTTATCCCAATGCCCACCTTCAGCGATGAACGCACCAGGCATTATCGCTGAAACAACGATCCCGTTGGGTGCAATCGCGCGCCCAAGACCCTTAACGTATGCATTTGTATAAGCTTTTGCTGCAGCATATGGTGCCGAGCCTCTTACAGATTCCGCCGAAATTGAAGAGATGTGAATCACTCTTCCCCACTGTTGTTCCAGCATGTATGGAATTACAACAGCATTTATTTCAATAGCTATTCCTACATTGAACCTCCATACCCGGCACCACTCTTCCACAGACGAAAGAGGATCCTTCACATTTAACGTGCCGCCAATGTTATGAACCACTATATCAAAAGAGCCATCTCTTTCGACTAGTTCTTTTATTGTTTTAGTTGGTGCTCCATCAACCATTAAGTCACTTACATATGATACGAATTTGGACTCTTCACCACCAATATCTGCCGCAAGCTCCTGCAACTTATCAGCTCTTCGAGCTACAACAGTTACACTACATCTTTCTCTGGCAAACTGCATTGCGATTTCACGTCCAAGGCCCTGACTTGCACCAGTGACCAATACACGTTTTTCAGCTATACCCAAATCCATTGCCTGTCCCTCCTATCATTACTCCATTCTTCTTTTCCGGCTCTAATCATCGATTTTGTACTTTAGCTCTATCAATCCGACAATGCAATCCAACACTAAAATAATTACTCATACGCTTTTGCTAGTCTATTAACTGTGGATACCAACTCGCTTGCATTGATATGATAGTGATCCAATAAACCTGCTTGCGACCCGTACCCATCGGGAAACTCATCCGGGATACCAATACGTTTAAAACGCTTGGCGGGATTGAAGTTCGCCTCTGCAATGAGTTCTGCAATAGCACTCCCTAATCCACCAATAACCGAATGTTCTTCGATCGTGACAACAATCGGAACCATAGAAGCATAATGAAGAATGGCATCACAATCAAGAGGTTTGATAGTAGGAACATGTAACACCGCCACATACAATTCCTGCTGACTCAGTTTTTCTGCTGCTTCAAGAGCAATCTTCAAAGAGATTCCAGTAGTAATTATCAGAGCATCGCCTCCATCACGCATAGGTATTACTTTCCCAATCTCAAAGGGAATATCATTGGTAGTCACGATTGGATCGTACCCTTTCCCAAGTCGAATATAGATGGGGCCATTATGATTCACAGTCAATGGCATCAGTCGACGCATTTCATCAGCATCCGCAGGAGCAGTTACAGTCATATTCGGAATAGCTCGCATTATCGCAATGTCTTCGATTGCTTCATGAGTTGGGCCTAATGGTGCATAGACCATCCCTCCGCCATTGCCTATGAGGCGAACATTAACATTGTGTAGACAGAGATCCAGAACTATTTGCTCGAAGCAACGACGTGTTATAAAAGTAGCAATTGTATTGACATATACAATCTTCCCCTCCATAGCCAGCCCAGCTGCCATTCCTATAATAGTAGCTTCCATGATTCCTTCCATGAAAAACCTATCTGGCATCTCTGCCTTAAACTGGTCAAGCGTCCCTACCCCAAGATCAGATCCAATGAAGAATACCCTTTCATCAGTCTTGGCTATCTCATATACCATTCTTAGACATGTTTCACGCATTACTCAATCCTTAAGTGCTTCAAAGAGCGCATTCAGCTCTTCATCCGACACTTTGTTCTTATGATGCCATTGTAAGTTATTTTCTATAAACTCAATACCACATCCTTTTACAGTGTGGCATATAACCGAACGAGGTCTATTTCCTCTTGAAGAAAACGCCGATTTGAGCTGATTCACATCATGACCATCTACTTCCAAAACATCAAAACCAAAACTTTTCCATTTGTCAGCTAGTGGCTCTAATTCAAGCACTTCGGATGTACAACCATACGATTGATACTTGTTATAATCGACAATTACTGTAAAATTTTCCAAGCTATGCTTCGATGCACACATAGCAGCTTCCCAAACTGATCCTTCGTTGGATTCACCATCGCCAATTACAACAAAAACGCGGTATTTACTTTTGTGATACTTTGCATTCAACGCAATGCCAATTCCAATGCCCATCCCATGGCCAAGACTTCCAGTAGAAGCTTCGACCCCCGGCACTTTTATTTCTGGGTGCCCACCAAGCAGGCCATCAATTTTGCAGAACTTCCAAAGTTCTGATTCCGGAAAATACCCTTTGTCTTCAAGAACTGCATACAAAGCCATGCATCCATGTCCTTTGCTTAGAATACATCGATCACGATCGATCAATTTGGGATTTCTTGGATCATAATTAAGTACATCGTCGTAGAGAACTCTTAGAATCTCAACAAGCGACAGGGCTGCTCCTATATGACCCCGTCCGCTTTTTTGTAGCATTCTTACAATCGTTCTGCGTAGTTCTCTTGATCTTTTGTCCAAGATTTGTGACCTTGAGCTGTCATTTTGACGTATGTGATATGAAGTATTCATATCAGTTCCCTTTTAATCATTAGTTTTGCCTTCTTTAACTGTTCGTTTTGGGCTTCCCGTTTGTTAAGAGCACTGTCACTGGCAAAGTTGCGTCTGCATAAGTCCTGTGGTACAAATTCATTTAATAGAATCAAACACCACTTTAACTTGAAGAAAGGATACAAAATCTCAACCCTTCTGCCGAGTTTATGATTTTCATTGAAACATTCCAGCATCCCTATTAGGAATCTATTCTTCAGATCATTCCCTAGTTCCATTGCGGGATGGAGGAGGAAATCAGAAATCGTCTTTGCTGGATCATCCCATCCAAAATATTCGAAATCGAGAAACACTATTTCACCGTTCTTGCGTTTTACTGCATTATGAAAGCCAAAATCCGAAGGACTAAGAGTTCTCTCCTCCAGCTGCAATTCGTCTTCAAATGATATCCCTAACTCTTGAAGGCCAGTCGTACAAGATGCAATATTTTCACGGAGCGAAAGACTGAATTCGGTTCTAAGAAAATCATTAAGCTCTCGATGCAGTTCATCCTCTGATTGCAGTACTTGCAGTCGATCTAACCGGTGATAAATATTATCAATTATAGCTCGTATTGATAAACAAGCTTCTGATGCTGTAGGCAACTCCATACTATCAGAGGTATTTCTTAACTTTTTTAAACTACACAGGAATTCAATACAACAATCGACATCAGATCTATTCACCTCTTTTGATGATATCTTATCACCTTCAATATATTCATATACTGCGTAACTATGTTCTCTGTCCACCATTACTGGTTTAGCAATACATCTTATGCCGCGTTCCCACAGAAATTCCAGCGATGAATACTCGACTGATAGTCGATCTCTATCATCAGAACTATGATGAAAATAAAACTTGGCTGCATATTGTTTGAAGTTTTCACAAACAACTTTGTATATCCTGCTATTGCGCCCATCACCTATCCTTTCAATATGCTTGACATCACTATTTAGTATCTTGGAAATAATGCTTGCCTCAGGCATCTTCAAACCCGCTATTATTACCAAAAAAGAATTCACTTATTTCTTCCCAAGAGCTTAACAAACAAACTCCACTTAGCACTTTGCCCGCATCACGAGTAGCATACAAAATCTTTACAACATCGTTCGGAAATATATCTTCGTTGAATGTCTCCTCCAGATCATCAATGAAATGGCTGCATTCTAATTCTTTGATCCGCTCGATCTTCTCTTGGAGTGTAGCCTCAAAATAAATTTCATTGGGGCGAAGTCCTAAACCATCAGAATCAAAGAACTTGTTAATTTTCATCCACCATAAAGCTGCTTCCCTCAGATTGGTTTTGGTTTCGTCCTGGCTGGCATATTTCGTTTTGTGACTTACGATGTAGATTTTAGCACCACGGTGTTTGCATTCTTGGAAGAAGTCCTTCACACCATCGATTAGTTGAGCTTCTTCCATCCTTGGACCATATACTGCAGCTTGCACTGTGCGCCATTTATTTTCCCCATCAATTAACTGACGAATCGAATCTCGTATTTTCTTTTTGTTTTTTTCCATTTCTGGTTGAATTAAACATCGTTCCAAAGCAAACCGATATATTGATTCATCGTAAGTGACTAATGTGTTATCAAAGTCTATTCCAATAACAGAACTCATTTAAAAACCTGCGTTTAACCACTGATACATGAAATTTCAGCTACGAAAATATGCGTGAACGCAATCAACTATGTAGTCTATCTCATCCGAGGACAAATGCTGATGTACGGGTAATGTTATAACTTCATTACAATGCTGTTCACAAACAGGAAAATCACCTAGTTTGTAGCCCAAATAGGCAGCTGCCTTCTGTAAATGTACGGGAATCGGATAGTGTATTTTAGCCCTTATGCCATTATCAATAAGGTATTTCATCAATCCATCACGATAAATTGATCTTATTACATATGTATGATATACCTGTTTAACATTAGGCTTTCGAGGAGGTAAAACAATATATTCCGAAAGATCAGCAAAAGACTCGTCGAACTTACGTGCATTGCCAATTCTTGTATTAGTTATTAGATTGACTTCTCCAATAAGTCGATTTGCAACCAACGCCTGTAGCGTATCCAATCTGCTGTTGTGGCCGAACATAACAACTTCATCTCTGGTAGAAAGACCATGATTTCTTATAAGCCTGAGTCTTTTATACAGATCTTCTGAGCGAGTTACAATGACCCCCCCATCACCCCAGATATTTAGATTTTTAAGCGGATGCAAACTGAAACAAGCGGTTTCTCCCCATGAACCGACATGTCTCCCGTCAATTGCTGCGAGGATAGCCTGTGCTGCGTCTTCGACAACAACGAGATTATGCTTTTGAGCTATCTCCATGATAGTCGACATATCAGCTGGATTTCCTGTCAAATGAACTGGTACGATCGCCTTGGTATTAGGCGTTATAGCGGTCTCAATTTTTTGAACGTCTATGGTATACTCATCATTGTTGTCAACAAAGACCGGCCTGGCACCTGTCATAGCAATTGCACCAACAGTAGCAATAAACGTATTCGACGTAGTAATGACTTCATCACCATGACCTATCCCTAGTGCCTTAAGTGAAAGAATCAGAGCATCGGTTCCGGAACCCACTCCTACTGCATAGGGCAATTCGCATAACTGTGCAAAACGTTCCTCAAATTGTGTAACTGCAGTACCAAGTGTAAAATCACCTGATCGCACTAATGCTCGAATATCATCAATATATCCATTTATCTCGGAAAACTGCCTCTGAAGATATGAATAGGGCACTCTCATTACTCCTCCTCCGTATCGTAAAAACTGCATACTGTTGTAGCAATGTATTCAAGTTCATCAATCCGTAACTCAGGATATATCGGCAAACTCAGGATTTTACTTGCCAGCCTTTCTGTTACCGGAAACTGTCCCTCAGTATACTCTAGATATTTTGCGGCCTGCTGTAAATGAATTGGGATTGGATAATGGATCTTCGTATCAATACCGTGCTCACCTAAATAATCTTTGAGTTCATCACGACGGTCAGCCTGAATAACATACGTGTGATATACACATCGTTCATTAGATTTTTCATTTGGCACTTGCACTTGTGGTAGACCATTTAGTCGTCGTCGATAATAATCCGCATATGCTCTTCTTATTTCCGTCCATTCTTCTACATAATGTAACTTAATTAGCAATATGGCGCTTTGCATGGTATCGAGCCTTGAGTTATACCCCCAAAAATGGCACTCATCACGATTATGCAACCCAACATTACGCAATTTTCGAAGTCTCTCATACAGACGCGGATCATTTGTGGTGAGTACCCCACCATCTCCACATGCATTAAGCGTTTTGAGTGGATGCAGGCTAAAGCATCCTATAGTGCCAAAGGAGCCAACTCGTTCCCGTTCATACTCTGCACAGACCGCCTGTGCACAATCCTCGATTACATCCAAGTCATGCGCCTTAGCTATTTCCATGATCGAAGTCATATTTGCAGGTCTACCAGTAAGGTGAACAGGCAATATGGCACGTGTACGGGACGTGATCGCTTGCTCAATCATACTCGGATCAATATTGTAGTCGTCCCTTACATCAACAAAGACAGGCCTAGCACCTACTAAAGCAACACAACTTGTACTCGCCACAAAGGAATTAGGGACTGTGATAACCTCGTCACCTGGCCCTATACCGAGTGATCGAAGGGCCAGTATAAGCGCATCTGTGCCAGAATTTACACCAATGGCATAACTTACTTTACACAAATCAGCAAAACGACATTCAAACTCTTCAACCTCATTACCCAATATGAACTTACCATGATCAAGTACATTGCCTACCGCAGATAGAATCTCATTTTTAATTCGAACGTGCTGAGCAGCAATATTGGTATAGGGTATCTTCATTCGAACCTCATCTTAATCCTAAAGCCTGCATCTTCTTGATATTGTAATATCGAATGTCATTCATTGGCTCTGGAATCTTGCCCATGTCAAATGCGCTAACCAGATCATGTATTGCGTCCTCGATGGTATACTGCGGCACGAAATCCATCTTCTGCTTTATTTTCTCCGAAGAAATATGATACGAGCGATTATCATTTGTGGGAATTCGAATGATTTCTACATCCTCCCCAACTATATTACGGGTCATCTCAGCAATTTCCATGACGGTACGATTATCATAACCAGCATTGAAGATTTCCCCATCGATTATCTCGTCACGCGACTTTAATGCCTCCAGATAGACTCTGCACATATCTTTGATATGGATGTTTGGACGCATTTGATCCCCACCAAATACAGTGATCTTTCTATTATTTACAGCATGATTCGTCAGTATATTCACTGTAAGATCCAGTCTTAATCGCGGCGAATACCCACATACTGTAGCTGGACGTATGACAAGTGTCTTAAATTTGTGATCTCTTTCGTTCAGTAATATTTCCTCACACATCGCTTTATACTTTGAATAATCTGTCAATGGCTCAAGGGCGAGGTCTTCTGTTACATTTTCAACTTCTTTGATACCATACACACTAGAACTAGATGCATATATGAAACGTTGAATCCCATTCTCCTTTGACTCTTTAACAAGTTCAATGAATGCATCATAATTTATTGACTTACCAAGTTCAGGATCCAACTCAAAGCTTGGATCATTTGAAATGCAAGCTAGATGAATGACTGTGTCACAACTAGGCAAGGTTTTTTTTATCAAGGCACTATCACGAATATCCCCCTTGATTTGCTCCAAATTTGGATGTTCCTTCAGTGCATCCAGCGCGTGTTCTCCGTAGATGAAAAGGTCAAGTACTTTGACGCGATAACCTTCATTTAAAAGTTGAGGGACTAAAACAGAACCTACATAGCCTGCCCCTCCGGTAACTAATACTTGTTGTTGTGAACTCACACTAATCCTCCTTACTTCACTAAATAATCACCTATGATCACAAGCACAATATTCATAACACACCCCACACTCCTGCTGAGCCGGTTATCAGATTTGATCCCAATCATTGTGGAAAGAAGATTATGTGAATAAACCATATTCAGCACAAGTATGTTGAGATGGTTGGCATTGCGCTGGACTTAATATAATAATCGAACAGATTTTATTTTCCATTACCAAGGCCTGCTTTCGTCGCTGAATCGGTTAGGAAATGAGTAAGAACTGAGTGAGCCGATTCTACATAACCATAGGTTTGTGATGATATATAAAAGTTCAGGTCACCCAAGCTTCTCAGAGGATTGTCAACATCAAAACCTGAAAGTGTTATTACGCTGCATCCCCGTCGCGAAGCTGCCCGTACAGCACGTAGAATGTTGTTAGACCGCCCAGAGCTACTTATAGCGACTAGTAGATCTGCCTGAGTAACCCACAGTTTGGTTGAGTACTCAAATGCATTCTCATATCAATCATCATTGGCAAGAGCCGTTAGCAAAGATGGTTCGTGAAAAACCAAGGAACGCACTCCTACGGCTTTCGAGAGGTCATTCTGCATATGGCTTGCAATGGCAGCACTACCGCCATTACCTATTACCATCACAATTCCAGAGTTTGCCCGAACTGATAGGATCATTTGCATAGCCTCGTTTGCCCCCACTTCGAGAGGAACCTTTACATCTTGTTGTTTGGTGATTTCCATAGCCAATATCAAGTTAAATAGTCGCTGGCAATAGGACGTCAATGATTCATTTATCATGGTAAAATATTCCTGTTTCTCTTGATTGTTTCAATCTATTTAAGCAATGACTCAATATGTTTGTATAGGGATACAGGGTTTATTGCTGATCGGTTTCCAACAATACCTACAGCCTGCGCACCAACGGCATTGCCAATAAAACCCACAGCCTCTGCAGGTGCTTTTTGTGCAAGACATAATGACGTCAACGCAAATACGGCGTCACCGGCTCCCATCCTGTCGACAACATGATCGGTAAATGCAGGAATTTCAACAAACCCTTCACCTTGATGATAGAAAACATTTCCACCTTTGCCACGTGTAACCATTATTCTTTCGCAATTGAGTTTATTTCCTACATTCACCATCATCTCCCTGATATCACCGTGTCTCCTTCTCTCCTCCAACGCAATCTCCTGATATGCCAGACACACATAATCTGCACCTGGGTATTTAGAGATAGTGTTAAACCCTCTATTACCAGCATTTGACTGAGTATTCACTGTTAAAAAAGATGACTTTTTACACAGAATATCGATAGATCTCCTCGTGAGCATGCCATGACCATAATCGACTACAATCACGACATCATGCTGAGGAATTTGCTCTTCAAGAATTCTGCACAAAATTTCTTCCACTTCTTCATCCAATTCATCATCATTCATCTCATATACTTCAAACAGCTTTTGCATAAGATAGCTTTCTATAAAACGCCTTTTGACTATAGTAGGAGAGTCAGGTTTATAAATAAACTTAGACTCAATATTTGAATTCATCTTGCTCCTAATGAATTCTTCCTGGGAACCGCTTGCACCGAGCATAGTTAGCATTGTAACCGAATTGCAGAAATTTGCCGTATGATTGGCGACCGCCATTATCCCACCAGCAAACTTCTCCGTTGACACATAGCGTGTAGCAAGAATGGGTTCCTTATTGGATTTTGCCATCTGTTCACAGTATTGATACTCATCAATAATTGCTTCGCCGATAACCAGAACCTTAAGGGACGATGCATTTCTTAAATAGTCTAGAAGCTCATTCAAAGAGTATCGTTTTGAGAATCCGGAAAGATATTCGGTTACCTCTTTAGAGAAAACTGGTATGTATTTGTTAATGAGATTTGATGAACTATACGTAATATCATCAGTAAATAAAATCTTTCCATTAACATCTTCAACCGACGATCTTTCTTCAATGATTTTACCCGTGAAATCATGAATAGGATCCTTATAATCCGGACCTTTTGCATAGATATTTGGCTTAATAAGCTTTATAGTCGGTACGGCAGTTGGCCATTTATTAATGGCGACATAGTCTACACAATCAAGAGAAGCAATGGATTCAGCTCGCAATTGCTCTGTGAACGCTGGGCGGTGCGGACCCTTGTTTACATATTTATCTGGCGTCACAGTTACTACGAGGATATCGCCAAATGTTTTAGCCTCCTCTAAGTGCCGAATGTGTCCAATATGCATAAGATCAAAGACTCCATGACATAGCACAATACTCGCATCACTTCGAAGCGAATTAATAATTAGCGCTAGTTCATCCAGATCCTTAACTTTGGAGTTAGCAGTTTTTACACAATTATTACTTTTCATCCAGTCATCCCCTTGCTGAGCTCCCCAAATAAATAAACCAATCTTCCGTCGCTTTTTCGATAGATTTCTCGTCCCAAAGAGGTGCGCTCTGCCACATATCGATATTATCAATCATATCCTTCACACCTTCTTTAAAACTTACTGATGGATGCCACCCTAAAAATTGACTGATTTTCCGCATATCAGCAAATGTACAATCAGGCTCACCAGGTCGTTTGGGAATATGAAGTTTCTCGCCACCTAAAAGCTCTACCAAGTGATTAATACTATATGTGCCGCCTGATCCAACGTTGAATATCTCCCCTTCAATTTTAGATTCCGCTGATCGAACAAAAGCATCAACTACATCATTAACAAATGTAAAGTCCCGAGTTTGTGTCCCGTCTCCAACAACAGTGAATGGTCTACCTGTAATTTTTTGCTTTAGGAACACCCCAAAGACAGCTCCATATGCCCCAGTTGTTCGTGACCTCGGACCAAAAACATTGAAAAGTCTCAATGAGATACAAGGCAACTTATACAAGTTGTTCCAGTGCATAACATATTGTTCACCAACAAACTTTGTCAACGCATACGGATACTCAGGCCTTATTGGTGCATCCTCTGTTGTGGGCAGTTGATCTGCTATTCCATAGCACGAAGAAGACGCAGCATATACAAACTTTTTAATATCACAAGACCGAGCAGCCTCAAGAACACTAACCGTTCCATCCACATTAGATTTATGATAATGAAGTGGCTGTTTTATCGATGGAACAATGTCCGCCAAAGCAGCAAGATGAAAAACCCAGTCGACGTCTCTGATATGTGTCTTAATGGCTTCTGTTT
Organism: Chloroflexota bacterium; assembly: GCA_013203045.1. GTDB lineage: Bacteria > Chloroflexota > Dehalococcoidia > SZUA-161 > SpSt-899 > JABMQN01. The sequence continues at coordinate 33,675 of JABMQN010000087.1, forward strand.
CGGTAACATCCAATTGATGAAATTGAAATCGTTTGTTATTCTTATGCTGAATCAGGTTGTCTTGTCGACCTGATATGAGACTATCAATGACTACTACATCATGACCATCTCGAAGCAAACGATCGACAAGATGACTTCCAATAAAACCAGCCCCTCCAGTCACAAGTGCTCGAACAGGCTCGCAAATACTACATGTGGTATCAACCAATTAGCACCTCCGACGTAGATTTGTCGTTTTGGAATACGCACATTCAAAAAGAATGTCTATTTTTCTACATTTGGGATTGGCCTAAATAGTCCGTTTTCCAAAGGAGTTGTGGTCTAACAACTCCTGGCCAATCTCCATAGTAATGCTGTCGCATAACACCGGTATCGTGAACATCAAATTGGACCACTTCGTTTTCATGAAACACCGGTCTATTACTTGGCATAATAGCTAGAATAGCAGTAACACTATAGCGGCCCTCATTGAGCAGATTACCCGGAATACAACATCTCGCCTTATACATCCCTATTGGTCTAGGTCGTTCATACCAAGGATCATCTATTGTACTCTGGCCTTTGGCATTTGCACAGCACAGAACTTCAATCCCCGTCACGGTCTTCAGGATAATTGACGAACATAGCCACACACCTTCTTGCAGATTATTGTATTCAATCTCGACAATTATGTCTTTGGATATATCAACCTCTGCCGTTGGACCATTGACATTTTCCTGAAAAATACGTACGGCGATTAGTCTTCCAATCTCGTTACCTGGTGCATTATCCATTTCTGGCCATATTACTTCGCCTATAGATGAACCTGAGGTTGCCACATAGTAATCAACCACGTCTGAAGCCGGGCCATCCATCACAAGCTCACCGGCATCCAGCAATATGGCTCTATTACATAAATTTACTATTTGCGCCATATTGTGAGAAACAATAAGGACAGTGCGTCCTCCTTCCCCAAATGATTTCATTTTTCCGAGGCATTTTTTTTGAAATCCCAGATCACCCACTGCAAGCACTTCATCTACTAATAGAATTTCTGGCTCAAGATGAGCCGCAACTGCAAATGCTAGTCGTACTTGCATCCCAGTAGAAAACCTCTTCACTGGTGTATCAACGAACTTCTCCACTTCAGCAAATGCCACAATCTCATCGAATTTTTTCTCAATGTCACGTTTGCGCATTCCCAAGATCGTTCCATTTAAAAAGATATTCTCCCGGCCAGTCAGTTCAGGATGGAATCCAGTTCCCACTTCTAGAAGGCTTGACACTCGACCCTGGATTTCAATAAATCCAGCGGTAGGTTCCGTTATGCGCGAGAGGAGTTTTAAAAGAGTCGTCTTTCCCGCTCCATTCCTGCCAATGATCCCCATTACCTCTCCTTCGCTCACCTTAAAAGATACATCCTTTACGGCCCAGATGGCACTGTCTTCCGACTCTTCCCTGAACTGAGTTAGACTTCTTAATTTCCTGAAATTCCGCAACGGCGCAGTGATAGTTTCCGTGATCGCATCACGGAATGTCTTATAACCTCCCTCAATAGTGCCTATCCGGTAGCGCTTTGAAATGTTGTTGGTATTGATCGCTATTCCAGCCATAATTCACAACCTATATTACATCAGCTAAGTATCTTTCCGTTCGTCTAAAGTAAAAGGCCCCAATAAGAAAAATAGTTGCACTTGATGCGGTGGACACTAAGACCATCTCTGTTGGAAATGCCGATGAGCCCAGCAAAACAGATCTCAGCCCCTCAATTACACCGGCCATGGGATTGATCGCATAAATAAGATGGTACTCCTCTGGTATCATTGATGTTGGATATGCCACAGGTGAGGCAAACATCCAGAATTGAATAAGAAAGGTCACTGTGTATCGAATATCACGATAGTTGGCGTTGAGTGCAGAAAGGACTAATCCAATTCCGGCAGCAGTCAATACCATCAGCATAACTAGAACTGGGAGAAGTGCAATGGTAGCACCTGGATATATACTGTACCATAGCATCATTGCTACAAGGATCACAAACGCTACAAAGAAATCCAACAAAAACGCTAGAACCGGTGCCAAAGGAATGGTCATACGCGGACAATATACTTTTGATACAAGCGATACATCCATTATCAAACTATTAGCCGAGATAGTTGTGGCATTCGCAAAATACATCCAAGCTACCATAGCTGAGTAATTGAATATTGGGTAAGGAACACCATCTGAAGGTACATCAGCTAGATTCCCGAAGAATAATGTAAAGACAATCATCATGAAAAATGGCTGAATGATCGCCCATAATCCACCAAGAATTGTTTGCTTGTAGCGTAACTTGATTTCTTTTACCACAAGAAAATACAGTAAATCCCTGTATCGCCATAATTCATGGAAGTCAATTAGTTGCCATCCTTTTCTTGGCTTAATTATCAACGGCACTCTCCCTCACTAGCAAATCGGCTATGGCTATCTTGGTTTTCACTTGACTTTACTACCATCTAATACTTTTTAACAAAAGCACCCATCACTTTATCTAAGTACTCAATCTGCTCATCATCTATATCCTGATGCACTCCTACATGCAATCCATGATCCGCCACGTATTCAGTCTCCGGGAACTCACCAAGCTTGTAGCCAAGAAAGCTGAAGCCGGCACACTGGGTGGGCATGGACTGGAACAGATTCCGGCTGTCAATCCCGTTCTTTTCCAGATGGATCACCAGTTCATCCCGGGTGAATGGCGCTGATTCCTTCAGGATTATAGGGAATGCGTGCGGGCCAATTTTCTCATAAGATTCTTCCTTGAATGTAAAAAGGAATTCCGAGTATTTACTGATCACGTTCATCATCCGGACTAAATTATGCCTGCGTTTGGCCACGATCTCATCATAAAGGTCAAGTGCCCCCAGCCCAATCGCTGCCTCAAGCTCATTCATCTTGGATGAGAAACCGTGCCTTTCAAACACGAACCGAATATCCGTCTTTGCCGGGTTGTCAAACCGCTTGGCACAATAACCTGAAGTGGTATTAAGGACGCACGTTTCGCACTTGCAGGCCCGGCCATGCGAACGCAGCGAACGCAATATTGCCGCCATATCCTTATCACTGGTAATGACGATTCCCCCCTCACCGGTGGTTATAATATGAGCTACATAAAGGCTGAAGGCAGCCAGGTGGCCGATCGTGCCGATTTTTCTACCCTTATACTCCGCTCCGTAGGCCTCTGCAGCATCTTCAATCACAAACAAATCGTGCTGTTTGGCAATCTCCATGATGGTGTCCATTTCAACCGGCTTCCCCATCAAATGGACAGGCATAATGGCTACCGTTCTTTCTGTAATCTCGCGTTCAATAAGATGAGGATTGATGTTCAAGGTCTCCCGTTCGACATCAACAAATTTCGGGTTGAATCCGGCATGCAGCACCGCATTTCCGGTCGCAACGAAACTCAGCGCCGGAACAATCACTTCATCGCCACGTTTCGCTCCATAGTCATACAACACCGCCAGAGCCAACGCATCTGCATCCGTTCCCGAACTCACAGCAACCGCTTCATTTACCCCATACAGCTCAGCAAACTTCTTTTCAAATTCGCGTACAAGTCGACCACTTGATATCCTTTTACTATTAAGTGCACCTATAACAAGTTCTTTCGCTTTTTCTGTTATAGTGATTGTACCGAACGGGATTTTGTTATTTTCCATATTCATATTTCCATATCCTGGTTGTATTCTTGCTGTCTATTATTTGAAATCCAATACTTGCATCGAACACAAAATACTTCGATTCGCGTATCTGGTCATTGTTTGGAGAGAAAGAGTGTGACAGTATCGCTGGAACCGAAACCCAATTTATCTTCCGGGTAAACATCACCTAGTCCGTTCATCACTTTTTCTACAGTAAAACCAGTGTCATGTGACATCTGGACTAGTGATATTTCGGACATAATATGCGGATGCATCGGATCACGATCTAAATGACAGTCAACAGAAATGCAAGCCTTCCCCCCGCTTCGAAGATATTCATGTATATTCTTGAGAACTGAAGGCGGATCAAAACAGTTGTCAAGAACATTGATACAAACAACAAAATCAACTTGCTCAACTAGGTTCCTCAGCCGCTGTTCGGCGGGTACCGAGTAGACCTCATCAGCATCCTTCAGTTCGCACCAATCCAACTCTGTTAGAAATTTATCGGCCAATGGTTCTATGGCAATTATATATGCTCCTTCAAAAAACCTCGTAAGCAATTGTGATCCTGCACCTACATCCAGTACAATTTGTCCTCCGAATTGATTTCGACCATAGCCCAGATGCTCAAGTATTCCTGATACCTCAGTCAAAAAATCTTCTTTTGGTCGCCATGCTTGGTTTTTATGGAAGTTAAACTCCCCATTCTGCCTAAACCGTCTCCACATCATCTTGCGTACAGCTAAGTTTTCCCACGGGATTACATGTACAACAAAGCCGTTCCAGAAGGTTCTTAGCATAGCTCTCTGCAAGCATTCGATTCTAGTTTGATTGTTCTTCGACTCTATCATCACATCAGAATCTTCCTTTTAATATCATGTTTCAACATCTCGTTGATATACTTCACGATCCTTGACTAAATACTCTCTAGCCCTTCCGATGCATCAATCCAGATAAACCAGCTTGGTTTTCAGTTTCATGAACAGAGGGATATTCAACAAGCGATCAAAAACTCTGTCCAATTGTGGCTGTACAAGCACCATACGTATAATAACCCTGAGTAATAGCTGCTGGACAGGTTTGTGACCCTTATAAACATTGTAGTCAAACCATATGTACGACCAACGTACCTGCGTTTTTGAGAAACCAGGTTGATGCAAGACGGGTTGACGCCTTTCGCAGACCTTTTCAATATCAATGCTTCCTTCCACAAGGCCATTTTCATCGCATGTTCGGGCAAGTTCCGTCCCCGGATACGGATAGAATATGCTAAGCATGTACATATCGGCCTGGCATTTGCGTGATACCTCGATGGTCTCTTGAAAATCCTCTCGTGTCTCACCCGGCAACCCAACCATCACGAACATGTGCACTGTCAGATCATATAGTTTCGCAAGCGCCACCGCCTTCACAATGTCCTCATTGGAATAGAAGCGCTTCAGCACCTCCTTGCGAATCCTGTTGCTTCCCGATTCGAGGCCAATATTCACGAATCGGAAGTTCGCCCTATGTAGTGCCTCAAACAGTTTCTCGCTTTCGAGTTTGGGAGTCACCTTCAAATTGATACCGAATGCCAACGGCTTCTCACGTCTGTGATTTAATCGCTCTAACTCAGAGCAGAACTGTAAAGCAAAATCCATGTCAGTACCAATTGTTTCAGCCTCGAAATATATTTCTTCAATATCAGGGCACTCTGCCACTAGCGCCATTACTTCCCCTAGCACGTTCTTCGGTGATCTAAACCGATGATACTTCCCCTCACCAAGTTTAGCCAATTTGTGGTTACAGCAATACGTACACTGAAACGGACATCCCCGACTTACTAAAACCGAGGGTCGTTTGTCTGGATACCGCACCCATTTCTTCCACATTTGGCGATCAGGAAATGGAAGTACATCCAGATCTTCCACGAAATCGCGTAGGGGATTCTTTTCAATGCCCGAATCATTCTTTATCCACATGTTGTAAATCCCAGAAGGATATAATCCCTTTTCCAACTGCGTGACAAGCTCAAGGACAGGGTATTCTCCTTCACCAATGCATATTGCATCGAATGAATCAGCAATGGTCTCTTCCGGGTTGAGCGAAACGTGACAACCCCCGGCTACCAGCCATACTTGCGGATGCATAGCCTTGTAGCGGCCAGCCAGATTCCTGATTAGGTAATACTCCGACGACACTGACGTGAAGCAGATCAATTGGGGATCGATTTCGGCAAGCGCAGCCAGCACATCTTTCTGATTGTTAAGTGTCAGTATCACCAACTGAACAGAGTGTCCATTCGTTTTGAGCAGCGAAGATATGTACGAGATGCCCAAGTTCTCCGAAGTCGGCAGTTTCAGGGGTGTGCTCTTCGTGTAGGCTTTCGCCAGTGGAAATATAAAAACGACCTTCATAGCTCACTACTCTCAAACATACGTCATCATTGTACGTGTATCTTCCTCATAATATCATGTTTCAACATCTCGTTGACGTGCTTCGCGACATTGATGCCGAATTTCCTCGCAATTAAGTCAGTATATTTCGGATCTGTGAGATACTCTTTAAAAGCACTATCCCGAAAACTCAGCACCTCTGCCGCTGATAAGTACTTTGTCGGCAATGGGAGAGTATCTTCGCTATACTGCCCATATCCTTGCCAGCTCTCGGGAAGCGGCACTCCTTGCTTGATCGAGTCTTCATAAAGCTGCGAACCCGGATATGCCATGGCTGTATAGAAGTTGATATATTCACAATTTAAGTCTTTGGCGAATTCAAGTGTTTCCTGCATTGTATGTAGATCATCATCCGGTAATCCGAATATAAAATTTCCCATGATATTGATTCCGGCTGATTGTGTCATCGTGATCGCCTTCCTGACAACATCCTGTTCGAATCGCTTGGTCACTCCTGTCCTCACCTTTTTGCTGCCGGATTCGATACCGTATGCCAGCCAGTTGATGCCGGCCTGCTTCATCTTTTCCAACATTTTCGTAGTAATAGTGTCTACCCTAGCATAAGCCCATATATTCAAATCATAACCGGCTTCAATGATCAGGTCGCTAATAGCAATTACCCGATCCTCTCTAAGAGCAAAAAGCTCATCCAGTATTTTGATATTCTTTACGCCATAGTTTGTAACCAGATAATCGATTTCTTCTACCACCTTCTGAGGGCTTTTATACCGAATTCCAGGTTTCCCGTTGTACAATGCGGAAATATTACAATAGCTGCAATTGTACGGGCACCCCAGACTTGTGAATATCACAGCGTACGGTTGCCGCTGATCCAAATGAACGAAGCAATGCCAGTTGTGAGCCCTGTACTTATGCATTGGCAGCAAGTCCCAGGCAGCCATAGGTAATTCATCCAGCTCAACCAGCGATGCAAGCGGAGTCGAGACCAATTGACTCCCTTCTCTATACCAGAGTCCTGGTACATCACCAAATTTCATTTTCGATTTGTTTTTCAGTGTTTCCAGCAGTGCAACATGTGTCTCGAAACCCTCGCCTTGACACACAAAATCCGCTGCCTCTTCCTTGAGTGTACGTTCCGGTACTGCCGAAGGATGTAATCCACATAGTACGCTTTTCGTTTCTATGTTCCGCTTCTTCAATTCTTGCACGATCTTGCCAGCGGCTGTCATCTTCGGGGTTGAAGCCGCTGATGGGTTTGAACCCAAGACTACTACACTCGCCAACAGAGGGTTTGCATCTGCTACTGTATCAGCAATCGCAGATGGGCCAAGCCCCTCCACTTCTGCATCCAATATTTTAACTGTATACCCACGTTCACGTATGAACGCAGCCAGTGATGCCGCCCAGATGGGAGGTTCGAGGGCCGAGAGGGATGAACCTAACTCTCCATACACCTCCCGATGATTGCCCGGGTTTATTAAAATCAGATCAAGTTTACTCACTGTACCTAAACCTTATCGGCCTTTGATCGTGCTTTGTCACACAGTATGTCGTTTGCTTGTCTGTATCTCTCCGGTGTACCAATATCAACAAACGTCCCGTCAGCTAAATACCCATAAAAGTCTCTATCAACGATTTTAGGAAAGAGATCTCGCTCAAGAGAGAACTTGGTCATTTTTGGAATAAGCTGCAAGACGTCTTTGTCGAACAGATAAATACCGCCATTTACAAGTTGTGGTTGACCGGCACTATCCTTCTCATTAAAAGCAGTTATTTCCCTGGAATCTCCTAAAGTGATAGACCCATAGTCATTAGCATCCTTTGCATCGATGACTACCATGGAGACAAACGATTCATTTGTTGTTTGGAATTCTAAAAACCTGGTGAGATCAACCTCGCAGAATGAATCTCCATTCATTACCATAAATGGATTACTATGAATAAGAGGCTCAGCATTTTTCACAGCGCCCCCTGTGCCCAGCGGATTATCCTCTTCTGAGAAAACGTAGGTCAACCCATCATTTTTATTTTTGAAATGTTGCCTGATCACCCCCCCCATGTGACCGATACACAAGATGAATCGTTTGAAACCGTAACTCGCCACATAGTCGACTAGAATATCCAAAAAAGGTCGTGAGTTAATTTTCGCCATAGGCTTCGGCCGATCTCTCACCACTTCCTTGAGCCGATTCCCCAGGCCACCACAAAGGATTAGCACATCTATTTCACTCGCATGACTCTTTGGCATATTTATGTTCCATTAGCAATATTAGGTTCATAGAAAACCATTTGGGTCCCTGCTTTTTCAAACCTGAATGGTACATACAGCAAGTCCCCCAGAGCTTCTTTGATTTTAGGTTGCAGTTCGGGCCTGGCAAAAATGATCATGAACCCTCCACCACCAGCCCCAAGCAACTTACCCCCAATTGCGCCGGCCTTCATCGCCGCTTCGTAGATTTCATCCACTTGTGGTGTCGTCACCTTATTTGTAAGGCTCCGCTTGAGTTGCCAACTCTGATGTAACAACTTTCCGAATTCCTTGAGATCAGCATTTCCGTTGAGGATTTGCACCGCCTCATCCACCATTCCATGCATTTCTGTCAGTTCTTTTTTTCTATTCGGCGTTTCCTTGATCTGTTCACCAGCAATATCTGAGGCCGTCCGAGATAGTCCTGTGAAGAACATCATCATATGTTTTTGTAACTGGTCTATCCTTTCGGGATGCACTGTAACCGGGCATACATCGATGCCATTGTCATACCCAAAAGAAATACGGCACAGTCCTCCAGATGCCGTAAGTACTTGATCTTGGCATCCAACGTTTTCTTTGATCAATTCCTGTTCAACATGTATAGCTTCCCTGGCCAATTGCATTTTTGAAGGCATCTTTCCCTTGAGTGCATATAGAGCATGAAGAAGACCAACGGTAAAGGAAGAACTGGAACCCAGTCCGGTTCTCGCTGGTAAATCACCATCGTGATGGATCTCTACTCCACCGCTTATGCTCATGAACTTCAGACATTCTCGTACAGAAGGGTGCCATATCTCATCTATTTCATTGGCAACTTCAACTTTGGAATAGACAATCCTGTGCCTGTGTTCGAAGAATGGTGGTAAATACCGGCATGTAATATAACAGTATTTATCGATCGTCGTGCCTAATACTGATCCACCATTTTCAAGAAACCACGCAGGATAGTCGGTTCCACCGCCAAAGAATGAAATTCGAAATGGAGTTCGAGTGATAATCATTTGATACAGTATTCCTTCCGCTTAGACGTTTGAAAATTGCTTATTTTTAACAATCTGGTACGCTTTCAGTAATTCGCCAATGCCAGATTGAAGTGAAACATCCGGTTTGAATCCGGTTCCTTCAATTTTGGCATTGCTTACGATATAGTCTCGCTTGTCAGGGTCCTCGCCAATTTTTGCTTCAACAAAGTAAAAATCAGGAACTTGCTTCTTTATTTCCTCACAAAGTTCCCATTTGCTCAAGTTCGCATCACTTAATCCAAGGTTATAAGGTTCCCCTTTCATCGTATTAAAATTATCCAGACAATGAATAAATGCCTTGGCCACATCCCTGATATGAATATAATTCCTCTTGAAGTGGGATTCGAACAGTACAATAAAACGATCGTTGACTGCTCTGTATGTAAAATCATTCACCAGCAGATCCAAGCGCATTCGCGGGCTAACGCCAAATACTGTGGCCAGTCTCAGTGTTATAGAATTTCCTGAATCCAATATCAGGTTTTCAGCCTCTACTTTGAGCTTCCCGTAAAGAGAGACCGGTCTGAGGGGTGATTCTTCCGTACAAAACAATCCTTCTTCTCCTATTCCATAACCACTATTCGTATTGGGAAAAATGACAATTTGATCTTTGCTGCGAAGCTCAAGTATCATCTTGATCGCATCCAGGTTGATTGCTTGAGCTGCCATCGGATCTTTGGCACATAGCGGTGCACCCGTAAGACATGCTAGCGGGAAAACTGCGTCAGCATTTTTCAGATGCGTTGAAATCAGATTTTTATCGCGAGCATCTCCCCGAACAATGGTAAACTCATCATAATGGCAACAATCTAAAAGTGATGGTTGATTGTACATCAGATTATCGATGACGACGACTTTGTGCCCTTTCCTTAACAGTTCAGGCACTATAACTGATCCCAGGTATCCTGCGCCTCCAGTAACCAAAATATTCACTCTATCAAATCCCCTTTTCGTAAGTCGTATTTGGGTAATACCATCTATTTCAGCACTCATGATGCAAAGTGTGTTTTATACCACTCAAATGTATCCTGAATGCCCCTGCGGAGTTCTATACTGGGTTTCCACCCCATGGTAGACATCTTTTCAGAATCTAGAAGTTTCCGCGGCGATCCATCTGGCTTTGATCTGTCCATAACGATCTCTCCATTAAAGCCAACTATCTCCTTTATTATACTAGCGAGTTCTCCGATTGAAATGTCTTCTCCAAACCCTATATTTACAATTTCAGAGCCATCATAGTTGTCTATAAGGAACAGGCAAGAATCTGCAAGGTCATCAACATGCAAGAATTCTCTTCTTGGAGAACCTGTTCCCCATACCATTACCGTGCTTGCATTTGATATCTTCGCCTCATACATCTTCCTCACCAAGGAAGGTAGTACATGGCTCGTTTCTGGGTCAAAATCATCCTCAGGCCCATATAAATCTGCAGGTATTGCTGTTATGAATTTGGTTCCATACTGCCGATTATAGGATCTACACATGACCATTCCTGCAATCTTTGCAACTGCGTACGGCTCACTGGTTGGCTCAACTTTACCTGATAGTAAGTATTCTTCTTTCATCGGTTGTGGACACTCTTTGGGATAGCTGCATGAACTCCCCAAGAAAATCAGCTTCTTCACCCCAGTCTTCCATGACGAATGGATTACATTTGTCTGAGCCTGCAAATTGTTGTATATGAATTCAGCCGGATACGTCCTATTTGCTATTATCCCCCCCATTTGTACGGATGGAAGAAAAACATAATCAGGTCTTTCTTCCAGAAAGAAGTCCATGACCGTTCGCTGATCAAGGAGATCAAGCATTTGGGGTGGCTTCACTATCAGATTTGAAAATCCATTCTTTTGCAGACAACAGTATAAAGCTGAACCTACCATGTTTTGGTGAGCTGCTACGAATATTTTCTCATCTTTTTCCATACTCACTCAGCAGATGCCATTCCTAATACGTATTTACTGAAAGAATCTCCTTGCAACACGATACTATATTGGCCTTCCCAGCATAAAATCTGTCTTCCAGTACATAGCATGCCGGTGTCGGAATATCGAGTGATGCAACCCTTTTTACTGGCGCCTTCAGATATTCAAATCCCTTTTCTGCCACCATTGCAGCTATTTCAGCTCCCACACCCCCCGTCTTCCATCCGGTATCAGCTATGATTAATCTACCGGTTTTCTGCACTGACTGCAAAATGATTTCCTCATCAAGTGGCTTGAGTGTTCGTGGATCAATTATTTCCACATTGATACCTTCGGCACTAAGTTCCTCTGCTGCCTGCATAGCTTCTACTACCATATACGATATGGCAACTATTGTTACATCTTTTCCTATTCTCCGTACCACACCACGCCCAAATGGAATTGCATACGGACCTTCGGGAACATGGCCACTTTGCCGATATAGCCATCTGTGCTCAATTATAATAGTCGGATTATTATCCGCAATTGCGGATAATATTAAACCTTTTGCATCGAAAGGCGTACTCGGCATCACAAGATGTAATCCGGGAACATGCATGAAAAGTCCCTGTAATGTCTGTGTATGTTGAGCAGCTCCTCCCCAACCTCGACCCACCGTTGCATGGATCACTATAGGGACAGAAATGTGACCTCCAAACATATAGCTCCACTTTGAGGCATGATTCACAATTTGATCCATCGCCATCAGTAGAAAATCAGGGCGGTTATGCATGTAAACCGGTCGCATACCCGTTAAAGAAGCACCAATGGCAATGCCTGTCAACGCATTCTCTGACAACGGAGTATCGAAAACCCTGTGGCTGCCATATTTTTTATCAAGATCCAGTGTTATTCCAAACATTCCCGATGGATCATCAACACCCTGCCCCATGACAAAAATCGATTCATCCTCGGCAAGTGCATAATCAAGTGCTTCCCGAACAGCAACAGTGTATGAGACCTTCCTGGTCTCATTTGCTATATCAATTCCAGAATTCAACTCGTACTCTTCAATCAGGTTTTTTGACCAATCCACGTGTTTCCTCTACTCCGCCATGACGTACCGTAAAACACCATCACCGTCTGGCAATGGACTTGATCTCGCATATTCAAAGGCACTCTCGATCTCACTATCAATCTGATCTCCTACAACTTTCACATCCTCAAAAGATAGCACTCGCTTCTCAATAAGAAACCTCTCATAACATTCTACTGGACATTTCGCCGACCAATGATCCACTTCTGCTTGAGTCCGATATCCTACTTCTACACCAGATTCGCCGCCATGATGATCTGTCATTCTATACGTACGGCATTCCAAAAAAGATGGTCCATCCCCACTTCTTGCCCGTTCTATTGCCTCCTGTGCAATACTGTACGTTTCCAGTACATTATTACCGTCAACTCGAAAACAAGGAATTGAAAGACCCTCAAAATGCCGGTAAATATCATCATGTGACTGCCTCTTGTTCAACGGCGTATAGACAGCATAGAAGTTATTCTCACAAACAAAGATCACCGGCAACTGTTTTAATACAGCGAAGCTAATACTTTCAAAGACTATCCCTTCCTCAGTAGCTGCATCACCAAGAAACGCAACCGACACCTGATCGCTTTTCCGAAGAACAGCCCCAAGAGCAGCTCCTGTTGCTATAGGCACACCTCCGCCTACAATTGATGAAGAACCAAGAAGCCCAACAGAGGTATCAATCAGATGCATCGAGCCACCTCTGCCTCTCGAGCATCCTTTCTCTTTATTGTGGAGTTCTGCAATCAATGCATTTAGATCGCCACCTTTTGCGAGATAGTGTCCATGCCCGCGATGATTGCTGAAGACATAGTCTTCGGTTCGTAGGTTCGCACAAACCCCTGCAGCAATGGCCTCCTGCCCAATGCAGAGATGCACAGGCGTGTGCATCTCGTCCTCATGGTAGTGTTCCGCGATCTTTAGTTGGACTTTCCTGATTCTGAGCATCGTCCAATAGAGTCCAAGAAGAGTTTTATCCGGAACACTCATCATACTCGATTCAAACTCTACACTGTCAGTCATTTTTTTCCTTTGGAAAACATCCTTTCGATAACTCTTGCTCCACAAGCTCGCATACTATGTGCCCAATCGTAATGTGAGCCTCCTGGATTCTAGGTGTGCTATTTGAAGGTACATTCAATATAAAATCCGCAACACCTGCAATTCCAGATGCATTATCCCCCGTAAAAGCAATTGTCTTTGCGCCCTTTGTTTTGGCTGTCTTCAAAGCTTCAAGTACATTAGGTGAATTGCCACTCGTGGTGATCCCGATCACAATGTCCTTTTCATCCACAATTGCTTCCACTTGTCTGGCAAAAACCCTATCATATCCATAATCATTACCAATAGCTGTCAAAATAGAGCTATTGGTTGTAAGTGCAATCGCAGGAAATGCTTGCCTTTCTAATTTGAAACGCCCTATTAACTCAGCAGCAATGTGTTGGGCATCGGCAGCGCTTCCCCCATTTCCACACAGCACCACTTTTCCACACGCCCGTATTGCAAATACAATCGCCTTAATTATTGCTTCGATATCCTCTGTGCCACTGCGAGCAATGGTTGTCATTAGTTGTGCGTTTTCTTCTAAGCGATCGACTATTTTTCGATTAAAAGAACTCTTTTCATTTACCATGTGATACTCCACTCGTTGAGATATCCCATACTTCAAGTTTAAACAACTGTAATCACATTTAGATGATTGATCACTCTCTCGTATTGTCACGTTTCATATTCAGCCTGTCAAGAGTAGCATCGTTCCTTAAGCAAGTTGATAGAGAAAAGTATTTACGAACCGGGCACGATATATATGCCAGGTTTGACTTCTATAAAATCATTGTTATTAGCTGTCATCAATTGCTGGCTCTGAGGTAAGCGTGTGTATACAGCCGCAACATCATGCTTCTTCAACCAATCAATGTCATAATCGCCTGTAACTATCATATTACTTGCCTGGTCTGCCATTTTGTCCTCAAAGGGAAAAGCAGCCGCTATAGTCACTTTGTATCCAGGGCCTGTAATTGGAGGATATGCCCACGCGAGGCTCGGTTCCATCATTAAAGTACCTTCACCTCGCTCAGTATGTTTCCCTAGCCAGGTAAAATCGCTATGTATCTTCTCACCAACCATTTGATAATATGCCGCATAGTTATCTCGTTCCTGATTGGTTATGCCTGTTGTTATTGCCGTAACTGCAATTCCAAACCCGAGAATTATCAGTAATATTCGCAATCCACCGACAGCACTATATGTATCATAACTTTTTAGCCTTCGAATTACGGACTTGATATACCACCAAACCGCATAACCAGCTAGGATCGCCATGAAAAGCCCAAGATATGACCAGGCCCTTTCATAAAATATCCCTGGTCCCAGCCTATACTCTGGATAAACGATCATCAGGAAAAGTACAAGTAGTACAACAAATATCGGTATGATATATGACCTCATTCCATACGGACGACTAAGTGTATATATGAAAATTCCTACAAAGAATAAACCTACGGCAATTAATCCAAACGCTTCGATAAAACCTTCGTTGTACCCAAAGTACTCGGTTAATCCCCCACCGATACCCTCAGAATCACCAGTTATTGATTCTTCGACTGTATTTTTTGTTATAGACGGCATCCACAATCCCAAAAGAATCACAGGTATAGCCATACGGACTGCAATAGCAACCACCAACTTTCCAGCGTTCCTATACTCTTTCGTGGATAAAGCTTCTAAAATGTAAACTATCAGATATAGCACCACCATCGCAGAAACAACACCTTCTGTGGCCGGGTGGACAAACAATGTACCACAAACCAATAACATGAGTAACCATAAGGATTCCCTGTTACGCTTGACATCCAATCTATGAAGCACAAGCAATGTCACAGGAATAAACAGCATAGCTATAGCCACCGGTACCAGGAATGAAGGGCCCAACGTTCTTATTGACGTGGGTATCAAAGGTACAAACAGTGCAGAAATCCAGCCAAATCCCTCTCGTCTTCCGAGCGCATACACCAGATACGCTAACAAGGCAACAACAATCCCTGGAGCTATTCGATAAAGTCCCATCCATGAAAGGCCACTGGTACTTTTAATAGAGCCAAGTAACAAATGAAAACCCATTCCACTTCCATAACTTATCTCACCTTCCGAGTTATATGGACTATCATAGGTTAACTTGCCTTCCTCGAGCATCGCGTCAGTAAATCCCATCGCATCCCACTCATCCACGTGCATCGGATATTCACTTTCCCAGTGTGGATCCATACCAACCCAGAATGCGAATAGTAGTATTCCGATCAGCCCTGTAAGCTTCAATAGAGCAGAATTACGTTGCCAAATATCTTTCATTCTGTTGTTTACCCAATTTATTGCCGGGTTCTACCACCATTTCCCCCTTTCCCATTTGGTGATACATCGATAAATCGCTGATTGCCGGCCCAGAGAGTATACTTGGCCATTTGTACCGCTTCTTCGTCGTGGTTCATGGCGGAAAGAAACACAACTGTTGGCAACCTGCTGGTCTTGCTTAATGCGTTGCTAAAAGCTATTGTGGCCGGATTGGAGACCACTGAATCACGCAACGCTTGCAATTCTATGTCCAGCAAATCGATAATTTTTCTTACTGAATCTGAATCTATCCCGCTAAGCCTTCTTATATTCGTCCTGAGCCGAAGCGGATCAGCAGACTGGAAATACTTCCTGGCACTCTCCACTATCACAATGTCTCGCGATAGTTCCAGAGCCTTCAATACAAATTGACGTGGTTCAAGGTTTTCTGTTACCACCTGTACGCTCTCCTGATTATATGCTACCAATGAAGTGGGTATACCTTCGTCCGCCAGTGTAATCGCGGTTGTAATCAGTGCATATACCAGCCGATCCGCCTCCTGTTCATCCCCAGCCACCAAGTTCACCAATAAAACAGCAGCTGAAGCTTGCTGGTCATCAAATTCCTTCACAACGATTTCCTGCAGTTTCGACGAGTGTTTCCAATCAATGTTCTTCAGGCTATCCCCCGGCTGATAGAGCCTATTACCAATATACTCAAAACCGCTCCTGGATTCAGCACCCAGCTTTGCCGCTGCCTTGACCGACACCATTGGGGTAACACTTCCCGCTCCACTGGTAGCTAGATACCTTTCCGCTAACCATAGCGCATATTTAGCCCGGGGTACCACCAGCAGATCAGCTAGTTCGAGGGCTACATTTCGCTGTAATAGTCCATGCCGATCGAGTATGAACCCGTTAACACACACCGAAGTTGGTCCGGATAAATTGGGTTTAATAGTTACGTCAAGCTCAAAATCAACGGCTGAGAGGACTAATTTTTGATGCTCTACCTTTGCCCATTCCAGCTCTTTCGGTATATACAAATATCTGACACGTTTCGACTTTCTCTCCATCCTCACTTTAAAACTTAATTCATTATCAGCCAGAATCCTGTGTTTTTCCTTAACCACTTCCAATGGTGTCTGCGGCATCTCAACGATCATGCGCACACAAAGAAAGGTTACATAGCCCATCAGACAGGCTACGGCAATGGCTGCATTCCATTTCCCCAACAATAAAGAGACACCCAATGAAACCAATACAAACATGGCTAAGGTTACTAGAACCTTACTGGGATGCCATCCTGCTCTGCTATCCGTGAATTCATGATCGATTGCTATCCGCTCCAGATCATACCCCAGCAGCAGCAGGAGAGGTATCGCGAATACCCACGAGATCCATTGATTCACCACCAGCTCATATATCAAAGGAAATGAGAGAAATACATAGAGATCAACCGATAAGTTGGCCAGAGGCCTGGAACGCCAAAACGTGAAGAACAAAAATACACCGAGGTACAGCACAGGGATTATAGATAATTCAAACGGTGAAAGCACCGCTGCTGTACCCAATGCCAGCACAACGTATAATCCGATCAGTATTTGGGCTCTGAATTTCTTTAATGGGTTAGTCATTTCTATTTTTTTGTCATTCCGGCCAGATCCGGAATCCACTTCCCCTCTTCAAAACTCCTGCATTCGAGGGAATAATACTTTTTATATGTCATCCTGAGTTTTAAGGAAGGATCTCCTTGGAATTGCGATGAGATTCTTCATTTCGTTTCACTCCATTCAAGAATGACACCTGTCTGATTACGCCTCAACCCTGGGAACCGGTACCAGTTGTAACACCCTCTCCATCACATCTGCGGGAGTCACGCCATCCATTTCGTTTTCTGCTTTTGCCTATTGCCCTTCAAGGTTTTGACTTTCGTCAAAATGACCCTGGCATGTTTTTCTGTGCCCATCCTACAGAACGGCCATTCATCCCTCATCTCCCTGAATAGGAGGCATGTCAAGCTTTTGCAGCTTTTCAATTAATTCCGAGATGTGTTCAGTAACCAGTGCGTACATACGCTCGGTTTTGATTTCGCCATATTCGTACGCGATAACGTTGCGTTGGGCAATTATCAATCGCCACGGTATCTCTGGGTGAGTCTCTCGAAAAGTCTGAGATATGCGGCCAGCCGCTTCGCCGATGACCTCTATGCATCGCTCAACCGCTAATTGCAGCTTCCTGACCGCGATGTATTCGTGGTATTTAACATTGCCAGTGAACTTTCTTATAGTCTCTGCCGCATCCAGCATATCCCAGAGATAACCAGCATCTCGAATTTCAGGCTGCATAAACAACCTCCCGAGTCCTCAATATTTCGTGCCGACGGTACGGATTCCGTAATGTTTCTTTCTGCACCAGGTCCACTTGCCGCCCCAGGATCTCCTGAAGTTCGTCCATCATTATCACCCAATCCGTTAAACCCCAGTGCTCGTCTTCTTCAAAACTCACCAGCACATCGACGTCGCTATCAGGGCGGATATCATCGCGAAGTACAGATCCGAAAAAAGAAAGTTCCCTGATTTTCCACCTACGGCAAAACTCGGCTATTCTCACGTTGTCTATTGCTATACGTATCATCATACCTCCTTGCTTCACCCTAGATACCGACTACGCCATCCCCTATCCCATCCTGGATTTCTGATCGACCTCGGGAATAACCTGAGTACATTTTTCATCTTCTTAATGCTGTTAACCCCTGGCATCCTTCCGATACCGGAAGTACCGCACCTTAGTTACGAACCCACCATCCCTACCACCCCTCTGGATTCTGACTTGCGTCAGAATGACATCCATCTGATTACGCTTCTACTCTGGGGACCGGTACCTGTTGTACCACCCGTTCCAACACATCAGCGGGACTTACTCCATCCATTTCTGCCTCTACCTTAATCTTTATCCGATGCTGCAAGGCAGGTTTTACCAGATCCTTGATATCATCGGGAATGACGAAATCACGCCCTTCCAGCAAAGCCAACGACCGGGAACACTTGAATATCGCAATCCCCCCCCTGATGCTCGGCCCGGAAAGTACATCCGGATCACGACGAAGCCCATTCACAATGGATACGATATACGCTACATTCTCAGCTGACACATACACTTCCTTTGTCTGTTGTTGCAGCTTGATGATATCTTCTCCACTGGTCACTGTTTCTATATCCGGTTCATCCAGATAGTCAATGTTTGAAAGTATCTGTATCTCTTCCTCCACTGTGGCATAATCGGTACTGGCTCTCAACATGAAACGGTCAATTTGCACATCAGCCAGTGGATATGTACCCTCCGCACCTGTAGCCACCTGTGTACCTATCACGATGAACGGTTTTGGCAGCGGGTAGGTAGTCCCCTCCACCGTTACCTGCCGTTCCTGCATCGCTTCCAATAACGCCGCCTGGGTACGAGATGTGGTCCGGTTCAGCTCATCCGCAAGAACCACACTGGCAAATATGGGACCTTCCATAAACCGGTGATCGTTGTTAGGCGAATACAAATAGAAACCCGTCACATCGGCCGGCATCATGTCAGGAGTAAATTGAATTCGTTTGAAATCACACCCGA
>JABMQN010000088.1 GCA_013203045.1 Chloroflexota bacterium
ACAACGCCTACATCAAAACCTGGCTACTATGTTTTCGTCGGGTCACTATACAACGGAGACACTTGGATCAATGACAGGGGAACAGGCGAATTCCTTCTAGACGTTGATGCCTCTGACTTATCCACATTCACTGTCAACCTTAGCCTTAAGAATCCCAACGGCGATATTGTCCACGAAGAAACGCAAACCAGCCTTGTCCTACCGGAAGAGACTAGGGCCGTAAGCCTAAGCTATCCCAGTCCTTCTATGCTGGGGATCTGGACCCTCGAGGTTAAGATATTGGATTATAAGGGCGAACTGCTGCACTCAGGTGCACAACGATTCGCCGTAAGCAACTACGCTGCCAACCCGGACGGTTGGACTTATCAAGGGAGCGATTTCTCCCTGGGCTTGTCCTCGGAGAAAGAGCACTATTACCGCGGCGAGGAAGCCCCCTTCACCATTACTGTATGGAATCACGGTGATACGGATGAGGAAGTGACCTCATGGTTCCGCGTTGGCCATCATTATGACAGAACAAATGATCCAATATATGGAGCAAGCAGAGTATGGGGCCCAGGATCAGGCAATCCCCTTCACTGGACATTCACTGTACCTGCGGGTGAAAGTGTGACCTTGGAACATACTGTCCCCCTTCGTTGGATGGATAGAGCAAATGCCCAAATATTCAGAGGAGATGAAACATCAGGAGATAGAATAGGTTGGGCACGTAGGTCATTCTTTGTTGATGCAACACCCAGCATCGATCTGACGGTATCAACAGATAAGCAAGAGTACTACAAAGAGGAAGATGCGTCAGTAAGCCTGAATATCAAAAACCGTAGAAGTACTGCTGCTGATCTCGATACCACTGTGACGGTGCTTAATCAACAGAACAATATCGTATTTGAGGATGCCTTCAATGTTGCACTTGAAGGGAATGGATCACATTCAGAGACGTATATTGTCCCTCTACCTACCAGTTATCCAGCCGGTGCATATACAGTGCGCGTACAGGTGTTTGGCGGGAACAACAGGGTCGGCTCAGGTTCAACGTACTTCGCATTGGAAGAACGTTACCAGATTAGCATGGTGCTTGATCGCGTGGAAAGGGTATACATCGCAAGAGATCCTATCACTTTAGATGTGGTGGGAACCAACCTTACAACAACTTACGACTCGTTCCAGGTTGATATCTCCTGCCCATCGCTTGGGCTGGCAGATTCTCCGGTTTTTAACGTCGATCCGGGTGCATCGCAGACAGTAACATACAATCTGAGTATCCCGGCAAACATCTTGCCAGGCCAGCACGAGATATTCGTTGCCATTCCAACTGATGGCTTGGAGGATCAAAAAGGCTTTTACGTACCAGAATCTGAGCTAACTCTCGACATTGCCGACACAACCTACAGTGCTGGAGGTATTATACCCATTACACTGTCAAATATTGGTGGCGTGGATACAACAGGTATTTGCTCGATAGACCTGGCTGAATGGCAGGGGGCCGCGATTCAGCAAACCAGCGGCAGCCAGATCGTCCTGGCAGGACAAGATGCCCAACTGCAACTGGATATTCCGGGGCAAGCAGCCAGTGGCGAGTATCTGCTAACAGTCCGATGTACGGATCAGAACACCGGGGGAATGGCAACTCTCTCAGAGTTCATTACTATTGATGGTCTCGAGGCAGCCCTGGCGGTCACAACCGACAAACCCGCCTATTTCTCCGATGAAACTATCACCATTGATGCGAGCATCACCAATCTTGATGGTGAGATCACCAATGGACTGCTTAACCTGCAGGTCTTCGCCACCGTCCCAATGGATGCCCTTGGTCTGGATGATCTCTCCGGCGATGCCGGCGTCTTGTGGCACGAGTCAGGAACAGCTACAGCGATCCCAGCTGGAGACCTGGATGGAGACGGCAGCGATGATGCGCTGGTTATCTCCATAAAAATGGATCCCTCTGGTTATTTCTATACGTCCTGGGTAACCGCCGTCAGCGGCTATGATGCCGAGCCTTTGTGGGAACGGAACGGGTGGGAGGGCCAACCGAACGTAACGCCCTTCACGACCGTGGCAAATTCTGTAGGTGACCTGGACGGCAACGGTACAGCGGATGTGGTGTTGACTTCTTTGGGAATGGGAATGGATCCCTCGACAGGTGGGGTGGAGTACCTTAATCGCAGAATGGCCGTAAGTGGGATCAATGGTCAAATACTGTGGGTAACTACAGAGGTCATTGACGATATGATGACTTCGTTTGCTGGCCCGGGTGGACCAATGAAGCCTGCTGGAGACCTTGATGGAGATGGTAAGCAGGATATCCTAGTTTCCGACCTGGTAGTTGACATGAACACTAATGAGTTAACATCTATAGTGACTGCGATAAGGGGCTATAATGGCGAGCAACTCTGGCAGAAATCCGGATCAGGCATGGGCGCTAATTTTTGGTTGACGCCCCTCAGTCTTGTATTAATGGACTTGCTTGAGAACAACCCGGGTGGGATGGATTGGATGATGCATCAAATGTTACTCATGTCTGCCCTAACTTATAGCGTAGATACGTCCCCTGCTTTTGCAATGGGGGACGTCAATACAGATGGCAAAGATGACGTTATGTTCTTCTTCCTCACCGATGACATGTTCTCCCCTTCCTCCATGGGCTATGAACTCATGGCGGTTAACGGGCAAGACGGTCAAATAATATGGCAGGAATCTGCCGAGGGATATGATATGGCATTGGCCAGGACATCCGGTGATCTCAGTTCCGATGGTAGAGAAGATGTTCTGTTATTTACCATGTCACTAGATGCTGCTATGGGTTATATGACCAAGGTGAGGGCCCTCAGCGGTCATGATGGGCAAGACCTCTGGCAAAGGACGACATCACCAGATCCTTTAGGAGCACAAGGGCTTCTTATGCTAATTGCAGAGTCTGCAAGGCCCGCTGGTGACTTTGATGGTGACGGTACTCCCGATGTCTTGGTCACATCTATAGGGATTGACCCTAACACGTGGATGCTTGTGACCATAGCATCGGCTGTTGACGGTTTGAGTGGGCAACCACTGTGGGAAGTCACGATACCAGATTCTTCCAATGGATATCTTAATGATTCAGCTAAACCCGCCGGCGATCTTGACGGTGATGGTAGGGATGACGTTCTGGCCTGGGGTATGCGGACGGATCTAAGTACGGGTGAATCACTGCTTGAAGTAACCGCCCTCAGCGGCTATAACGGAGAGCAGCTATGGCAGGAGTTTCGGTCTTTATTGCCGGAGGAAGTACAGCCCTTGCAACAGTTACTGATGTGGTCCCTTTTGATGGGACTCGATAGCGATGTTCCCGGCGGACTGCGGCAGGCACTAGCGGCAGCTGACCTTGATGCTGATGGTAAAGATGACGTTATTATGGCTGGTAAGACTGACTTATCAGTACTCAGAGGCGATGATGCTCGCGAATCATGGTGGATAGAGTCTGCAAACCCCTTTATTATCGCCTTGCCCAGTGGTCGAGAGATAATCGAACGCAAGCTAGCCCAATGGCCCGATTTTAACGCAAATGGTAGTGGGGACTTGCTTATAACCACAACCGAAGGATTCTATGCGCTGACATCCCCATATCAAGGCATGCTGGTCTGGGAACAGGATATCCCGGTTGACCTCGTTACCTCATCCGGTACGGTTGACCTGGCCACAAGTCTGGACATACCTGCCGAAATTCCCGGTATTTCTGGAAGACTCTCACTTGCTTCAACCTTTTATTCAGAGCTTGGTCAGGTCCTAAGCCGAAGCAACGTGCATCCATTCTTCATTGGTGACCATGACACCTCACTGGTTCTGAAAACGGATAAGGACACATATCAGCCCAACGAGACTGTCAATATCACTGGGGTAGTAAGCAATGGTGCTGATGTAGCAACAGGTGATCTCAATCTGGTAATCATGAAGGATGGGGAGGTCATATTCTCTGATACCTTTGCGCTTGATCCAGGTGCGAGCCATAGCTTTGCTACCAACACTACAAGTTCGGAGGAATCCTTTATTCTGGAAGGAACCGTTGACGAGTTGAACGTGTCAAACGTTATCACTGTAAGATACCCTGTCGCGGCGATCGCTGTTGAAGCTACAATCCCTCAAGTTGTAACCATGGATCCGTTTGACGTGAGTGTTCTGATGCAAAACACCGGCGAAAAGGCAGTCACTCTGAATGTTGCTATTGAGGGGCAAATTTCGAACATAATCGTTCCTGAAGGCGAGTCGGCCAGAGTCGATGCAACACTCAATATCACCGAAGACACGATTGTTGACGTCATAATCACCGGTGATGTGGAAAAGAAAATCCACAAGCTCGTAGTCATGGGAGAACAAGCCGATATCGAGGTAACCCAGCAGGGCTTCTATTTTGAAGGACTAACCGAGATTCCGATATCTATCGAGAATACACTCACCTTCAGCTCACCGTTTGAGGAAGAGACAGTCACACTGTACGTTAACCAACCCAATCTTGAGATATCGGAGTTCCCCACCAATCTGAACCTGGCGCTTGGTGAGGAAACTACATGGACCTTTAAAATCAGGAATACCGGGAGCATCGAAGCAGAAGCAAACCTTCATCTCATGTTGCCGGATTTTGAGGATTCAGACTATACGTGGGTGATGCCAGGCGAGGAAGAGGAAATCAGCTTCACCATTCTTGTCCCGGATGATCTGGAATCGAAACGATACACTGCACGTTATGAACTGAATGGCACACCGGGCGAATTTACCTATTATGTCCAGGGGGCAAATATTTCCGTAGAAACTAGCCTGGATAAGGACCCGATGCCATTCTACACGGAAGGTGAAACAGCTATTCTCACGTTGAACATTACTAATGACTCTGCTTTTGACCTGGGTCTTTATGCCAGGGTTCAGCTCAATGAATATGAAGAGGTCACTCAACCCTTTGTGCTGTCACCGACCGGCACTCAAACCCTCCAGTTCAATGTACCGGTGAGCTTTACTGGCAGCAAGCTCTTCTATGGCATATACATGGATTCCGGAAGATCGCTGCACCTGAACGCATTATACGTCTACGAGATGGATCAAACCCGAGGAGTAATGCTTGGCACTGACAAACAAGTATATGAAATTGGTGAGGCGGGATCGTTATTCTATACGGCGTTCCAGGACGGCACTCTATCAATTGAGTCGCCTGTTTATTCCGGTCAACTACAACTGACGGCTGGTGATTCAAACACTCTGCCATTTACGGTTCCGGACCTGAGTTCGGGTACCTACTACATCGAATACACCTTCAACGATGAAACATATATGCATCCCTTTGATGTTAACGGATACTCGGCCAAGGTACTGGAATTCACATTAGACAAGGATAGATATATTTCCAGCGAAACTATGCAGATATATGCAAACATAGAGGCAAACAGACACTTTGACGGTTTCTTACGGATGTTCGTCTATGACTATACACAACAGACCGTTATTGATGAGTTTGATGTTCCGGTGTCTTTCCTGGAGGGGCAAAACCGTATTGAAACCAGCCGGATAATTACCGCCAACACAAAGGGAATCTATGCAATTTATTACTCGGTATACGCTGATCTTGGTGTACAGGAGTTGGCACTTGCCAGTGGAGCTCTTACTGTAAGCAAAAGCGCACAGCCACAATCAGAAGTCAATGTCACTAGCGACCCGAATGGACTGGTCAGTATGTGGGTAGATGAAGCAAAACAAAGCGCCATGGAAAACATTGAAGCTTTAACCGATACCATACAAGCAATAATTGAAAGCGCCGCGAATGGGACGGTACCTACAGTAACCACTGAGGCCGAATTGCTTACTCGCACACTGACCGCCGCCGTAAGCGCAGGACCATTACTGCTGGCCTCAGGTGCTGAATATTTCAATGCGGCACCTTGGCCTAATTCCCCACCAATTGCCAACGCGGGTGGCCCGTACATTGCCGAGGAGGGTTCTTCGGTAACCTTCGACGCCAGTGGTTCCAGTGATCTCGATGAGGATTTGCTTGAGTATCGATGGGACTTCGAAAGCGACGGTACATGGGATACTGACTGGTCGATCTTCCCCATAACTTGGAACACATGGGATGATGACCACAACAGCATAGTTACATTGGAAGTCAGGGATGGAGAGTCCAGCAGTACAGCCACCACGAATATCACCGTAGAAAACGTCTCTCCATCGGTTTATACCGGCAGCGATCAGACGTTAGACGAGATCGTTCCCGTCACTATATCAGGTTTCTTTAGTGATTCCGGTCGATTAGACATCCATTCTGCCGAAATCGATTGGGGAGATAGTACAGTTGAACCTGTTTTGGTAGAAGAGGAAGATGGATTTGGCACGGTGACCGGCAGCCATGAATATACGGCCAATGGCGTTTACACAGTTGTACTTTCAATAACCGATGATGATGGTGGGATAGGCAGTGATAGCATTGCGGTCACTTTGGGAAGTACAGGTCCTACAGCAGGGTTCACCTGGCTTCCGGTATCACAGAACGAAGGCTTAGCCATTCAATTTACAGATACTTCGACTCCGCCTGACCAGCTGGTGAACTGGGATTGGGATTTTGGTGGATCCGGTACATCATCGGCTCAGAATACGAGCTTCGTTTTCATGGATGATGGCCAATATGATGTATGCCTAACAGTAACTGATACTAGCGGCATGACCGATACTATTTGCCAGATGGTCACCATTAATGATATGGCCCCGAATACCGCTTTTACGTGGACGCCAGAATTGCCTGCCGAGGGATCCGAGATCCAGTTTGTGGATGCTTCACTTTCGGCAGCAGATGATATTTTGGCCTGGGATTGGGATTTCGGCGCATCGGGCATGTCATCGGCGCAAAACCCAACACTGACCTTTATGGATGATGGTGTCTATAGTATCTGCCTGGTCGTAACCGATGATGACGGCTCAACCAACGAGCTCTGTCAGGACGTGACGGTTACTGATCTCGCTCCGACAGCCGCGTTTAGCTGGTCACCGGAACCTAGAGATGAAGGTTCACCCGTCCAGTTTACCGATAGTTCAACATCATCACCGGATGAGCTTGCCACTTGGAACTGGGATTTCGGTGGGATCGGAACGTCAACTGAACAAAATCCGATATTCACCTTCGTGGATGATGGTGTATATGACGTTGCCCTAACCGTAACCGATGATGATGTCTCACCTGATACCATAGCATCGAGTGGCATAATTACTAATGTCGCTCCGTTAATTGGTACCATCACCGTACCAGTCGATCCAGTTCAGGCTGGGACTCCAGTTTCAGCAAGTGCGGACTTTACCGACGTTGGTTTGCTTGATACTCATACCGCTACCTGGGATTGGGATGATGGTATTACTTCATCCGGGACGGTAACATTCACCAATGGTGTTGGCTCTGTTACCGGTAAGCATACTTACCTTGAAGCCGGCGTGTATACAGTCAAGTTAATGGTAGAAGATGATGATGGTGGTACAGCTAATTCAGAATTGAGATATGTAGTGATTTATGACCCTGATGGCGGATTTGTCACGGGTGGTGGCTGGATTAACTCACCAGAGGGTGCATTTGTAGCGGATACAACTCTCACCGGCAAGGCCAATTTCGGGTTTGTATCCAAATATAAGAAAGGTCAATCCACCCCTTCTGGAAACACGCAGTTCCAGTTCAGGGCAGGCGACCTGAATTTCCACTCAGACAACTACGAATGGTTAGTGATAGCCGGTCATAGGGCCATGTACAAGGGCACCGGTACTATCAACGGTGATGGTAACTACGGATTCATGATCTCAGCTATTGATGAAAAGCTTACACCGAGTACCGACGTCGATCTATTCAGGATCAAGATTTGGGACAAGGATAACGACGATGCGATTGTCTACGATAATCTAATAGAAGCTGATGAGGATGCTGATCCAACCACACCAATTCAGGGTGGAAACATAGTGATTCACAAGAGCAAGTAGTCACTCTCAACCAAGAGAGACCTAAAAAAAGCCCCGGTGTAATGTCGGGGCTTTTTTTGAGATAAGGCAATACGTCAATTGAGATGATTCTATAGTGTTTCTGGAAAACTCGTTTTACATCACACGAATATGACTGGGGATCGAGTTTTAATGTTAGGGTAGATTGGTATTGTGTATACTGCGGGATTTACATAATGAAGGCATCAGGCAGACATTCTAAAGAATCCATTACAGCTCCATCCCGGTGAGCCAGCGATAGGCATCGCGATACCGTTGCGCCATAGCTTCAACTACTTCGGGAGGCAGTTCTGGAGCGGGGGGTTCCTTGTCCCAACCAGAATCGGTTAGCCAATCTCGTAGGGGTTGTTTATCGAAGCTGGGCTGTGGTCCGCCAGGATTGTACTTCTCCATATCCCAGAATCTGCTGGAGTCTGGGGTTAGAAGTTCGTCGATCAATGAGAGCTTTCCATCAATCATGCCGAATTCCATTTTGGTATCAGCGATGATGATACCCTTCTCGCGAGCATAAGTTTCAGCGAAGTTATAGATCTCGAGGGTCTTCTCCTGAACCTGTTTCGTAAGATCAGTGCCGACCATATCGGCCATCTGTTCTACTGTGATTGTCTCGTCATGCCCCTCATCTGCTTTTGTGCTTGGGGTGAAAATCGGCTCGGGAAGCTTATCGCTTTCCTTCAGTCCGGTGGGCATGGGTTTACCGGCGACTGTGCCGCTCTGCTGGTACTCGGACCACGCCGAGCCGGATATATAACCCCTGGCGATGCATTCGACATCGATTCGCTCGGCCTTTCGTACCACCATTGAGCGACCTGCAAGGTATTCAGGGAATTGACCGGTTCTATAATTATCAAGGGATGATATATCATTCACCACCACAACCACATGATTTGGCACTAGGTGTTTGGTCTTTTCGAACCAAAAAGAGGAGATCTGACAGAGAACTCTCCCTTTATCGGGAATGCCGTTGGGAAGGATCACGTCAAAGGCAGAAGCTCGATCAGTGGCCACTAAAAGTAATTCTGAAGGTGTAAGTTCATAGGTATCACGTACTTTGCCCTGATAGAGTAGGTCGGGAAGGTTAGTTTTCAGTAGAACAGTCATTGTATCGCTCCTAAAAGTCTAATCTCTGGAAGATGGCATCAATGTTTTTAAGGTAGAAGTTATAGTCGAATGTCGCCTCTAGTTCCTGCCGGGAGAGAATCATATCGGGATCATCCGATAGCAGGTCAATGAACTGGCCGCCTTCTTTCCAGCATTTCATGGCGTTTCTTTGCACGATTTTGTAGGCATCCTGGCGGCTCATGCCTTTTTCTTCGATAAGTATGGTAAGTATTCGTTGAGAAAACGTCAGTCCTCTGGTGACCTCGAGGTTACGACGCATGTTCTCCGGGTAGACGTTGAGATCCCGCATTACATAGGTGAAAATGCTGAAAACGTAATCCAGTGCTAAGCACGGATCAGGCAGGATGATACGTTCATTCGAGGAATGGCTTATATCCCTCTCATGCCACAAAGCGATGTTTTCCATCGAAGTCAAAGCATGGCCGCGGATTAATCTGGCAAGGCCGCATACGCGTTCGCAAAGTTCCGGGTTGCGTTTGTGTGGCATAGCTGATGATCCGGTTTGACCCTCTTCGAAAGGCTCTTCGGCTTCCAGTACTTCGGTGCGTTGAAGAGCACGGATTTCCGTGGCAAATTTTTCCAGTGAGCTGGCGATGAGGGCCAGCGTTGTTACAAACTGGGCGTGTCGATCTCGCTGGATGATCTGGCTGGAGACTTTGGCAATTTCAAGACCCAGATTCTTGCAGGTTATTTCCTCAGCTTCCAGCGGTACGGTGGCATGGCTTCCCACTGCTCCGGATATCTTACCTACCGAGATGATCCGCTTGGCTTCTGCAAGCCGATCTCTATGCCTCTGCAATTCTTCATGCCAAAGAGCCATTTTTAGCCCGAAGGTTATAGGCTCAGCATGGACGCCGTGAGTACGCCCCATCATGATGGTACCTTTGTGTTGTTTCGCTTTTTCGCGAATAACAGCCGTGAGTCCATCGAGACCTGTTTGAAGAAGATTGGATGCTTCTATCAGTTGCATGCTTGTGGCGGTATCGATAACGTCTGAAGATGTGAGCCCGAAATGAATCCATCGAGATTCTTCTCCGAGGCTCTCGGAGACCGATTTAGTGAATGCTGTCACATCATGGTGGGTGATTTTGAGTATCTCATTCATGCGGTCGAGATCGCATGTGGCTTTCTTAAGTTTGGGGATATCCTCTTGAGGAATCACACCTAGTTCGGCCCAGGCCTCGCAGGCGGCGATCTCAACTTCCAGCCATTTGGCGAATTTATTTTCGTCCGACCAGACGTGTTTCATCTCTGGCCGGGAGTATCGTTCGATCATGGATTCAACCTTTCGCTAAACCTTCGCGGAAATCATCGTAGGCAGCTCGTATCTTTTCGTATTTAAGCCCAAGAATTTGAGCGGATAGAAATGCGGCATTCTTTGCTCCGGAAGATCCGATGGTTACACATGCAACCGGGATTCCGGGGGGCATTTGGACGATTGAAAGGAGGGCATCGACTCCTTTGAGGTCACCAGTAGCCAATGGTACTCCGATGACTGGCAGGGTTGTCCAACTGGCCAGAACTCCCGGCAGGTGAGCTGCCATTCCTGCTCCAGCGATAATAACTTCAAGTCCGCGATCGCGTGCTGTCTGGGCATACTCCTGAGCTTTCTTTGGCGTACGATGCGCAGAGATTACATTGACTTCATATTCGATACCCATCTGTTCCAGAGTGTCAAGCGCAGGCTGCATTCTCTCTTCATCTGATTTGGATCCCATTACAACACCGACAAGTGGCATTTATTTCTCCTGTTTGTGGAGTGCTGAAGCCGGGCTTCCGCAATTGACAGCGCAAGCTTAGCTTGCGCACTCCAGATTCAACGTTTCAGGGTTCTATGATAGCAATATCCTTACGATATTGACAACCTTCAAAGTTGATTTTTTCCACGTCTTGATAAACCTTATCGCGAGCATCTGAATAGGTTTTGCCTTTGGCAACAACTGTGAGGACACGACCTCCATCGGTGACGACTTGTCCGGTACCATTTGTCGCAGTACCAGCGTGGAAAATGAGAGTATCCTTGTTAACATCACTCAGACCACTGATGGGGAAGCCCTTCTTGTAGCTTTCAGGATATCCTGCTGAAGATAGGACTACGCCAACGCAGGACTCGTCGCTCCATTCGATGCTGACTTGTGCGAGCCTGTTCTCGATTACTGCTTGCATGATGTTAACAAAGTCAGTTTTGAGGAGTGGTAGAATCACCTGTGTTTCAGGATCACCGAATCGGGCGTTGAATTCCAATACTTTGGGCCCATCTGCAGTGATCATCAGGCCGGCGTACAGTACACCTTTGTAGGGACATCCTTCCTGGGCCATCGCATTGACTGTTGGCTTCATAACTGTTTCCATGACATGTTCTCTTAATTCCGGGGTGAAAAACTCTGATGGACTGTAGCAACCCATGCCTCCGGTGTTTGGACCCTTGTCCCCATCGAGCGCACGTTTATAGTCGCAAGCCGGCACCATAGGTGTTAGTGTTTCCCCATCTGTGAAAGCCAGCAGACTGGCTTCTCGTCCAACGAGGCATTCCTCGACGAGAGATCTGTTACCAGCATCGCCGAACACCTTTTTCTTCATGATATCGTCGAGCGCAATCACGGCTTCTTCGTATGTAGTTACGATGATCACACCCTTGCCCGCAGCGAGCCCATCCGCTTTTATAACCAGGGGAAGAGGTTGTTGCTTGGCATAGTCGCAAGCATCTTCGAATGAGGTAAAGGTTGCACTTTTGGCGCAAGGGATACCGTACTTAAACATCAACTCTTTGGCGAAAACTTTGCTGCCCTCTATTTGTGCAGCTTTTTGATTGGGGCCAAAGGCAGGAATGCCCAATTGATCGAGTGAGTCAATAATTCCCTTGGTCAGAGGGTCTTCGGGGCCGACCATTACCAGATCGATCTTGTTATCCTGTGCTGCTCTCACCAGCCCCTGTACATCACCTGCAGAAATGGCCAGATTTTGAGCGATTGAGGCAGTCCCGGCATTTCCCGGAGCAATATACAGATTGTCTGCTTTTGGACTCTGTGATATCTTCCAGGCTAGAGTGTGTTCCCTGGCTCCGTTACCGATGATGAGTACGTTCATAATGATATGTCTTAACTAGTGGTGCAGTGACCAATACTAGAAATCGAAATCCATCATGCCACTCATATCAACTGCATCTTTGGCATCTGAGGGTAGTTTGATGGTAACCGACTTGTTGAGATTGGTGTATTTCATGTAAATTTCCTCGTTAATTGAAATATCCATATCCTCTTCCTCATCAGACATGGTCATCTCTATATCCATTTTCACCGGTTGAAAAGTGCTTTTATCATACCAATAAGTAATCGAATAGTCGTCAATCAGCTCCAGAGCCTTATCCATATCGGATGCATCGAAGTCTTCAGATAGATATACACTCATATTCTGGGTCGTCATTATATCGAAGAACTGTTCCGTGTTTGGCACTATACTGACTTCGTAGCAATTAACTCCATTTACCTTCCGCTCACCCAGGATATTGATTTCCGCTGCTTCCCACAGAAGTTCTTCTTGTTGACTGGTCAGGCTCAGAGATTCCCAGATATCCTCAAATCCCGAGTACTCGTCTTCAGGGATCTCCATCTTAATCCATCCACTGGCTTCTCCGAGCATCTCTCCCATATTCGTGTACATTGTGTCGTCGATTATATATGTCTCCATTTCAACGGTCGAGGGCACGAAGGGAGTGCCTAATTCCTCGGGCATCTCCATAGAAATGTCCATTTTTATTTTTTTATTGGGTATATCCATTGCGATATTTGCTTGTAACGACATGCTTGTATCAAGGTTTTCGCCATCAGCTTTTCCGCTCATGTCCATGATCATGTCCATTTCGATATCGCCTGTCTCCATCCCTTCACTTGCGTTTGCTACCTTGTCAATGAACTCTTCGGCTGTCAGGTTGGTGGCGGAAATCTCTTGCTGAGTAACGTCGGCTGTGCTATCGCTGTCATCATCACAACCTATGCAAACACATACGAGTACCAGCACAAAGAACAGGGCTACCAGGGCTGTATTCTTTCTGTTCATGTTTGTTTGGCCTCCTTCAATTTTGTTGGGGAAATAGATCATGAACTGTATATTCTGCTTCGTAGTGAATCGGAGACAACGGTATCTGCGTGTGGATTATTCCCACTCGATTGTGGCTGGGGGTTTGGAGGAGATATCGTACACCACGCGATTTACGCCTTCGACCTCGTTGACAATTCGGTTTGATATGGTGGCCAGGAGATCGTAGGGAAGGCGTGCCCAGTCGGCGGTCATGGCGTCCTCCGAAGTGACTGCCCTGATGGCCACGGTGTATCTATAGGTCCTATAATCACCCATCACCCCCACACTTTTCAGAGGTGTTAAAACCGCGAAGCTCTGCCAAAGCTGGCGATAGAGATTTGCTTTCTTGACCTCGTTCATCACGATCCAGTCAGCGGCGCGCAACATTTCCAGACGTTCCCTAGTGACTTCGCCGATAATTCGGATAGCCAACCCAGGGCCAGGGAAGGGTTGGCGCCAGACCATTTCTTCCGGAAGTCCCAAAGCTGTGCCTACTTCCCGGACTTCATCTTTGAAGAGATATCGCAGGGGTTCGATAAGCTTAAGATTCATAACGTCAGGTAATCCACCAACGTTGTGATGTGTTTTAATTGTTGATGACGCTCGGCTAACAGTGGCTGTGCTTTCAATAACGTCTGGGTAGAGGGTTCCCTGAGCCAGGAAATCAACTTTCCCTATCTTGTTGGCTTCCTCTTCGAATACACTTATGAATTCATTGCCGATAATGTGCCGCTTTTTCTCGGGGTCTGTAACGCCCTCAAGTCGATCCAGGAACCTATCGGTGGCATCTACATATATCCCGTTGAGCTTGAGATTTTTCTTGAAGGTTCGGATAGTCCGTTCGATCTCCTCACGGCGCATAAGCCCGTTGTTAACGTAAATGGCAGTCAATTGATCCCCAATTGCCTTGTGCAGGAGGGTGGCGACCACTGTAGAATCAACACCGCCGGAGAGTGCACAGATGACCTTTCCTTTTCCTACTTTCCGTTTGATTCTTTCGATTTGCTGCTTAACGAAATTCTTGGATGTCCATGTGCCCTGAAAGTCACATACTTTGAATAGGAAGTTGGATAGAATTTCTTTACCTTGTGGTGTGTGAACCACTTCGGGGTGGAATTGGATACCGATAATATTTTGATCGTTAGCAATAGCAGCGATGGGTGCGTTTTCTGTGTAGGCAATGCTGTGAAACCCGGGAGGTAGCTCTATAATTCGATCCCCGTGGCTCATCCAAACCGGTATGGTATCCTCCATGTTATCGAAAAGTGGGATGTCTGTTTCATTCTTGTAGAGCATTGCCAAACCGTACTCACGTTTATCAGACGGGGCAACTTGTCCGCCCAACTGGTGGGTTAATGCTTGCATGCCATAGCATATCCCGAGCACGGGAAGGCCACTTTCGAAGACGTAGGTTGGTACCATGGGAGCATCGGTTTCATAAACTCCAGCAGGTCCACCCGAGAGAATGAAACACTTCGGGTTGAGGCGGGCCACTTTTTTCCAGGGTGTGGTATGTGCTACAACTTCGGAATAGACCCCGCACTCCCGCACACGACGTGCGATAAGCCAGCTATATTGGGATCCAAAATCAATGACAATGGCTGATTCTTCAGCAGCTTTAGGGCGCGATTCTTTTGCGGGCATTTGAGGCTCCGTTTTTACAATGTATCCAGCTTATCATTATGGTATAGTTGAGTCAAGTTCCGGGTAAGGGTTCCAGAGCAATCGCATTTGAAGTTAGCAGAACTGCTTTGCCATGTTGTATCGTTCACGGAAGCCTTTCTTTCACACTTCGACAAAGCTCAGTGTGAACGGCAATTTAGATGTCGCAAAGTAAGTACCGTTCGTACTGAGGCTCTCGAAGTATGAACGGTCTGGGAGGCTCATGTATTCTTACTTGTGTTTATTTTTAATGCGATTGCCTTCTTAAGGGTTCGTGATTCCTGTTTTTGGTTATGGATCAATTTTTGCAGCAAGCCGTTTCAATTATTCGAGAAGGTGGCGTCATTGCCTATCCCACAGATACGGTCTATGGTCTTGGCGCTGATGTGTTCAACGAAAGGGCTGTTTCCAGGATATACCAGGTGAAACAACGACCTTTTGATCAGCCTCTTCCTGTTTTGCTTTCGGACGAAAGCGAGTTAAACACTCTGGCTAGCTCTGTATCTGAGATAGCACGGCGATTAATGAGTGGATTTTGGCCTGGCGGATTGACGCTGGTTGTCTTGGCTGGTCCTACGGTACCCGAGTGGGTAACGGCAGGTGGGGATACCATTGCAGTGAGGGTGCCGGACCATATCATTACACGGACACTGATTCGTGAATTGGGCAAACCTTTGGTCGGAACCAGCGCCAACCTCTCTGGTTCGCCAAGTGTTACCAGCGCCGAAGGGGTTCGAGCACAATTAGGTGACGAAGTCGATTTTGTTTTAGACGGGGGTATTTGCCCCGGAGGAGTCGAATCGACTGTTATCGATCTCACCAAAGAAATCCCCGTTATTATCAGGGAAGGTGCTATCTCCCAAGACACGATCGCCAAATTCCTCGCTTGCAAAGTGAAAACGATTTTATGACTGCAAACAGGACTTGGCGAACGACCTTCGGTTCCCTCCACAATCAAAACTATCGCTGGTATTGGATTAGCGCAATATTCGCGGCAGCCGTCATGCAGATGAATCTGCTGGCACGGGGCTGGCTTGTCTTTGACCTGACAGGATCATATTCAGATGTTGGATTAGTCAGCTTTGCTGCTGGTGTGCCATTGTTTATTCTCGCTCCTTTTGGCGGAGCTATTTCCGATCGTTTGGACAAGCGGAATCTGATTATTGCCAGTCAGGTGCTTTTATGCGTTGTGCTATTGTGTATATCTGTTTTGATATTTATCGATGTGATCGCCTTTTGGCATCTTATGATTGCAGGGTTTCTTAATGGGGTAATGCTTGCTTTCAATCTGCCCAGCCGCCAGGCGATCGTCCCACAGCTTGTGGAAGGAAGCCAGGTGATGAATGCTGTGGCTCTCAACTCTATGTCACAGAATGTAATGCGTGTACTTGCTCCGGGTGTGGGTGGTGTGGTGATAGGTTTTGTTGGGATGGCTGAAACATATCTGATAATGGTGGTCCTTTCAGTTGTCTCTGTGTTGCTTATGTTCTTTGTGAAGCTCAAAGAATCGAAGTTGTCCCTGGCCTGGGAGACCTCTGCTGATGGGGCGCACAAAGGATTGCAGTATTTTCGACGTCTCGTTGATGATATTCGTGAGGCTATACAGTATGTTCGTAGTAACCCAACACTTTTGGGCTTGTTGATAATGGCGATGGTGCCGGTATTGTTTGGCATGCCTTATGTTATACTGCTAGTCGCATTTGCGAATGGAGTTCTTGAACTTAATGCAGAGCAAAGTGGAGCTCTTTATTCAGCCGCAGGTATCGGTGCTTTAGTGGGCTCACTGTATATCGCGTTCCAGGGCGATTTCAGGCGCAAGGGGATTTTCCTGATGACCTCTGCAATGGCTTTTGGAGTTACACTGATTCTTCTTGCCATATCAAATGACTTCTATCTGCCATTTTTGATTCTTGTGGGTGTGGGATTGTCAAATGGCATCTATATGATCGTTAATAATACGTTACTCTTAATGAACAGTGCTGAAGCGATGCATGGTCGGGTCATGGGCCTATTTACTTGGAGTATCGCGTTGCTTCCGTTGGCTGCGTATCCAATGGGCTTGGCTATGGATGCGGCAGACCCACGAATAGTGTTTGCTGTTTGTGGCGCAATCATTGTTGTTTTCACGTTGATAATGCTGCTGGTGAGACGAGATTTATGGAGGTTGTAAGCAGGATTTATTACTATCAATGCTTTTTCCGGTATGCTAGACTACGCTCGAATGTGTCAGACTAAGAGTGCCAATCGACAAGTGAAACAGGGGGTTGAGAAATGCAGATTGCCATCGGTAGTGACCATGCAGGGTTCAATCTGAAGGAAGCTGTAAAAAATATCCTGGCGGAGATGGGCCATACCCATGAAGATTTCGGATGCCATGATACCACTTCAGTGGATTATCCCGATATCGCTTTTACGGTAGCTGATGCTGTGGCTGCTGGCCGATTCGAACAGGGCATTCTTGTTTGCGGATCGGGGATTGGCATGAGCATAGTTGCCAATAAAGTCGATGGAATCAGAGCTGCACTTTGTCATGATACGTTCTGTGCCAAAGGGGCACGTGAGCATAATAATGCCAATATCCTTTGCATGGGTGAAAGAGTGATTGGGCAGGGCTTGGCGAAGGAAATTGTGATTGCTTACCTGACTTCTGAATTTGAGGGTGGCAGACACGCTCGACGTGTAGAAAAAATGCATGTCCGTGAGCAATAGGAGCATGGATCCAAAAGTCCTTTCTACCCGATATCAACCTGATCTTGATTCCGAACTCCGGTCGATGGTCGGGGATTCCTCTTTACCACTCTATCATATGATGCGCTATCACCTGGGATGGGTTGATGCCTCTGGCCAGAACAGACCAGAAAAAGGGGGTAAGTTGCTTCGTCCCGGATTATGTTTGCTTTCCTGTGAATCTGTAGGGGGTGACTGGCACAGAGCACTTCCGGCAGCCGCAGCTCTGGAATTGATGCACAATTTCACCCTCATTCATGATGATATTGAAGATGAGGATCGGGAACGCAGGGGTATTGCAACAGTCTGGCATGTTTGGGGGCAGCCTCAGGCGATAAACGTCGGCGATGCGATGCATATACTGTCTCGATTGGCTCTGTTCAAACTCGAAGAGAAAGGTGTTGCTGCTTCAACAGTGTTACGTGCAGCCCGGCTAATGGATGAGACCTGTCTCAGCCTATGTGAGGGACAGTATCTTGATATATCGTATGAAGAACGGATTGACATCGGGATTGATGATTACATGGAAATGATCAAAGGGAAAACGGCTGATCTCTTTGCCTGTTCATTAAAACTGGGAGCAATTGTTGGTACGGATGATGAACAAATAATCGAAGGCCTCAACAGATTTGGGAAAAATCTGGGTATGGCGTTTCAGATTCAGGATGATGTGTTGGGTATTTGGGGGGAAGATAGCAAAACTGGAAAATCCTCGTCTAGCGATATCATGAAGAAAAAGAAAACGCTTCCTACCATCTACGGGATTGAAAAGACAGAACCGGAACAAAGGTCTGAGTTGCTCCGCGTGTATGCTCAGCCAAAAGTCTCGGATGAAGATACCCCCGTAGTATTAAAGATTCTCAATGATGTTAATGCCCGCAAATATGCTGAAGAAACCGCTTCGGAATACTGCGATATGGCCCTGGTTGAACTTGAGAAGATAGACATTCCTTATTCATCCAAAGATGATCTCAGTTCCCTGGCTCGGTCATTAATCGGGCGAGAATACTAAACGTGGGTTATGTAGCGCGAGGCTTTAGCCTCGCATGAAGCGATCCTAAAGGATCGCACTACGAGATGGATTGAACGTGAATGGTTGTCCATATCCCTGAAGAAGTATTGACTCCGTTAAATGAACTACTCGACTGTACCTGTTGTCCCCGCCACTGCCATGCCAAACGGAACACCGATGAATTGGGTTATTGCCGAACTGACAGTGGGTTCAACATCTCATCCATCGTTCCTCATCGTGGCGAAGAACCGGTCATTTCCGGTGAGCACGGAATTTGCAATGTCTTTTTTACCCACTGTAATATGCAATGCCTTTATTGCCAGAACTATCAAATCAGTCGAAACGGACAGCATGATCAATCAAAGAACATGGAATTGATCGATGCCGTAGAGAATATTGAGGATATTCTCGGTCAAGGCGGTAAATGTGTGGGTTTTGTATCTGCTTCGCATTGTATCCCTCAGATGAGAGTCATTATCAACGCTCTCGAAAGTAGGGGCCGAAAACCAACCTATGTTTTTAATACCAATGCCTATGATAAGTGGCAAACCATCAAGTCATTGGAAACCGTTATCGATGTCTATCTGCCCGATCTGAAGTACATAGATAGCGAACTAGCCCGGCAATACTCTGATACACCAGACTATCCTGAAATAGCGATGTCTGCTCTAAGGGAAATGTACCGGCAGAAAGGTTCCAATATTGTGTTAAGTGATGATGGGATAATCGAATCCGGGCTGATAATCAGACATCTCATTTTGCCGGGACACGTTGAGAATAGCAAACAATGCCTCAAGTTCATTGCGGAAGAGTTTTCCCCCTCTGTTCACGTATCGTTAATGGCACAATACTATCCTACTCCGGCGGTGGCGGATCATCCTGAATTGGGTCGTTGCCTAACTCAAGAAGAATATGATGAGGTATTGGAAGAGTTATACAGGTTGGGATTCTTTCAGGGATGGGTTCAGGAGTTAGAAAGCCAGCAATGCTATCGGCCGGATTTTGAGAGGCCTGAAGTCTTCAAATGATAAAATACAAACTTTATGAATCTTCTGACTTGGCATGAGTATATCGAATCACTCTTACCTGTTCGACTGTTATTAATCCTTCCCCTACGGCTTCATCGAGAAATGGCCAGAGCAGTTTGAGGTTCTCTTCAGTATCGACAATTTCAATAATTACTGGTAGATCTTCTGAGAGGCGTAGTACCTTCGCTGTGTGAATTCGGCTGTGAGCACCGAAACCCATGATTCCCCGAGTTACTGTTGCGCCGGCGAGGTTCAGTTCCCTTGCCTTGAGTACGATTTCTTCATATAGTGGTTTGCCCTTATGACGATCAGTTTCACCAACGAAAATCCTTAATAAGTATCCTTCGGAAGGTAATTTCATGGGATGGCCTCCTTCTATCTGAAGAGATTGACCAGATATCTCGAACTTATGAAGCCTACAAAGCACAAAACGATACACGCTACATTGCTGATCAAAATATTCGTTAGAGCGAGTTTGATTTCACCATCTCTCAACAAGTTGATACTCTCGATGCTGTATGTTGAAAAAGTAGTGAAAGCTCCGAGTATTCCAATGAAGAGGAATGTCTTAAGGTTAGGCGAAACGGTGGTTCTTTCGAATGCTCCCCACAAAAAACCGATAGCGAATGATCCAAGTAGATTCACGGTCAGTGTTCCCCATGGGAAAACACTTTCGAAATACCGATGCGGCAAACCGGAGATAGCGTATCTTAAAAGTGCTCCTATTGCTCCGCCGAGTGCGATATATAAAAACTTCATTATATTTGTTGCGCTTTCTCTTTGTTGAATAACTTCTCGGCCGGACATCCTATTTCTCTTTGCTTGCAGAACTTACAGGCAAAAGAACCTCTGACGAACGCATTTCCTCCAAAGGTAAGAACACCGAGGATTACTACCAATGCTAGCAAAAGCAGAGAGAAATCGATTACCAAAAGTACAATTCCTGCTATGAGGGGAGTAAGTGAGATAGTAAAATCAGGTAACAACTGAATCCAAGTGACCTTGTCTTGGGCGAATAGTTCGGGGGTGCCTTTTCTTTTAAAGATTAATGCGCACAGCTTGCCCTTACCGAAAGCGCACACTTTATCGTAATAATAACAGTTGACACAGCTTCTTCTGATAACCCTGATTTCCAGCCAGAGACAATACATCAAGTATGGAATTATGAGCCAAACTGAAACTTCTGCTAAGATATAGGCTCCAATACCGTAGATGGACAGTGACAGAAGGTTGGACAGGATCACTGTCTGTACAGGATAATTCTCGTGGCACTCGTCTTCAGACATGACTTTTAAAAACTGTTTAGGAGTGGGTCCGTTTGCTCCAAATGAAGCTAAGTTTGTGTTTGTGTCTAAATATCAATGCGGTAAGCCAAAATGCAATACCGATTACAATAGCTCCGGCCACAGCATCAAGAATGAAGTGATTGGCCGTAGAGGTTATGCCG
Source organism: Chloroflexota bacterium (assembly GCA_013203045.1). GTDB lineage: Bacteria > Chloroflexota > Dehalococcoidia > SZUA-161 > SpSt-899 > JABMQN01. Next base: position 21,062 of record JABMQN010000088.1, read on the forward strand.
AAGAACATTGCAATTGGTAATATCACTGCGAGTGCTCTGCCGAATCGTGATCGGGTCATCCACAGCAATCCAGCACTGACCATTACGGTCCATCCAAAATGAAGGCTGGGCATAGCTGCGAAAGGATTGTAGGTGTTAGGGTCTGAAGATTCGTTTTTATCCCAGTGTTCAGCAATAGTATCGACGAAACCGAGGTCTTCAACAGTGATTGTATCCAGTTCTCGACCGTCAAAGAATCTGGGTGGTGCTGTGGGATAAAGGGCAAATGATATGAAAGCTATGATGGCTGAAATAACAAAGACAGTGCGCATAAATTTGTATTTTGAACGATATCGCCAATAGGCCCAGATGGCGAAGATAATAACTGCCGGGTAATAGCATATGGTGTAAAGAATATTGGCGAAGTGGGTCATGGCAGAGCTGTCCAAAAACCATGATTGGATATCCAGTTCAACAAAGATACCCATAGCCTTTTCAAGGTCCATGATTTCCCGTGCATGCTCAAGGGCTGTGACTTCTTTTGCATCGACACTTCCCCGCGAATACATATATACCACATACACTACAGCGAGTATCCCGATTTCCATGAGGATATCGAGTGCAAGCTTTCGTTGAGGTAGATGTTTTTTTAGGGTTATCCCAATAGTTGAAATGAACTGTCTCATTTATTGGTTATCGATTTTGCTATCGATCAGCATTTTCATTATGTCATGACCATGTTCAATGTTAAGGTTGGTTTCTTTGGCGGACTGTTCAGAGAATGACTCGGCTCCATTGCTTTTAAATCCTGACCCCCAGAGAACGAAAGGTACCGGGTCTGGGACATGTGTTTTTAATTCTATGGGGGTAGGATGATCGGGCATAACCAGTACCCTGAGATCATCTTTGTTCCACGTGCGAAGTCGCGAGATGATCAGTTCATCGATTTGCTCAATGGATTTGATTTTTTCGTCAGTGAGGCCCTCGTGCCCGGATTCGTCAGGAGCTTCAATGTGAACGAAAACTATATCGTATTCTTCCAGTGCCTTGAGGGCTCCTTCGCCTTGAGCTGCGTAATCGTTATCGATATTATCAGTGACACCGGGAATCCTGAGGATCGTCATTCCGGAAAGTCCGGCCAGTCCTTCAAGCAAACCGACACCGGAGGTCATTGCTGCCTTCAAACCGAAACGATCGTTAAATGGGGGAAAATCAGGAACCCGTTTACCACCCCAGAAGAGCCAGATCATACTTGTTGGTGTTTTTCCCTGAGATTGCCGCTGGATATTCATAGGATGATTTTCTAAAACCTGCTTGGACTGCTCCATTAGTTCAAGCAACAATTCATACCCCTCGCCTTGGGGCAAGAACTCGGAGATGGGTTTGTCGGGGATATCGTGTGGCGGAGTGCAAACAGCATCAAGGCAAGCTATCCCGTCCTTGATGGTACAAATATGCCGGTACCCCACACCGGGATGAAAGTGTACCCTCTCATTTCCAAGCTCTTTATTCAAAGATTCGATGATAGGATGAGATTCGGAATCGGGAATATGACCTGCATTGAAACTCCACATTTTCCCATCGCGCACGGAGATTGTGTTGCATCGGAAAGCCACTTCACCATCGGCAAGTTTTATACCCAGGCTTTTTGCTTCTATCGGACCGCGACCGCTAAAGTATGTTCGGGGATCATAACCCATGATGGACATGCAGGCACAGGCACTGCTTGGTTCCATTCCCTCGGGAACCGTGCGTGCCAGCCCAACATAGCCCTCTCTGGCCATGGCATCAAGATTCGGTTTGTGAGCAAGTTCCAGGCTGGTCTTGCCACCGCGATCTTCGAGTGGCCAACCAGCGGCTCCATCCGGGATTAGAACAAAGTATTTCATGAGCGATTTCTAATATCTTAGCAGATTTTGCAGTGATTCATCTATGAGAAGTAACACTTTTGCTGTTAGGTTTTTCGATTTTCACAAAAAAGAAAAGAATCGCCGAAAGAAGTGCTAGTCCGAGTCCAAACATAAACGTTGTTTCCGGGTTAATGTGATCCCAAAGCAATCCTGCTATTATCCCCCCGGGAAGTGCCACCAGTCCTATTGCCGTATGGAATGTTCCCAAGGCTGTAGCCTTTAAGTGATCGGGTGCCAGATCTACGACGAATGCTCTTTGGGCTCCATCGATCATGGCGAAAAATACCCCATATAGTCCGAAAAAGATCAGGAGTGAATACGCATTTGAAGTGAATATGAGGCCAAAGCAAGTGATTCCAAAAATCAAATATCCAGCCATTAAAACAGGTTTTCTTCCGACCTTATCGGAAAGAACTCCTAAAGGTATCGCGCAAAGGGTATAGATGATGTAGAAGAAGACGTAAAGCAGGATCGCTTTCTGGTCAGAAAGATCGATGTCGGTTGCTTTAAGCAGAAGAAAAGCATATCCGAAATGGCCGAAAGCGAACACTGCGGAAACGATGATGAATAATCTTAGATTCATTGGTAGCTCTCGTAAGCTCACGTGTAGAGAAGTATTTTTAGTTTCTTGTTGTGGGGGAGCACCTTTCTCTTTGATGAGCAGGATTGCCAACACTGCAATCACTCCTGGAATGAAAGCCAGAAGGAAGATATCTTCGTAATCAAGAAATCCAAGAAAGATGAAAGCGAGAACCGCCCCCAAGGTTGAACCGATACCATCGGCAGTGCGATGAAACCCGAAAGCCTTTCCCCTTACAGATTCGTCACAGGATTCTGCAACCAGTGCATCTCTTGGAGCTGTCCTCAAACCTTTGCCGATCCTCTCTATTACTCGGATGAAGAGTACAAATCCCCATATGCTGGCGAAAGCGAACAGGGGTTTGGTGATTGCTGAGAGAGAGTAACCGAACAGGATGAAAGGCTTTCTTCTCTGGATTTTATCTGACCAATAGCCTGATACAACTTTTAACAGAGAAGCAGTTGTTTCTGCGGCACCCTCAACTATACCGACTGCGAAAGCGCCAGCCCCAAGAACATTGGTTAGATACAGAGGAATCAGGGGGAAAACCATTTGACTGCTGAGGTCGGTGAACAGACTTACAATTCCCAGAAGGAATAAATTTCGTGTAATGCCTTTGAAGAATCCACTTTGTGGTTTCATTCTTCAAACAGCTCCCCGAAAAGCTCGCGGACCTTTTCCTTGGCCGATTCAAGGGCTGTTACCCCGGGGGGCGTGATTCTGTACAAACGTCGCATTCGACCATCCGAACTCTCCCTGGTGGATTGCAGGTAGCCCTTCTTTTCCATACCGTGAAGCAGGGGGTAAAGTGTTCCTGGACTCAATTTGTAGCCATGGCGAGCCAGCTCATCGATTATCCACAAGCCGAAGATAGGCTTCTCAGAAGCATGATGTAGAATATGAAGACGGATGAAGCCGGAATAGAATTCCTGGTCTATCATATCAAATCCATAAATATCGAATATCGTTATCGGATATCGATATGATAATATGAAGAAACCGTGAAGTCAAGAAAAAAATTCTTTCAGGCTTTCCAATTTTCTGATGACGGTTTATAATCTGTAGATAATTTAGTCTGAATAATACTGGGGAGGATATTGCCACTTTGGTTTGGGAATCGATTTTATTGGTGTTTTTACTTGGTTTGGGGACCTTTCAGGTGATCGCGTCATGGGCTGATTTCAAAGGGATCAGTTTCTTCAGGCATCGAATCGTGGGATACGTTTTTGGTGTAGTGCTGATAATTGGTGCATTCGCCTGGTTCTTTATTGCTGTGAAAGTTGGAGAAGGTGGCCCAAAAGGCCAACATGATGATCAAGCGTTATCTACTTTGATAGGGGGGGGATTAGCGCTATTGCTAACCGGGTTTCTCCCTTCGATTATCAAATATAGATCATATCGAAAACACCATGAGAATGCAGACAGTTCGGAAGGTATTGAAGTCTTCAAGCAAATGACTTTGTTACAAGCTATACATCATCGATCAAATACACTTGGGAAGGATAAATAATGCCACCCGATTGGCAGTTGTCTGTCTGGATTACCAGTTTGGTCGATAATTGGTCGGTTCTTGATGAGGTAGGGAAAGTTTTGGCCAGCAACTATTTTGCTCCAAAAGTGGCCGCAATTATTTTGGTATGCCTGTGGTTTGGCACCCGCAACTATGCGCGCAGAGAATACAATCAGAAAGTGATTGTCGGTGTTGCGGTAGGAACTGCTCTTGGATTCATAGTTGCTGAATCGCTTTGTTTGATACAGGATCAAACAGGTGATTTTTGGAATCGTCCTTACTTGAACCACGACGAAGCTAAATTTGCAATGGAGAAACTCTATTTCCCGCTCCCTGATTCTTCGTTTCCCTCAAATGCCATGTGTGGGCTCGCAGCTATTGCCACTGGAATAGGATTTGCTGATCGGCGAGCTGCAATAGCTGTGTGGATACTGGTAGCTTTGTGGGCTTTCGGGCGAATGTATGTTGGAGTACATTACCCGGTAGACATTGCTGGTGGGATTTTAATTGGTGCTACGTGTGCTTTGATAGGAAGATATGCTGTACTCCGATTTGACCATACATTATCGTGGTTACTGGCCAAAGCTAGAATGTTTTACATGGCGTAGGCATCGTATATTATTTGCGGGCCTTATGAATAGCGGCTATCCCCAGAAACATCCGCCTAAAACTCACCTCTGAAAAACCTGCTTCAAGTACTATCTCGGCGAGTTCATCTGCACCGTAGAATCGACGCATTGTGTGTGAAAGATAAGCGTAGGCAATATCGGAACCAGAAACGAGACGGCCAATGGGACGCACCGTTAACTTAACATAAAGATGGAACAGTCGACGTATAAGACTGGATCTGGGTTGGCTGGTTTCAAGGTTCACGAAAATACCTCCGGGCTTCAATATTCGATGAAACTCCTGGAATGCCTTGGTTAAATTCGTTTTACTTGTATTTATGTTTCGGGTGGCGAAGGAGATGACAATGGCATCGAAGGAGTTATCGCGGAACGGCAGGTGAGTAACTTCGGCAAGGGTGAAAGTGATTTGTTTCGATTCCGGTTTATTTATCGCTTTTTGCATCATAGGGAGGGAGAAATCGGCAGCCACAACGGTTGTTCCATCTCTTGCTTTTCGAGAAAGACTGGCAGCGATCTCACCGGTTCCACTACACATATCCAGCCACAATGTCCCGCCTTCTGTTGCAACGGTTTTGGCGGCTCTCATGCGCCACAGTATATCCTGTCCCACCGTTAATGTGTGATTCAGTATTTCGTAGGTTCTCGGGACCTCTGTGTAAATTTTTTGAATAGGGTTTTTCATAGATTACCCTCTGAGATGTCTGACATGGGAAACTTCAAGAATTCTCGGCCCGAAGAAACTGTTTTTCTATCCAGAAACCTTGACAGTTGTATATTACTAGTTTAGCATAGCTCACGAGAGTCACAATTTAAAATAGCGGATACGTGATAGTAATCGTGTTCGCAGTAAGGAGGGTTTATGTTCTGTCAAAAGTGCGGTGCAGATAATCCTGATGACGGTGGTTTTTGTCAGAAATGTGGTGCCTCGTTAAGTTCATCTGGCACAGCCAGTGCCGGGGGTTCCAAAGTGAGCGCCCCGTCTTTGGGGAATGTCTCTGATATGGTCAAAGGATTGCCAATTGGAATGATACTTCTCTTAGGGGCGGTGCTGGCGCTTTTCCTCGCATTTCTTACCGGCATATTAGCTGCCGCAGGTGCCGGCGATTGGGTAGAAGGATCAACCAAGGCCGGAATATTCTTTGATCATATGGTGACCGGGATTATGGTATGCGGTATCCTGGCTGGTCTTGCCGTTTTGTCCAAGGGGAATATACCTGATATGGTCAAATCATTGCCTATGGGAATGATACTTATCCTGGGGGGAGTACTCGCACTGTTCCTCGCTTTTCTCACTGGTATTTTATATGCAGCGGGCGCTGAGGGAGCAGAGGGTACGTGGAAAGGCTCCCTGTTCTTCGAGCAAATGGTAAACGGGATTTTGGTGTGCGGTGTCCTGGGTGGACTTTCGTTATTGATTTCCAAAGGGCAAGAATAGAATCATCAACCGGAACATAGAAAGCCTGTAAGTATCGATCTTTAGCTGTACATGGCAAAGGTAGAACTTGCATGTAAGGAGATGAGATGTTTTGTAGTAAATGTGGAGAGGAAAACCTTGATAATGCCGGTTTTTGCAAGAAGTGTGGAGCTCCTTTGAAGCCCACCAGTAAGCTGATAGAAGAAGGTTCCGCTACTGGTCTGGAGCCAAACATAGCTGGATTGCTTTGTTACGTTCTGGGCTGGATAACGGGATTGGTGTTCTACTTCATTGAGAAAGAGGATCGATTTGTTCGCTTCCATGCAGTCCAATCCATTATCGTTTTTGGTGGTATTACTGTAGTTCAAATCGGTTTATGGATACTTGCATTGATACCTTACATAGGAATACTGTTCTGGATAATGGGTATCTTGCTCAGTCTTGGATCGCTAGTGCTATGGATACTCCTGATGATCAAGGCGTTTCAGGGTGAGAAGTACATGCTGCCAAAAGTAGGCGAAATAGCTGAAAAATACATTTAGAATGTATCTGCAGATGACATTTGAGGTGGGTTTAAGAAGTAATAATAGAGAATCTTGGCCACAAAATAGGCCTATTGGCAATATGCAAAATCAATATAGAAAACTTAAACAAACAGGTTGAAATAGGGAGGGAGATAAATGAAGAAACTGACATATCTGATGATGGTACTGATCCTGATGATCAGTTGTATAGCAGTGGTTGCATGTGGTGGTGGCGACGATGATGATGGTGACGAGGCCACGTCTGAAGCGACGGCAGCTGCAACATCTGCTGAAGCAACTGCGGATGCGACGGCTGAGGCAACATCCGAGGAGACTTCCGAACCTACATCAAAGCCAACTGGCGATGATGACATATTCGGGGATTTTGGCGATCTGGATGATCTGAAGAGCTATCGGATGCACTTGGAGTCAACTAGTGAGATGCCGAGTATGACTGATGCCGGGATGGAGACAATTACTGTCATAATGGATATGGCGGTGGTTAATGATCCTTCCCCTAAGGCGACACATATGATCATGCCTGATCCATCAGGTATGGGGATGGGAGATGTAGAAGTTATCACTATTGGTAGCACGCAATGGATGAAGCTGGGCGATAGTTGGATGGAGAGTACAGTCGAAGATGTAAGTAGTCAAGAGCCCACAGACATAACCGATTATCTGGACATGGATAGCGACATGGACTATCAGGGTAAGGAAAAAGTGAATGGCGTCAACTGTAAACATTATAAAGTTGATGCTGACATCACTGTGGATGTAGCGGATGCTCCTGGAGGTGTTGGGGAACTTGAAGCTCATTATAAAGGTGAAGTCTGGATTGCGGACGAGGGTGGTTTGCCGTAAATCATGATTCGATCCAAGGGGACAACAGAAATGGAAACTATGGGTGAGAAGATGGTTTCTGATGACCAGATTGATATTACAGATATAAATTCGTCGATTGATATATCACCGCCACCGGCTGATGAGATCTCTGATACGCCAGATTTCGGTGATATGTTTGAAGACATGGAAGGTATGGAAGATTTTAATCCTGAGGACCTAGAAGGAATGTTTGAAGGTCTTGAGGATTTGGAAGGTATGGATTAGGAAAGTATGATACCGCCACAATAAGCGCGGTATTTTGTATATCCATAAAGCTAAAAGCAAGGAAGTGATATCGTGAAAAAACTCATCTATTTGATGATGGTTTTAGTATTGGGATTGAGTTGCTTGAGCATTGCTGCCTGTGATAGCGGGGACGATGATGAGGAAGCCACCGCTGAAGCGACGTCGGCTGAAACCTCTGAGGCTACCGAAGAACCAGCAGAGGAACCCACAGAAGAATCCACGGACAGACCTACCTCCGGTGACTTCACCTGGGACGATATTCCAATCTATCCGGGCGCTGATGAGGCCGAAGAATTTTCGATGTCTCTCGGCGGTGCCGAATATGGAGAATTTGAGAAGATCGAATGGCGGTACTATGAAGTAGATGCAGATGTGGATGATGTCGCATCATTCTACGAAGATGAAATGCCCGATTATAATTGGGACGAACTGATGACGATGGATCTGGGGGAAATGGCCTGGGGTTACTGGGAGAAAAATGGTGGGGATACAGGGGCATATATAGGGGTCGCTGAAGAGGATGGTGAAACTATACTCTGGATGTGGCGAGGGCAAGGGCTCGGCTCTGATGATATCGGGGACGAGACACCTGAGGATGGTGGGGAAACCCCGGATGTTGAATTCACCGTCAGCGATTTTACTTGGGACGATATTCCACTTTATCCGGGAGCTGATGAGGCGGAGGAATTCTCGATGGCAATGGCTGGAGGTGACGAAGGCGATTGCAGTAGACTCGAGTGGAGATATTATGAAGTCGACGGGGAAGTGGAGGATGTAGCTTCGTTCTATGAAGATGGGATGCCTGAGAATGGTTGGGAAGAAGTGATGACTATGGATTTGGGAGAGATGGCCTGGAGTTACTGGCAGAAAGATGGAGAAGAAATCCAGGCTTACATTGGAGTAGCTGAAGATGGAGGAGATGTCATGCTGTGGATGTGGCGGGGTCAGGAGTGTGCATAACTAGAATATTCACGTTTTAATCGGGAACAAACAAAAGCGGGAGCTCACATACGATGGGGGCTCCCGCTTGCTATTTGATTCAGTGTTTTTCATGATACAAATCCGTCCTATACTTTTGATGAAACTGGAATTTCACGAGAAATATAGTATCTTGAGCTTGTCATAATATGGTCATTCGATCGATTGTAGCATCGTTATTGATTGCAATACATCTCAAAACGTGGTATATTCTAGCGGTGATAGGAAGTGGGTGAGAACCCACTTTTTTAATTTTTGCTTTATAAGAATAGCAAAAGGGGCAGTTGGTGAGATGAAAAACGATTTCTTGCTAGCAATTACTCAATTAGCGGCAGAGAGAAATTTACCCAAAGAACTGGTGCTCGAAGCGGTGAAAGCGGCATTGCTTTCAACGTATAAGAACTATGATGTCACCATAGATATACTTTCGACCAGCGGGGAAATAAAGGCTTATGCTAAAAAGACTGTTGTGGAATTACCGAGCGATTCTTGGCATGAAATCGCAATAGCAGATGCAAAGAAGGTGAAAAAGGGTGTTGATCTTGGCGAAGAGATCAGCGTAGAAATTGATCCGCTGGATGCTGGACGAATTGGAGTTCAGACGGCCAAACAGGTTGTCATGCAGCGTCTCCGTGAAGCGGAACACGAATTCATTTTCGGAACATTCGCGCATAAAGAAGGGAATGTGCTGAATGGTGTGATTCAGAGAGTTGATGCTCGGCATATCCTTGTTGATTTGGGACAAGCAGAAGGGTTGCTACCCTTGTCTGAGCAGGTACGGGTAGAGAACTATCGGGTCGGGCAAAGACAAAAAGTATACTTGGTGGAAGTGAGTCAAACCAATAGAGGGCCGAGGTTGTTGCTTTCGAGGACACACCCGAAATTGGTGCAACGATTATTTGAAATTGAGGTGCCAGAAATAGCCAATGGTATTGTTGAAGTAAAGGCAATATCTCGTGAAGCAGGTTTCCGAACTAAAGTAGCGGTTGTGGCTAAACAGGGAGAGGTTGATCCGGTTGGTTCGTGTATTGGCCTTCGTGGTATCAGAATTCAGAATGTCACAAATGAGATACAGGGTGAGAAAATCGATGTGGTGGAATGGAATTCTGATATCAAAGTGTTTATTGCCAATGCGCTGAGTCCAGCTAAGGTATCATATGTGAAGCTGGACTTGTTAGAAGGAACGGCTGTGGTTGTTGTACCGGATGGCCAACTATCTTTAGCTATTGGAAGGGAAGGGCAGAATGCCAGGCTGGCAGCGAAACTGACGGATTGGAAAATAGATATCAAGAGCGCCACTGCGGCTGCAGAAGAGGGGCTGCTTCTTGAGGAAGCGCCTCCTGTAGAGGAAATAGAGGGACCGATCGTTGAGGAAATAGAGGAAGTAGTGGAAGAGGTGGTTGAAGAGGAAGCCGAGGAAGAACTTGTGCGTGGCGCTCCCGTAATTGCAGAAAGTGTGCCGGCGGTTGAGGGGCCAGTGATCCGCTTTGCCGAGGATATTCTTCCAGCGGCGGCAAGATCTGGCAGTGACACCGAGAAGACCAAAAAGAAAAAGACGAGTGAAAAGAGTAAGGTCAAAAAGAAGGCCAAGCGTACCAAGACAATCAAGGAGGATGAAGACGAACTAGATGTTGATTTTAGTGACGAGGAAGACAGCGAGATTGAGCTTGAGTTCGTGGGTGAGGATGAAGACGTCTAGGCTTCGCGTTCCAGAAAGGACGTGTATTGCTTGTCGTAAAACTGGTCCAAAATTGAATTTTGTTCGCTTGGTCCGATTGAGTAAAGGTAACATTGTGGTGGACGAAGAGGCTAAAAAGGCAGGCCGTGGTGCTTATCTGTGCAGAAATAGAGAATGCTGGGAAAAGGTACTTACCACAGGGCGCAAAGAGCAGTTAGCGCGAGCTTTGCGGACGAATGTGAGTCAGGAGAACCGGACAGCCCTTGTTCAATATGGCATGACGTTTCCTTACGCTGAAGCAGTGGCAGAGAGAGGACTTGAATGAGACAGAGATCGGCGAAGAAAAAATCAACATCAGCAAGCCCGATAAAGAAAAAGGTTGCGGCCTCAAAAGCAGCGGAAGACAACTCACCCATTGTACTCCCAAAATCTTTAACGGTGAAACACCTGGCGGATCTGCTGGATATTAGCCCAATTGAGACCATCAAGCGTTTGATGCGAAGAGGGGTCATGGCTAGTATCAACCAAGCTGTTGACTATGAGACAGCGGCCGCTGTCGTTGTTGAAATGGGGCGTGAGCCTGAACTTGAGCAGGAAGTAGAGACATCAGTTGCTAAAGACGCACCTGTTTCGAAGAAAGAAGCAAAAGCTCAGAAACTGCGTCCTCCAGTTGTAACCATCTTGGGGCATGTTGATCATGGTAAGACAAGTCTTCTCGATGCTATCCGGCACAGTAATGTCACTGCCAGTGAAGCCGGTGAAATTACTCAGCATATTGGTGCATATCAGGTATTAGTTGGTGAACAAGAAATCACGTTTATTGATACCCCGGGACACGAAGCTTTCACTTCGATGAGAGCTAGAGGTGCCCGAATAACAGATATTGCTATCCTGGTTATCGCAGCTGATGATGGCATTATGCCTCAGACAATCGAGGCTATAAATCATGTTAAGGCGGCAGAAGTTCCAATTCTCGTAGCTATTAATAAGATCGATAAACCCAATGCTGATGTCGATCGAGTGAAGCAGCAGCTCACCGAACATAACCTGGTCATTGAAGAGTGGGGTGGGGATATAATTGCTATCCCGCTTTCGGCCAAAACGGGAGAAGGTATTCAAGATTTGCTGGAGCATATTCTTATTGTGGCTGAGATGGCTGAGCTTAAGGCAAATCCCAAGTTGTCAGCCAGTGGTGTGGTGATCGAAAGTAAATTGGATAATACTAGAGGTACTCTTGTTACACTTCTGGTTCAAAAAGGCACACTCAATATCAGCAATGTTGTTTTAGCGGCAGATGCATGCTGGGGTAAGGTCAAAGCCATATTTGACTATGATGGCAAACGGATCAAATCAGCCGGACCTTCGGTGCCTGTGGAGATCATGGGATTTAGCGAAGTACCACAGGCTGGTGATCCTTTCACCGTCGTAGCGAATGAGAAAAAAGCACGCGAAATAGTGGATGATTATAGAGCCAAACAACAGGCTGGAAAGGCCAAAGCTCCTACCCTCGATGATGTTTCTGCACAGATAAGGAGCGGTGAGACTAAAGGAGTCAACCTTATTCTCAAAGCGGATGTGCAAGGCAGCATTGACCCGATCAAGAATTCCCTCGAGCAATTGGAAAATGATGAAGTTAAGGTCAGAGTAATACATGATGGGAGTGGCAGCATCACCGAAAGTGATATCATGTTAGCTGTTGCCTCCAATTCCGTAATCATAGGTTTTAACACTCGTGCAGAGCCCAGGGTAGTGAGAGTTGCGGAAACTGAGGGTGTTGAAATACGGACGTATCAGATAATTTACAAACTCATCGAAGATATTGAGAAGACCGTGACAGGAATGCTGGAGCCGACTTATGTTGACGTTATAGATGGTCATATTGAAGTGCGTGATACGTTCAAAGTCAAAGGTGGCAATATAGCTGGTTGTTATGTCACTGATGGAAAAGTTAAGAAAAGCAGTCTTGCTCGAGTGATGCGTGGCGGAGAACTTATTCATGAAGCTGAAGTTAACAGTTTGAAGCATTTCAAAGATGATGCATCTGAGATGGTTGCTGGTAATGAATGTGGTGTTGGTATTGAGGGTTTCACCTCTTTCGTTGTCGGTGACACGATCGAGTTCTACCATAAAGAGAAACAATGAGTAGCAGGCGGCAGAAACAAGTCAATCAGGCCATTCGCCGCGAACTCAGTGAGTTACTAATCCGCCATGTCAATGATCCTCGCATTGGTGGGATTATCTCTATTACACGGGTAGATGTTTCCCCTGATTTAGTGCAAGCTAAGATATTCGTTAGTGTCATGGGTATTGATACAGATGAAACGGAGATATTTGAAGGGCTTGCATCGGCTTCAGATTTTCTGCGTCATGAGTTAGGATCACGTCTCAGATTACGCTACATCCCCAGGCTGATATTTGAAAAAGATGATTCCATCGAGAAGGCGGAACAATTGTTCCAATTGATTGACCAGTCTATTAAGAACAGCCCTGGTACATAGGGGCAGAATTGGGACACGACGTTTTTGATGGTATTATAAACCTTAACAAACCTCAGGGTAAAACCTCTTTTCAGATGGTGGCCCTTGTGCGGCGATTAAGCGGGGTGCGCAAGGTAGGTCACTCAGGCACTCTCGATCCAGATGCAACTGGTGTTTTGCCTATCCTCATAGGTCGGGCTACAAGGCTGGCAAGTTTTTTGACCGATTCGAGAAAGACATATCGTGCCGAAGTAGAATTTGGTACTGCCACTGATACGTATGATTCAAGTGGCAACGTTGTCCAAACCGGAGATTCTTCATCTTTGACCATAGAACAGGTGGAGGCAGCTTTATCATCTTTCCGAGGCTCTATTGAACAAATACCCCCGATGTTTAGCGCGATAAAACATCAGGGGAAACCGCTGTATCATTTGGCTCGTGCTGGAATCGAAGTGCCTCGAAATCCGAGAAAGGTTACTATATTCGAACTAGACATAATATCATGGAAAGCTCCAATCCTGTCTATTGAAGTAGAATGTAGTAAAGGAACTTACATTCGTTCGCTGGCTCATGACCTTGGTCAAATGCTGGAATGCGGTGCACATTTAAAGAGTCTGGTCAGAACTCAAAGTGGGCCTTTTACTGTAGATGAATCAGTTTCGATTACACAGCTCGAAGAGTGTTTTAAGGAAGGTAAGTGGCAAACGATTGTGCATTCGCCGGATTTCATACTTGGTCATTTGGATTCCGTGATGGTAGGTACAGTCGAGGAAGATTCAGTAATCCATGGTCGTCCGTTTACTGTTGCTGAAGGACATGAAGAATATGACGGGGAACAGAGACGAGCGTATTCGTCCGAGGGGAGATTCCTTGCACTGGTAAAGTTCGATCGGGAAAAAGGTTTGTGGAAACCTGTAAAAGTATTTACATAGTATCTTTTTGAAAACTTCTACACCTATTGCCTTCTATATAGCTCGCATTGTATAATTTGCTGGGCGTGCGAGTTATGCAAACAAGTGCAAAATATTCTACACCTTTTCCACACGACTACGTTTTATACAACTCCTTTTCGATTTCGAAATGTACCTATCCACTGATGTGCTGTTAAAACAGAGTTTTTGTCACCATGAGAAGAACTATTAGAGCGCTTTTCCCTGAAGATACTTCAGTAAAGATATCTGATTTCATATAAATAAGGAGGTCGAATATGACGGCAAAGATAATCTCGGGAACCGAGGTCGCAAAAGAGATTAGGGCTGAACTCAAAGGCAGGGTAACCAAAATTAAGGAAAAGGGGGTAACTCCTGGTCTGGTGATCATCCGGGTTGGTGATGATCCTGCTTCCGTCTCGTATGTAACCGGAAAGGAACAGGCCGCTGACGAGATAGGAATCTGGTCAGAGACGATAGTGCTCCCTGAGACGGCAACCGAGGAAGAACTTCTTGCCAAGGTTGCAGAGATGAACAAGGCAGAGCATGTTCATGGTATTCTGGTTCAGCTTCCTGTACCCAAGCATATAAGTGCGGACAAAGTGCTTGATTTAATTGACCCGGCCAAAGATGTAGACGGGTTCCATCCGATCAACGTGGGCAAGATGCTCATTGGTGATCCGTACTTCATGCCCTGCACGCCGTATGGCGCAGTGGAATTGATGATCCGCAGCGGTAATGAACCTAAAGGGAAACACGTGGTGATCTGCGGCCGCAGCAATATTGTGGGAAAACCGCTCATGGCCATGCTGGTCCAGAAAAACGCACGTGGCAATGCTACCATTACCGTTGTGCACACTGGCACTCCTGATATGGCGGAATATACGCGCCAGGCAGATATCCTGGTTGCCTGCATGGGTGTTCCTGAGATCATCAAGGCGGATATGGTTAAGGAAGGCGCTGTGGTTATTGATGTTGGTGTTAATCGCGTTGGAATGAAACCCTCCAAAAAGGACCCGAACAAAATGGTAGCCGACCTTCGTGGCGACGTTGAATTCGGACCGGTCAGTGAAAAAGCCAGCGCCATTACCCCGGTTCCGGGTGGTGTCGGACCCATGACTATCACCATTCTGATGCAGAACACTGTCGTAGCTGCTGAACGGCGAGCTGGAATTACTACGGGGTAGATTTTTCATGGAGCATGCTGTAAAGAAAATATCTTCTGGTTTATGCCTCTTCTTTTTGATGCTGGTGCTTGTGGCGAGTGTGATAGCTTGCGACGGCGATGATGACGATGCCGAAAATAAGGCAGGGCAACTGCCTGTACTAAAAGTAGGGGACACGTGGGAGTATACCAACACCGAGGAAGGTGCATCATATGCTATCACCATGGAAGTGACCGGAGAAGATGAAGTTGAAGGCGCCGATTTATATGTAGTAAAGATGACGATCGATCCTCCTGCCGAAGGTATGATCGATGAAGCAATAGCTGGATTCGATAAGGAACTCCTGCTTCCAATTTGGATGAAGATGTCCGGTGAGACTGAGGGGACAGCATTCACAGCGGAAACCGAGGCAACCTATGAAATATCTTCAGGAAGTCGGTGGCCTCTGGAAGTAGGTAAGGAGATCGTCATAATTGAGTCAACTGTCACAAACATAGAAGCAGGCGATGAAACATACACTGAAAATGAAACTGAGACCAAGACATATAAAGTTGAAGCAGTAGAAAAAATCACTGTTGAAGCGGGAACGTTTGAGTGCTTTAGGACAGTGGAATACGATGAAAACGGTGAAAAGGTGTCAACTATGTGGCACTCAGATAAAGTTAAGACCAGTGTCAAGGAAATAGACCATGAAACGGGAGAGGCGCAGGAGCTGATATCGTATTCAGTTCAGTAACATAAAGTCAATGTAACACACGAGTTAAATCTGACCTGAAAGGGCAATACAAAGATTAAAGATATAAGGAGAAATACTATGCCATACGATGCCACTAAAATGCAGGACTGGCAGATCTCTGAAGCTGCCGAAGAGAACATGCCAACTCCGGAACAATGGGTAGACAAACTGGGACTCCAGAAAGACGAGGTTCTCGCAATGGGACGTCTTTCCAAGCTTGATTTTCTTAAGATCATCAATCGGCTAAAAGACAAACCAGATGGAAAATACATCGAGGTGACCGCGATCACACCGACCCCGCTGGGTGAGGGTAAGAGCACTACTTGCCTGGGACTAATCGAAGGACTGGGAATGCGGGGCAAAAATGTTGGCGCTGCTTTGCGTCAGCCTTCCGGCGGCCCGACGATGAATGTCAAAGGTACCGCTGCTGGTGGTGGAAATTCCCTGCTTATCCCTATGACTGAATTCTCACTGGGACTTACCGGCGATATCAATGACATTATGAACGCCCACAACCTGGCCATGGTTGCCATGACTGCCCGCATGCAGCACGAGCGCAACTACAACGATGAACAGTTGCAGAGACTCACCGGCATGCGTCGGTTGGATATAGATCCCACCCGCGTGGAATTGGGCTGGATCATGGACTTCTGCGCTCAGGCAATGCGCAATATCATCATTGGTATTGGCGGTCGAACTGATGGTTTCACCATGCAGTCCAAGTTCGGCATCGCTGTCGGCTCAGAGTGCATGGCCATTCTAGCCGTCATTAGAGACCTGGCTGACC
>JABMQN010000089.1 GCA_013203045.1 Chloroflexota bacterium
ATGCAAGGCGGATATGTAGGGAAGATTCTATTCGTAAACCTATCAGAAAGAAAAACCTGGGATGAACCTCTGGATAAAAGTTTGTGTAAGGATTTCATCGGAGGGTACGGGCTGGGAGCCAAAATCATTTTTGATCGACAAAAACCCAAGGCAGATCCCCTGGGACCCGAAGCGATCCTGGGATTCGTTACCGGGCCGCTTACCGGCAGCCCCGCGCTGACCGGCTCCCGCTATTGTGTTGTCGGGAAATCACCCTTGACCGGTGGATGGGGAGATGCCAATTCGGGCGGAGATTTTGGACCTCACCTCAAATTCGCCGGCTATGATGCGATCTTTATCCTTGGTGCCAGCGATCGACCCGTTTATCTTTCCATAAACGAAGGTAAAGCTGAAATCAAGGATGCAGGTCATCTGTGGGGCAAAGACAGCCATGATACAGAGGACATGCTGCAGGATGAGCTGGGCAAAGATACCCGAATAACCTGTATCGGCCCGGCCGGGGAGAAACTCTCCCTCATTTCCTGTGTGATGAATAACAAGGGAAGAGCCGCCGGGCGTTCCGGGCTGGGTGCGGTAATGGGTTCGAAGAAACTCAAGGCCATCGCCGTCAATGGAAAGGGATCTGTTGGAGTAGCTCACGAAGCTGAAATCAAAGAAGCCAGAAAGAAACATCTTGAGGAAATACATCAATCGATATTGTACCTCTCCATCGGCATCGGAGGCACCGCCGGATTTATGGAATTCCTGCACCTTACCGGAGAGGCACCTGCCAAAAACTGGGGAGGAGCTGCGTTGGTCGATTTTGCCGATGCCAGTCCGTTCTATGGTCAACCCATGGAGGAACTCAGTGAGAAGAAGTACGGTTGCTGGCGTTGCCCCATTTCGTGCGGGGCCTTGATGAAAGCCGGTACCAACCAGTACAAGTATGCCGCCGGGGTGCATCGGCCGGAGTACGAGACGCTGGGCAGTTTCGGCAATATGTGCCTCAACAATAATCCTGAGTCTGTCATAGCGGCAGCCGATATCTGCAACCGCCACGGCATCGATACCATATCCGCCGGAACCTCAATAGCCTTTGCTATAGAATGCTATGAGAATGGCATCCTCACCAAGGATGATACCGACGGCATTGAAATGACCTGGGGCAACCATCAATCCATAGTTGCCATGACTGAAAAACTAGCCAATCGCGAGGGCTTCGGCGATATTTTGGCCGATGGTGTCAAGGCGGCAGCGGAGAAGATAGGGAAAGGGTCCGAACAGTATGCCATGCACGTCGGGGGGCAGGAACCAGGCCTTCATGATCCCCGCGCAAATGCGCCATATGCCAGCGGTTTCATTGATGCTACTCCCGGTCGACACACCCAGGGGAATGAAGGACTGACGCCTCTATCAGGAATGCCACCGGTTCCTTACGATCCCGCCTCCTGCGCTGGACGCGGCGAAATACATAAGGTGGCTGTCAGCTTGAACAATGTGGCCAATAGCTCCGGGATTTGTATGTTTGGCTATCTGGCTATGGATGCGAGTGCTGTCCCCGAATTCCTGAATCTGGTGACTGGTTCCAACTATACCTTTGATGATGTGCTCAAGATTGGGGAGAGAATTGGCAACATTCGCCAGGCCTTCAATATCCGGGAAGGGCTAACTGCCAGGGATTTCAAAGTTCCGGATCGAATCCTTGGTCATCCTCCACTACCGGATGGCCCGACTGCCGGCAAGGAAATAGATGGGGAGGTAATGCGTCAGGATTATTTCCAGGCAATGGACTGGGACACCGAGACCGGAAAACCCAGCAAATCCAAATTACTGGAATTGGGACTAACTAACGTAGCCGAAGCTATCTGGCCTTAGCGATTTAGCTATAAACTGGAATCAAGGAGCCATTTTAATACCCGACGAAACTTTTGATGCAGTAATTATCGGAGGAGGAACCAAGGTACTTTTCCTCGCCATGTAACTGATCAAGTATGGGGGGATGAGTGTCGGTATTTTCGAGAGGAGACATTAAATTGGCGGATACTTGGCTACCGAAGAGGCTGCCACGCCAGGATTCCGAGGCAACACTCACGCCAATATGATGGTACCGGTTTATCACTTAGCACTATGGCGTGATTTCCCAGAAGTATGGGACTACGGATTGCAGTTTGACCAGTATCTATGCTCCAGCGGAGGGGTTTTTGCGAACAACCATACCTGTCTTGGAGTAATTGGTTTATCTAGATAGAGAAAAGATCATTTGGAAAGTTCTGCTCATCTTCTGCACCGTCAGGTTATTAAACAGGGTGAGTACAGTATCTCCTAACTCAAATCAAGCACCGAGGATCATCACAGATAAGGGTTGGGCTTCCCAATTCAACTACTGAAACCGGCGTACTTCAAAACGGTACAGCTTGGCGGGTTCATCAGGAAGGATACCGCCTTTACTACAGGCGATATCTATTTGTTGATCCACATCGTCTACCCCTGGCAAATCGGGAAGCAGAATTCCACGTTTTCCACCATAAATAGCGAGGACTCCATATATTTTGGGGTCCAGTTCTGATTTGTTATCTACTGGTTCGGGTTTGGTTAGAATATCCACTTTGTAAGTTAGCTCAGGAAGTTCGTCCGGGGTTACGGGAGAGAATCGGTAATCCCTTGTTGCAGAGCTTACAGCATTTCGGATCACTTCTTGAGCCACGCTGGGTTGGGTGGGTTCAAATGTGCCTATGCAGCCACGAAGCTGCCCGTGTTTGTGAATAGAGACAAACACTCCAGCCTTGTCTTGCATTTCCGGGGTCAGTGAAGTAGGCCGCGGAGTCTCTCTTTCGCGGACGTACATTTCTATCGTCTTCTTGGCTAGTTCAACCAATGGATGAACATTTCTATCTTGTATCATTTGATGATTACTCCTGCATAACCGACTACTCTATTATAATCTCCCGATGTGTCTCCGCTAGTCTGATAGCGAACGAGTTCAGCTTCCTTTGCCCCCAGCTCTTTGGCGGCAGTAATCAGGCAAATTGTCGGGCCGTATCCACACATTGAAATATTCAATTCTTCCACCTGTTGTAATAGTTGATCTTCATCCAAAGCCAAAATGGCCTCGATCGCCTTCATGTCTTTTCTTTTGGCACTCTCATGAGATTCGTAATGAGTCATATCACTACTGGCAACTATTATAGCTTCGTTGTGTGTATCTTTAATAGCCGAGGCGATACTCCTTCCAATCTCTTTAAAGGTGGTGATTCCAGAGTGAGCGAGTAGAATCGGTACTATTTTGATATCTGGTTTGAAATACTGTAAAAATGGCAGTTGAACTTCAATCGAATGCTCGTAAACATGCGCGACCTCATCTTCTTCAAGGTAATCGGAGTTATCTAGTATCTTTGTTGCCAGATCGGAATCGATCCTCACTTGACCCAATGGGGTTTCCCAGGTGCCCTGAGTCATGATACTAAATGGCATTCCCATTCCGGTATGGTTAGGTCCAATTATGACGAATGTACCTTTCAATTCTACCCGGGAGAACGTTGCTCCCGCCACTGGTCCGGAATAGGGGTAGCCGGCGTGTGGAGATACTACACCGATTACTTTCTCTTTACGGGCAGTACTATCAACCAATCTTTCTATCTGCAATTGAAGCGAAGAAGGTGTGCCTGGATAGAAACGCCCAGCGACTGCTGCATTCCTGACCATCGTGACCTCCTCTCTACATCCTGAAATTCAGATCGGCATTACAATAATTGCAGTTGGTGCCGT
Organism: Chloroflexota bacterium; assembly: GCA_013203045.1. Lineage (GTDB taxonomy): Bacteria > Chloroflexota > Dehalococcoidia > SZUA-161 > SpSt-899 > JABMQN01. The sequence continues at coordinate 3,745 of JABMQN010000089.1, forward strand.
TAAGTCCGGTGATTTTGGTATGGTAACCCACTCGCTCAACAACCGTTTTACCACACGAATAGCAAACCGTGTTTCCTCCATCATGACCTGCTATGTTTCCCAAATAGATGAAGCGAAGCCCCATCTCCTTCCCGATCTCGCGTGTCTTAAGGAGAGTCTCCGCAGGTGTTGCTGATATGCCCATCATCTTATACGTTGGATGAAAACGGCTGATATGCCATGGGGTATCAACCCCCAATTCACTAGCTATGAATCCAGCCAGATTTCTCAATTCTGAAGGATCATCATTTAAACTGGGGATAATCAGTGTGGTTACTTCCAGATGAATACCGAATTGCTTTAAAAGCCTCAGGCTGTCCAGTACCGGTTGTAGCTTTGCCCCAATGTACTTCTTGTATGTATCTTCCCTGAATGCTTTGAGATCGATATTGATTGCATCGAGGTAAGGGTGAAAGATTTGAAGCATATCGCTGGTCATGTAGCCGTTACTAACGTAAACATTTGCTAACCCTGCGTCATGAGCAAGCCAGGCTGTATCGAGGGTGTACTCGAAAAAAACGGTTGGCTCGGTGTAGGTGTACGCGATACTCTCGCAACCGCTTTGTTGGGCAGCAGAAACAATCTGTTCGGGAGAGGCATTGGCTCCCATGATTATGTCCTGCTCGCGAGGCATTTGTGAGATATCCGAATTCTGGCACCAATGGCACCGGAAATTGCAGCCGGGTGCGGCAATGGAATAACTGGTGGAACCGGGCTGGAAATGGTAGAGGGGTTTCTTCTCGATTGGGTCTACTTTCCGTGCAATGGTCTTCCCATAAACGAGGGTATGCAAGATGCCACTCTGATTCTCACGCACATGGCAGATACCCTTCTTTCCATCTGCGATCGAACAACGATGTGCGCACAAATTACATCGCACGTGGTTTTCGGGTTGTCGCTCAAAGAGCATAGCTTCCCGCATGTGAGTAACCTACACCAATATTTAGCGGTTAAAGTCTAGCATTTGCAGGTAACTATGTCTATACGTACGGCAGAAGAAATCTGATGGCTATGACTTGCCCTGGGCTCTTTGTAGTTGTTTGCCCTCTGTTTTAATGGATGGGGCAATGATCATTTCGATCTGACGGAATTCCTTGAGGGTATGTGCTCCGCAAACTCCCATGCTGGTACGGAGTGCACCCATCAGATTCTGGGTTCCATCGGTAACTGAGGCCGGGCCGAAGAGCGTCTGTTCGAGAGTGCTGTTTTGATTAACTTTAACGCGTACACCTCTCGGGAGCCCCGGATGAGGATTTGCCATTCCCCAGTGACTGCCTCTGCCGGGGGCCTCTGCCGTCTGTACCATTATCGATCCCAACATAACTGCGTCCGCACCACAGGCGAAGGATTTGCAGATATCGCCTCCGGCTCGAATACCTCCATCGGTTATTATAGGAACGTATCTTCCAGTATCGCGAAAATAATCGTCACGAGCTGCTGCGCAATCCATTGTAGCAGTGGCTTGAGGTACACCCACACCTAACACTTCTCGCGAAGTACAAGCCGCACCTGGCCCCACTCCAACAAGGACTGCCGTTATTCCGGTTTCCATCAGTGCTCTGGCGGCGCTGTAGGTGACACAGTTCCCCACGATAATAGGAACCGATACCCATTCGCGAAGTTCGGAGAAAACCAATCCTTTTTCGCTTTTAGAGACATGCCTGGCGCTGGTAACAGTTGATTGGACAACAAGTACGTCCATCCCTGCTTCGACGGCGATTGGGTATAGTTGTTTAGTAAGAGCGGGGGTTATTGATACAGCGCAAATCCCTCCACCATCTTTGATTGCCCTTATTCGATCACCTACAAGATTCTCTTTGATGGGCTGAGAATAAAGCTTCTGCATTAGAGGAGTAACTTGATCATCAGAAGCACTTGCAATTTCTATCAAGTGTTCGTCTGCGTTTTCGTAGCGTGTTTGGAGACCTTCGAGATTGAGGACAGCTAAGCCTCCAAATTTACTCATGGCAATGGCAAAATTGACATCTACCACGGCATCTATAGCCGAAGCGAGAACTGGGGTATCGAAATGGAGGTCGCCTAGGTCAAAGTCAATATCAGTTTGAAGCGGGTTAATCGTAATATTCCCAGGAACCAAGGCTACATCCTCGAATCCATAAGCATGGCGCAAAGTTCGACGTTCCTGGCTCAAGATACACCTCTCCCTTAGTTAATTTATTGGATTTATTGGACTATAGCAAAGCAGGCGGGCGAAGTCAATCTATTCTACCGATTCCCGTACCCAATCCATGTAATCATTGTTGCCGTCAATAATGGGAAGAGCGATCACTTCCGGCACATCGTAGCTATGCAACACCTTAACTCGATCTATAACTTCCTTTACCTTATCGGCTTTGGTTTTCATAATTAACAGTGCTTCTTCCTCTTCTTCCAGTTTCCCTTCCCAGCGAAAAAACGATTTAACATCGGCGACATTTATACAAGCAACCAGCTTTTCCTCAACTAGAGTGCGAGCCAGTTTTTCAGTATCTGAAACAGGAGTGGTGCAAAGAACGATAGCGAACATCTTGTTTTGACCTCCATTTCAATTAACTGGTGTGATTTTCAAATTTCCCCACATTCCCATCTTATCACCTTTGATGATCACGATCCCTTTCAACCCGCCTATTCCTTGAGCAAACTCGATTCCTGAATCAATATCTGCCGCGGTTTTAATCAAGTTGCCAATGGCAGTAGCACTCGCATCCGCGAGGGCCGTGCGAGAAGAAAGGACTATAACCGCATCAGCTTTCCCAAAGCTTAGCGAATGTCCGACGGTTCCTGAAGAAGTACAGATCCCTAAAGGGGTGTCCTCCGGATTGATCTCCAATGCGACTTTATGGGTAAGCGGAGATTCCCCGGCATAGATACCGACCAATCGGTTTCGAGTGGTTTTCAGAAATATGTCTCCACCATTTTCGATAATTATTTCAGGTGAGAAATCAAGTAGCTCTTTCCCTACAAATTCTGCGATAGCCCCGGCCACCGCAGCCATGGGTCCAAGGGAAACCGACTCCGCAACCAGCGACATTTCCTTCACAATTCGGGGGGCATTGTCCTCAACTGATAGCGGTTCGAGTGAGGTAAGAAACGATGGATGTCGCTCTATATATCCCTCAATAGCATCGCGGTGTTTTGAGACCGCCTTTAAAGCTTTTCTACTGAGATTTCGACGAGCGCGGATGTACAGGTCGGTTTCTTTAACGGTGACCGTAAAAGAGGTCAGGTCTGTATCCTTGATCTGATGACGGTACGTTTTCGGCTCATACATGCCGAGTTTATCCTAATGGAAATCGGAAATTGAGTAACAGAAGAGACGATCGACTCAAGTCTAGAAACGTATCTCCATTGCCCGAGGAGGACAAGCTGTGACACAGATGCCACATGCAATACATTTTTCATGAACGAAATTGACCTTTCTGGTTGCAGGGTCAACAATTAATGCTTCGGTAGGACAAAGCACAACACAGGCACCACAGTGAGTGCACCTGTTTTCATTGCGGATAACATCCTGGCTCAGAGGTTGAAGCTGCACGCCCGATTTCTCCAGGTACTTCACTCCGAGCTTGTAATCCTTGGATTCCCCGGTCAACTCCACTACCAGCAACCCTTCTTCCTTCGGAGTTACAGAGGCCTTCAGGATGTTGAAATCGATATTGAACTCCCTTGCCAGCCGACACATGATAGGCTGGTCAACAAGAGAACGCGGGAAATGCAAAACTACCCTTTTAGTAACTGCCACGTTCAATCCTCGTTTTCCGGTAAATAGTGCACTTGAATTTTACTGGCCTCCATCTGTTTCTTCGCTAAATGCATTCAGAAAGACGTTGGGAATCCTGGGAGACTGATCTTCCACCCACACTTGCAAACAATCGAATTGACAGAAATTATAGTGATCAACGGCTTCTTTGCCTTTCCAGATGGAAATGGTAATCCATCCCGTGAGTTCTTCGCAGGGGGCGCACCCTGGCTTATGCTCCAATTCCCTATCGCAGGAGTGGCAAACAACAGCTTTTCTTTCCATTGGAACCCCTCCTAAAAATGGTAGTTGGACGTGTTTACACCGCAACTACTTCTTTAATTTCCGGTATCTTCTCTTTCAATACTCTTTCGATGCCCATCTTCAGGGTCATCGTGGACATAGGGCAACCCCCGCAGGCACCGGTAAGTTTCACGCTGACTACACCGTCCACAACACTAATTAAATCGACTCCTCCCCCATCTGCCTGCAAGGCTGGTCTGATCTCGTTCAGTGCTGCCTCAACTTTCTCATTCATAATTCACACTCCCCCATTTTATTCTATTGGTCTGTCGTTCAGTGGTTTCAAATTCACACCATCTTCAGTTCCCGGTAATGAGGCAACCGCTTCAGTAAGCTGGAAGTCTCCTTTATTGATCCATTCTTTTAAAGTGTTAGCTATTTGGGTTGCTTTGTAGTAACTCGAAAGTGAAGCTGTAGGGACTTCCTTCCCCATGACTTCTATTTTACCACTCTTCAGCTCAGCATAGCTCACTTCGCCAAGAATATCGGGCTTGCGCTGCGGGTACACTTCGGAATAGTCGATGATTGGAGCGAATATATCCTCGTCCTTAACTGCCGTATAGCTCAGTATCTCTTCTGAGAGTACGGGAATTGGAATCCCGATACCTACAGTTAACGTCGAACCGTACCCAACCATGCTTGTCCCAACGAGCCACTCTGGTTTCATCTGTTTCAAATCTCCAATTACTGCCAGAGTACCGGCACCCCTTCGAGGTACACCATTATCGCTACGCAAAGCGGAAGGGTTATGCTGTGTACCGTACCATGATACATAGCCTATCCCCCCTCCCAGGAATATTTTAGTTCCAACACCAATTGTCAGGTAGTACGGATCGTTGAACAACGGCGAAAGCTGCCCGGAGGTAGAGTAGTTCACGTTGCCCAGATTTCGTTTTAGAACACCCATATAGGTGTAGATTGTTTTATCAGACAAATTGACGGCAATATTATAGTTTTGGTAGGCATTGCGAGGATTGAACAGCGTAGCCTCATTGATATCCTTCAGATTGATTAGGGTTTCTATTTTCTTTCTTGGATAGCAATCTGTTCCATAGGTAGTAGCTACCAACTTGATATCCTTGCCAGCTACCAAATCCTCAATCACATGTCCGCCACCGTAGTCAAAAGAACCAGGGTAATTCTTATTCCGTGGATCATCATCGGGCATGGCAGTCGCGCCAAGATACACATCCACGGCTGCTATTCCGGTGTACACAGGAACATCATTCAATGTAGCCTTTCCACCACCGATTTTCATACGCGGTGCGGTGTGCCCCAGATTTAAAAATGCTCCCGAGGAACACATCGGACCGAAGGTTCCGGTGGTAACCACGTCAACCTCTTTGGCGGCTTTTTCAACGCCTTTTTTCTCGACGATACCGATGACTTCCTCAGCAGTGACGACAACTGCTTTGCCTTTTCGGATATTTTCATTTATTTCGGCGATTGTTTTGGGCATTTGCGATTCCTCTGACTATACCAATTTAAGTATATGTTAAGGCTAGCTATTTTGCAAAATGAGTACTGCTTTTGTTGTGTTATCACAACGTTCTATTAGTGAAGGTAATGGGAATATTACATTCAAATGAATGGTATGTCAAGTTGTATTTAGTCTGTTTTGGTGTAAATGTATCCTGTGGAACTGGTTCAAGTTACATCGGTAAGTAATGAATGGTATAATATGGCGAGTTTCAAATAGCGCAGTTCGCTGATAAAATACATATAATCAAGAGAAGACGATGAGTAATCCCAGTTCACTTTCAAACAGGATGATTCGCGCAGCTAAGCTGAAAGTTGATCTTTACGAAGAAGTTGAGGCCGATACTACAGCTACCAGGCAAGCCTTTCTTGTAGTACTAATTGTGAGTTTGGCCATCTGGCTGGGAGCTGCCATATCTACTTTCTGGGCGGATGATCCGCCATCGATTTATAAGGCGCTCCTGGGATTAGTGGTAGGTTCTATCATTGGCTGGATGGTTTGGTCTTTCTTAACATGGAGTTTGGGTACAATGATATTCAAGGTTCCGGAAACGTCTGCTACCTATGGTGAGCTCTTACGAACAATCGGTTTTGCTCACTCACCATTAATCCTGGGATTCTTTATTTTCGTTCCGGGCATTGGAATTCTGATTTTCTATGGTGTGGGTATCTGGGCGTTGATTGCAGGTGTAATCGCTGTCAGACAGGCCCTGGATTTCTCTACCTGGCGGGCGATCGGAACATGCGTGTTAGGCTGGATAGCATACCAGATTATACTGGGTCTGGTCGGGCTTGTAGTACTGTAGAAGCTGCACTCTATTTAAAACAGGAAGCAAAGAAGCTGCCAACCTTTTCTCCCACTCCCCTGTCAAACCCCCACCAGAAATGGTCAGCGCCTTCCACCAGTTCAAATGTTTTGGGATCAGGTAGTTTATTGATGATCTCCACTGCTTGCCGTGGGGAAATGAAGTCATCGTTAGTGCCATGGATGAAGAACTTGGGCTTGTGGAAATTCCGGAGCAAATCAGGGGCTACAAAAAATGAGGAGACTCCGGCATATGCCTTAATCCGTTCATCGACATCGGCGACCGGTATGCTTACCATAGTGCCAAATGAGTATCCACAAAGTGCAAGTTTGGATGAGTCAATTTCCTCTCGACCTTCCAGAAAAGACAGCGCCGCTTTCACATCGTTTTGTTCTCCAATTCCATCCGCATAACTTCCTTCGCTTCGTCCCACACCGCGGAAATTGAAGCGCAGGCTGGCAATCGAATGTTCACCGAGCGCCGCACAGACTTCATGCACAATGTTATTGTTCATGTTCCCACCGTATAGCGGATGTGGATGGCAGACTACAACTGCCGGGAATGGGCCATTATCATCAGGTAGCCACAATACGCCTTCCAATGAAATGTCCCCACAGGGAAACATCAATTTCTCTTTTTTCATGCTTAAAGTCCTTTCATCTCCCCTCTTGAGAGGGGTTGGGGGTGTGTCGCTCAATCTAGGAATTAATCTTGTACAACACCCCTTCGATATTCTGCCGAACATCCCGCTCACTAAATCTCAGAAAGTTGACTCCCAAAGCTTCCAACCGATCTTGTCGGGCCTTGTCTTTCGCCACCTTCACACTATGGCTATCACCATCGATTTCAATCGCGAGTGACAATTCGCTGCAATAGAAATCAACAATATAATTGTCAATTGGTTTTTGTCGATGGAAATCATAGCCCATCATTTGCTTCCCTCTAATTTGTTTCCAAAGAAGCACTTCGGAAAGAGTCATGTTCTTACGCAATTCACGTGCTAATTGCTTCAACTTCGGATTGTATGGAATGATTCTACGTCTCATATGATAAATCTTGACACACCCCTGAATCCCCTCTCAAGAAGGGACAACTCGATCACTGCTCAACATTTTACTCATCATCACTACGTTTATTCTTCCACCAGTAATTCAATCTCTTTTCGATTTCCTTCTCGAATCCCAATTTCCCGGGCCGATAGTATTTTCGGCCTTTGAGGCTATCGGGTAAATGTTGTTGTTCCACAAAATGACCGGGGAAATCATGGGCATACTTGTATCCATCCCCATAACCTATCTGATGCATTAATCCGGTTTCCGGATTGCGTAAGTGCAGAGGAACTGGCTGATTACCGGTCTTGCCAATATCTTGTTGCACTTGCCCGTATGCTTTATACAATGAGTTGCTTTTGGGCGCTGTGGCCAAATAGACTACTGCTTGGGCCAGGGCAAGGCTTCCTTCTGGTAAACCAATAAAATGTATCGCTTGTTGTGCTGCATTAGCCTGAACCAGTGCTTGAGGATCAGCCAGACCGATGTCTTCTGAAGCAAATCGAACGATTCGCCGCGCTATGTACATCGGATCTTCACCAGCTTCTAACATTCGTGCCAGCCAGTAAAGGGCAGCATCAGGATCAGAACCACGCATCGACTTGTGCAGCGCCGAGATTATGTTGAAATGCTCTTCCCCTGATTTGTCGTACATTAATGCCCGATGTTGAAATGCGTCCTCAATGTCAGCGAGTCCTATGTGGCTTTTTCCATCGTTATCCGGCGCGGTAGCTAGAACCGCCATTTCCAGGGCACCCAACGCAATTCTGGCATCACCATTCGACATGGAAATCAAATGGCGCAAAGCTTCATCTTCAAGCTCGACGTTTTGTTCTCCCAAACCTCGCTCCGAATCTTCAATCGCTCGCTGGACAATCGTTCGAAGCTGTTCCTGGGTTAGCATGTTTAAAGCAAACACACGGCAACGTGAGAGCAAAGCAGAGATAACTTCAAATGATGGGTTTTCTGTCGTAGCCCCAATTAGCGTGACCGTGCCATTTTCCACAGGGGGAAGAATCGCATCCTGTTGGGCTTTGTTGAAACGATGAATTTCATCAATAAACAAAATAGTCCGCTGACCCTGCATCCCGCGACGTTCTTTGGCCTCATTCACTACCTTCCGAAGGTCAGCCACTCCGGCATTGACGGCACTCACTGGACTGAAGTAAGACTGAGTAACAGCCGCAATGACGAGAGCCAGGGTGGTCTTTCCACTCCCCGGAGGGCCCCAGAGGATAATAGAGGGCAGTTGATCCTGCTCAATAGCCCGGCGCAACACCCTATCTTCCCCGACAATATGTTCCTGCCCAACAAACTCGGAAAAGTTACGGGGTCGCATACGAGCAGGGAGGGGAGCTTCTTTCTGAAGTTGCTGCTCTCGATTCAGGTCAAAAAGATCCATGCCGTTATCAGATTGCGACTTTACTTTCAGAGCTTCTGTTCGATCTTGGCCCATGAATCTCGCAGTGTGATGGTTCGATTAAATACCAGCTTTTCTTTGGTGGAATCTTGAGAATCAACACAGAAGTAGCCAAGCCGTTCAAATTGATATCGACTCAATGGTGCTGCTCCAGCTAAGCTCGGCTCAACATAACCTGTCACAGTCTCAAGAGAATCTGGGTTCAGATATGACTTGAAGTCCTTGCCATTTTCGTCACCGGCTGGATTTGCTACTGCCAGAAGTCGATCGTATAAACGTACTTCCGCTTCAATTGCATGATCTGCCGAAACCCAGTGGATTGTCCCTTTCACTTTTCGACCATCCGGAGAGTTGCCCCCTCGGGATGCCGGATCATAGGTACAGTGCAGCTCAACTATCTCTCCGTGCTCATCTTTGACCACATCCGTACAGGTGATGAAGTACGCATAGCGCAGTCGCACTTCCCTACCGGGGGCCAGGCGGAAGAACTTTTTCGGTGGATCTTCGCGAAAGTCATCTTGTTCTATATATATCACTCGTGAGAAAGGTACTTTTCGAATTCCAGCATCGGGGTCTTCCGGGTTATTGATAGCATCAAGTTCTTCTTTCTCGTTTTCAGGATAATTATCAATGACCACACGAAGCGGGCGTAATACTCCCATGACACGCGGGGCTCGCTTGTTCAAGTCCTCGCGTATACAGTGCTCTAAAAGTGCTATATCAATTGTGCTATCCGTCTTTGCTATGCCGATCCGTTCACAAAAAGTGCGGATGGATTCTGGCGTGTATCCACGTCGTCTGAGGCCGGATATGGTCGGCATCCGTGGATCATCCCATCCATTAACATAACCCTCTTCAACCAGTTGCAGTAGCTTGCGCTTGCTCATCACCGTATAGGTGAGGTTAAGACGAGCAAATTCAATCTGCTGCGGATGATAGGCTCCTAATTCGTCAAGAAACCAATCATAGAGGGGACGGTGATCCTCGAACTCCAGAGTACAGATCGAATGAGTAATCATTTCAATTGAATCTTCGAGACCGTGGGCCCAGTCGTACATAGGGTAGATGCACCATTTGTCTCCTGTGCGATGATGTTCCGCATGCAGAATGCGATACATGGCTGGATCGCGCAGATTAAGGTTAGGGGAGGACATATCGATTTTGGCTCGAAGCACCCGTGAACCGTTTTCGAATTCCCCTGCTCGCATCCGCTCTAGTAAGTCAAGGTTCTCTTCAACCGACCGATTGCGATAAGGACTCTCTTTTCCGAGGGATGTCAAAGTTCCCCGATATTCCTTGATCTCATCTGCGCTTAAATCATCGACGTAAGCCTTGCCAGCTTTGACCAGCTGTACAGCATACTCATACATCTGCTCGAAGTAGTCCGAGGCATAGAACAATCGGTCATCCCAATCGAAACCCAGCCAGCGCACATCTTCGATAATCGACTGAACGTATTCCTCCTCTTCTTTGGAAGGATTAGTGTCATCGAACCGCAGATTGCAGAGTCCGTTGTATTGAGCAGCGATGCCAAAATTCAAACATATTGATTTGGCATGTCCGATGTGAAGATACCCGTTCGGCTCCGGTGGAAAACGCGTATGAACGCGACCATCGTTTTTGTTGTTTCTGAGGTCCTCATTAATGATATTCCGAATGAAATCAGTGGGAATCGAAGATTCGTTTGTTGTCATGTCTGCTAAACTCTTATCAGGATATCTAAGCTGGTACGCGCTTGTAGATTCGTAGCGCGACCCTTTAGGGTCGCTTGAACGCGAGGCTGAAGCCTCGCACTACGTTAGCACTGCACTATCCACTCATTATCGAGAAGGCAACGTGACTGTCGCCGTAGCCGGTGCAGTTTTCTCTCCCTTTTCATTTTCAGTCCAGACTTCGCAATCAACGAAGTTTTCCCCAATCTGAACATACTTCTTTACAACAGTCCCTTTGCAAGCGATGGGATGCTCTGGAAGGTCCATTCCACGATGTTGAATGGCGATTTTCTTTAACATACCCTCATCCCCGATCCAATCGGTCAGGAGCTGGATGAGAAAAGCGTTTTTCAATCTTCCATGCACGATGGTGCCGGGCAGGCCATCAGCTAGTGCTTTGTCTTTATCATAGTGTATCGGATTGAAATCCTCGGAAGCTCCGGCAAACTTTACTAATTGCATAGGTGTGGGATGCTTTATCAAGGGGGTAATTTCAGTTCCCTCTTCTATATCTTCAAAATATAACTGGTTGCTCATTAGTATTTTCCTCCGATTGTCTCGTTTATCACCCGGTTCGGACCAACCTGGGGGACACCCCCAGACCCCGGCAGAATTTCTGCACTAATACAAAATTGAGGTGGATAGATTCCGGGCCACCAACTCACCTTTCTGATTGGTCCATTCAGTTTGCCGAATAACAAACAACATATGCCCCAGTTTGCCTTCTTTCTCTTTATATTCCACGATCTTACGAACGCCAGTTAACGTATCGCCAAGGCGTGCTTCCTGAAAGAACTCCCATTCTCCACCACCGTCAAGGAGTTTGGGAGGTGTTTCGAATGGATACTGAACCAATCCACCCTCGGCAAAGATCGCTGTGAACATATTGGGGGGAACAATCTCTTTCCATCGCGGATTATCGTCTTCGATTGCTTCTACATATCGTCTCAACAATACTTTTTCAATATCAAATTCAACTCTGTTAAGCTCTTTATTGAGCCATCCTTTCATCTCTTCGGTGACTACCGATTCTGTCATGCCAAATCCTCCAGTATCAAATCGCTTAATGACGGTTTCCCGTTGGTTTGGGCTCCACCTAAAATTACAATTTGCGTTTCCCTTTGTCAAGAAATCGGTAAGTGCTTAGGGTATTGCTTTGTACGTAATAAATATATATAATGCAGAGAAAATGTTAGCATATATAAAATAGTCTCAGGAGGATAATCTGGAATGGTTAGAATAGTAAGTTCCCTGCTATTGGCACTACTGCTTATCGCTACATTAAGTACAGCGAACATATTAGCGGCAAATGGAGCGAGGGGCATATCCTTCTATACGGATTTTACCAGTATAGGTATATCTCAAGGTGAAGATATAACTTTATATGTAAACATCTCCAATATGGGCGAAATAGCCGAGGATATCGATCTTGACATCTCGACTCCAGAAGGGTGGGAAGCTGTTATAACTTCTAATTCAGCAGGAAGTGCACAGGTGCATAGTGTTCATCTTGAGCCAGAGAGTGATGCGAAGCGATTGACCTTCAAATGCACACCGGCTTCGGACGTTGCTGAGGGTGAGTACACGATTACTCTAGCGGCTACAAGTAGTGATCAACAAATTCAGCAATCCATAGATCTTACGATTGTGGTAATGACCGATGAAGGTGCTCAAGTGGGACCTGCGAGTGTGGAACTCTCGGTAAACTACCCAAGTTTGGAAGACGAACCTGGAAAAGTTTTGGAATACAGAGTACAAGTAACGAACAATTCGGCGGAAGAGTTGACGTACGATTTTGCTGCAGATATACCTCAGAATTTTCAAGTCGGTTTCTCTCCTTCAACAGATAGAAATAAGAATATTGCTTCATTGAAAATAGGGGGGGATTCAAGTGAAGGTATCATTGTGAGAGTCACGCCTGGATTGGTCGTCGAAGAAGGGAAGTACCAGGTAAAATTTAGTGCCAGTTCGGGGGATATCACCGATACGATTGTATTCGAGGCCGTGGTAACAGGGTCTCATCATATGCGAATGGGTACGACACGAGAAGTACTCAGTGCAAAAGTGACTGCTGGCAAGGAAGTGCAGATACCGCTGGTCTTACTTAATGATGGAACAGCGCCATTACAGGATATAGAATTCTCAGCGCCAGTTTTACCTGAGGGTTGGGAGGTTGAGTTTAAACCTGAGAGTGTGGCATATCTTCAGACAGGAGGGGATTTTGCCACAGTCGATATGATTGTCAAACCCAAGAGTAAAGCGATAGCTGGAGATTATCTTGTTGTTGTGAGGGCTCGCGAAGGACAAAGTCCTAATGCAGATTTGGAATTTCGTATTACGGTTGAGACTTCGGATAGTTGGTTGTGGATTGCCGTTATCGTAGTGGTAGTAATATTAGCCGTCTTACTAGGTATCTTTTTGTGGCTTAGGAGGCGTTAGAAAGTGACCGTAACGGTTGTGGAAACGGCAGAGCTGACTAAAGTCTATGGGGAAACAATAGCTGTAGATAAGCTGAACCTTAAGATAGGTGAAGGTGAGGTATTCGGATTCTTGGGTCCAAATGGTGCAGGGAAGACTACAACTATCCTGATGCTTCTTGGATTAACTGAACCGACTTATGGCGAGGCTCGCATTAGCGGTTACAATACCACATTCGAACCGCTAAATGTAAAACGTATAACAGGATACCTCCCGGAAAATGTGGGTTTTTATAATGATCTGACAGCCAGAGAAAATCTTCGATATATTACGCGGCTAAATAGTATGCGACGTCAGGAAGCAACTGGCAAAATAGATGAGGCGTTAAAGTCAGTGGGTCTGATGGAGGTAGCTGATAAAGAGGTAGGCAAGTTCTCCAAAGGAATGAAGCAGCGTTTAGGGATTGCTGATGTTCTGGTAAAGGATCCGAAATTGGTAATTCTGGATGAGCCTACAACTGGAATAGATCCCGCTGGTGTTTCCCATGTGCTCGATGTGATTATCGGAATGGCAAGAAACCATGGTATTACTGTTCTTCTATCATCGCATCTGCTGAATCAAGTTCAAAAGATATGTGATCGAGTAGGAATAATAGCTAAAGGAAAACTTGTGGCTGAAGGGTCTATAGAAAAACTAAACACGGAGCTGTTTACAAAAGGTCAGAATGCCGTTGAAGTTCAAGTAACAGAATTAACGGATGGGCTCATGAATTTGCTAAGATCGATTGTTGGGGTTACAGGGATAGACGTTACCGGCAATTCATTATCAATTTTTAGCGATAGAGACGTCAAAAAGGAAGTATCAAAGGCTATCGTCGAAAGTGGTAGCTTGCCAATTCAAATAAAAACCCGTGACTATGCTCTTGAAGAAATATATATGAAATATTTCAGTGAGGATTAGGGTAAATGACAGCTGTTTTCTGGAAAGAGCTTAGAGATCATTTTAGTAGCTATAGATTTATTATCCTGGTCTTTATGATCGTAATTATCTGTGGAGCTGCCGTTTATACTGCGGCTGAAAATGTTCGTGGAGACGTTCGTCTCAATCCAACGGATTTTATTTTTATTCGCGTATTTACTACTAGTGGTGACACGTTACCTTCATTCCTGGCATTTATCAGTTTCTTTGGCCCAATTATTGGCATCATATTTGGTTTTGATGCCATAAATAGCGAGCGAACGGGCGGGACTTTGAGCAGAATCCTCTCGCAACCTTTGTTTAGAGATTCTGTCATAAATGGCAAATTTTTAGCAGGGTTTGTGACCATTGCAATATTGATGGCAGCGATCGTATTAGGTACGTCTGTGTTGGGGATAGCTGCGATCGGTATTCGCCCCAGCTCCGCAGAAGTGCTAAGAATATTCATTTTTTATATTTTAACCTTACTCTATGTGGGTTTCTGGTTGGGAGTAGGTGTACTATGTTCTGTTCTGTTCAAAAAAACGGTGACCTCGGCATTAGTGCCTTTTTCAATTTGGATATTCTTCCTGGTATTCATGTCGATGATTGCAGGTCTCATTGCAGATTGGCAAGAACCTATTGATCGATACTCTCAGCCTGAAGAAGAAGTAAACCATCAAGACATACAAGACAAAATTGCTCTAGTTTCTCCCGTGGTACTTTATTCGGAAGCATCTGATATCGTACTTAGTCCTGAGAGGCGGACCCTGCATGGAATTACACAGGCTCGGATGGAGGTTAATCCAGAGCTAACTGACTTTACCCCGGTATCGGTAAGGCAAAGCTTGAAACTTACTGGTCCGCATCTTATTGTATTGATGGCATTAACAGCAATTTGCTTTGCGGCATCATACATTAGATTCATTAAAGAGGAAATAAGAAGCACTTGACAAGCTGTGACTAAGCCATAGTATTACAGAGAGAGGTAAAAGGAACACTCCCCTTCAACGTGATTTGGAGGGGATTTTCTATAATATCGACTACCATTGACAGTTGTTTTCAGGTAGAATCTTAGAAAAGGTGGCGCTATGGAATGCAAAACCGATGCTAATAAAAAGAACTGCAATTGTACCTATGAACCTTGCAGCAGAAAGGGTAATTGTTGCGAATGCCTCTCATACCATTGGAGCAGCAGAGAGCTTCCTGCATGCTTATTCCCCGATGATGTGGAAAAAACTTACGATCGATCGCTTCGTAGATTTATTCAGGTCTACAGCAACAGAGCCTGAATTTCTGGAAGGAAAGAACAAGGTGAAATTGATTGCGGGGCTGGGGAATCCCGGACGTGCTTATGCTGATTCGCGCCACAATGTAGGTTTCCGATGTATTAATAAATTTGCCCGTAATAATGGCATTGAGTTTAGCAAGCATCGGTCTAAAGCCCGGATAGGATTCGGTGAAGTGAGTGGCGAAGGGGTTATCCTGGCAAAACCTCAGGCATACATGAACCTCAGTGGTGAATCGGTTGCGCCGCTGGCACGATACTACAAAGTTGAACTTTCGGATATCCTGATTGTTTATGATGATGTTGATCTACCTTTGGGTCGAATTCGCATCCGGGAAAAGGGAGGCCCTGCCGGGCACAACGGTATGAAGTCTATCATTCGGCATTTGGGGAGTAATGAATTTCCTCGAATAAGAGTAGGCATTGGTCCATTGGAAAATGATTCAGTAGATTTCTATGAGGAAACACGCACTCCCGATTTCGTACTCGGGCGTTTTACACCGGAAGAAAAAACTGTTGTAGAAGAGGTAATGCCCAGAGTTGCAGAAGCGATTTATTGCATTCTGACCGAAGGTATTTCCGACGCAATGAACAAGTACAACGCCGGATAACCGAATCATGCAAAAACACGGAATCGATATCATAGAGATTTCCCGTATTGGCAAAGCAGTCGATTCCTGGGGAGAGCGTTTCCTCAATAGGATATATACTCCGGGTGAAATTACCTATTGCCGGAATCGCGTACCTGAGTTAGCTGCACGTTTTGCAGGGAAAGAAGCGGTGATGAAAGCACTGGGAACGGGGCACGTTGGGATTTCACCCCGTGATATCGAAATACTATCCAGCGAAGGTGGATCGCCAGTCGTTCATCTGACTGGTGGCGCTAGAGTGCGGGCAGAGGAGATAGGGTTAGACAACCTTGTCATTTCATTATCGCATTCCAGGGATTATGCTATTGCTTCAGTGATTGGGGGAAAAGGGTGAAAATAGTCACTGTGGAACAAATGATCGATCTTGAACGCAGGAGCGCGGATGTGGGTGCACCGCCGGAAGTGCTGATGGAGAATGCCGGATTAGCGGTGGCAGAAAGCGCTCGTGATCTCCTGAGTAGAATTGATGGTAAATCGATTATGATACTGGTCGGTCCGGGGAATAATGGGGGGGATGGGCTCGTTGCCGCTCGACACTTGCATGATTGGGGAGCAAAGATTCACTTATTTTTAGTCAAACGTAAAACTGAAAACGATAAGAACTTTGCCCTTGACATAGAACGGAATATCCCATGGACCGATGCCTTTGCCGATGAAAGTCTATCGAAATATCGGGATATCCTCTCTTCGGCAGATATGGTGATTGATGCCCTGTTTGGCACCGGTAATGTCCGTCCATTTGAAGGCACCATCAAAGAAATGCTGGAACAGGTGATGGCGGTGAAGAAATCAAATCCGGAACTGAAGATTCTGGCGATTGACCTTCCATCAGGACTTGATGCCGATACCGGTGCCATCGATCCGGCGTCACTCTATGCCGATCTAACAGTAACGCTGGGTTATCCCAAGATAGGTCTTTTTAGATTTCCTGGGGCAACAAAACTCGGACAACTCGAGATTGCTGATATCGGTATTTCAGACTATCTTGCCGAAGGTATCCCTACTGAGCTTGTTACGGCTGAGACGGTCCGAGGCATACTACCGCAACGGCCACTCGATGCCAATAAAGGGACTTTTGGAAAGTTGATGGTTGTAGCTGGATCGATGAACTACATTGGGGCTGCGTATCTTGCTTGTGAGGCAGCTATGCGTGTTGGGACGGGATTGGTAACGCTCGCTATTCCCAAGAGCTTGCAGTCGATTTTAGCAAGTAAACTAACTGAAGTGACCTATTTGCCGTTACCGGAGAAGGAACCGGGCATTGTTAGTGCCGAGGCCGTATCAGTAGTCATGGGAAATTTATCTGGCTACGATGCGTTACTTATGGGATGTGGGATAGGGCAGAACTCAGAAACGGCAGAATTTGTTCGCGGCCTGCTTAGCAGCCTTTCTCCGGACATGCCTCTGGTATTAGATGCTGATGGCTTAAATATCCTATCCGAAAACGAACGATGGTGGGAGAGTGTAGGGAATCGATCAGTGCTTACCCCGCATCCAGGGGAAATGGCTCGCTTGACTCGAAAATATACAGATGATGTGCAGGAAGATCGATTGAAGTCGGCTATAAGTGCAGCTTCAGAATGGAACCAGACAGTTGTTCTCAAAGGCGCGTTTACTGTGGTTGCTTCACCTGATGGGCGAGCTATGATTTGTGGTGTGACTAATCCTGGGTTAGCATCGGCAGGAACGGGAGATGTTTTGGCTGGAGCCATTGCAGGAATGATAGTTCAAGGGCTTTCTCCCTTTGATGCTGCTACGTGTGGTGTTTATCTTCATGCCATGGCTGGTGAGATAGTCAAAGCCGAGATTGGCGATACCGGGATGATTGCCAGTGATCTGTTGCTTGGATTGCCTCTGGTGATAAAAAGCGTACGAGAGATGCAGTGATGATTAAAAAGAACCAAGGCACAAGCAAGCTTGCAGAGAAGCTAATTGTAGCTCTGGTTCACGAGTATGAGCAAAGGCCTTGGTTAGTTGGATAAACTGGGTGTGGATTTGATGGCTGGGAATTGGCGGCAAAGGCAAAAACCATTTCAGAGGAAGAGGCAGATTCGCGTAGGCAAAAGTTCAGTTGTAGTTTCCCTGACGATTTTCCGGCTGCATTTCATCTTTTGGAGATTCGGGGGTGGGCCGAGAGTTCTGAATTGGGTGCATATGGATCAAGCAGCCCAGCATTTTATCCCACATCAGCAGGCATTGACCATGCCCACCATCTCATGCGCCCGTGGTACAAAAGGATGTGGGATTATTTCGAAGGAGATATTAGAGCTATTGTAGTAGCTGCAATGACTGCCATCGTGATCACAGTTATTACCAACCTGATCTTGGATTAGTTTAGCTTCAGAATCGGCATTTTTGGTCTAATATGTCCTGAGTTTGTCAAAAGAGGAATGAATTCACACTGAGACAATTCAGTATAAACGGAATCAGCCAGATGGTGTCTTTTAGTGGAACGGTACACTAGTGCCATGTAGCACATGAAATGTCATTCCGGACTCCGATCCGGAATCTACTCTCCTCCACCCCTCTGGATTCTGACTTCCGTCAGAATGACATTTTAAATGCGGCAACAGCCTTAGGTACTCTTCACCCAGTTAACAGCGTTGATGAACATTTGAAGCCCGTCACCGGATTCTTTAAGTCCTTCACGTGTCCAGCGGGGATGCTGTGTTCCGATGACATGCCGTTCCGGGTGTGGCATCAAAGCAAAGATTCGCCCCGATTTATCGCAGATACCAGCGATATTCTGTTCTGATCCATTGGGATTATGAGGATATCCCTCCTCAATATTGCCTACTTCATCACAGTACTGCACTGCGATACTGGTATGATCCCATACTTTGGGATTGGCTACTACTTTCCCTTCTCCGTGGGCTACAGGAAGGTACATGATACCCATTCCGGAAGTGAATACACAGGGACTGGATTCATTGGCACGAAGGTAACTCCAACGGCATTCGAACTTGCCGGAATCGTTGGGTGCCAGTGTTAGTTCCTGTGTGCCGTCGCTCGAAAGGGGTGGCAGGATGCCTGCCTTGACCATGACCTGAAGCCCGTTGCAGATACCCAGAACGAGATTTCCCTGATCGGTGAATTCTCGAACACGACTGCCGATCTTCAGGCGGACCTCATTAGCCAGAATCCTTCCGGCCGAGATATCGTCACCGTAGGTGAATCCGCCGGGGATTACCAGAATTTGATAATCAGCCAAAGCTTTTCTTCCCGATACAAGTTCGTTTATATGGACTAGCTCGGCTTGAGCCCCAGCCAGTTCAAAAGCGAATCCGGTTTCTTCATCACAGTTGGTTCCGGGCGCTCGTAAGATCAGTGCTTTCGGTGTAGCCATATTTTACTCTTAAAACTTGAATATGGAGTGCGGAAGCTTGGCTTCCACGGTATGATGATCGCAAGCCGGGCTTGCGCACTCCAAAAAGTTCTCTCCTACCAACGTAAAGGTTTTTGCCATGCTTCTTTGAGTTCTTCAACAGTTGCCCAGATGACTTGACGATTGTCAATCCCGGAAACGGTTAACGTCCCCGATCCGGTTACCTCGCCGATAATCGCAAAATCTGTTACATCCATCGCCTTTTCAAAAGCATCCTTGTTTTCAGGTTTTACTTCCACCAGGAACCGGGAGTTCGATTCCGAAAATAGTATGTAATCGTTTCGGTCGATCTTTTCACCCAGCGGAACGAAATCCAGTTTAATGCTTATTCCCAAATTTCCAGCGAATGCCATTTCAGCAGCAGCCACTCCGATACCCCCTTCGCTACAATCGTGACATGCGGCGATTAGACCTTGTTGTGTGGCGGAACTTAAAGCATCCATGGCTTTCTTGCTTTTTACTGCATCAACTTTAGGAACGGTATTACCGATGAATCCATGGTTGCTGTAATAATGTGACCCGCCGAGTTCGTTGTATGTGAGGCCGACGATGTAAATGAGATCGCCTTCCTTTTTGGCATCCATAGAGACAGCTTTACTTACATCCTGCATCACGGCCACTGCCGAAATCAGGAGGGTATGGGGAATGCAGATAGTCTCTCCTTCAACTTCGTATTCGTTAAACAGGCTATCCTTGCCGGAAATGAAAGGTGCCCCGTATGACAGGGAGAGATCGTGACAGGCTTGTGCCGCTCGTACCAGCGCACCCAGCCGATCCGGTTTGGTGGGATTTCCCCAGCTGAAGTTGTCCAGCAGGGCTACCCTTTCAAGGCTGCCACCCACGGCGATGATCTGCCGTAACGCTTCATCAATAGCGGAGGCAGCCATCCAGTAGGGATCGATGTCTCCGTATTTGGGGTTAACCCCGTTGGATACAATAGCGCCTTTCTTTGAGCCTAGTCGTGGAGTCACTATAGTGGCATCACCGGGACCGTCTTCGTTGACCCCCACCAACGGCTTGAGAACACTCCCTCCCTGCACTTCATGATCATACTGGCGGATTACCCATTCTTTGGAACAGACATTCCATGAGCCAAGGATATTTAGCAGGTCGTTGGTCAGGTTTTCTGGCGAATCGAAATCTGGTTCAGGATGTTGCGGTTGCTCCCAGATAGCTTCCCTTTTTACCTGTGGGGTGCCGTTATGCAGAAAATCCATTTCCAGATCGCATACCTGCTGACCATCATAGAAAAGTTCCAGCCTTTTGGTATCGGTAAATTCGCCTATCACTGTGGACTCTGTATTTTCGGCCTCGCACAAATCAAGTAGCTGTTGTACATATTCAGGAGGCACGGCCACGATCATTCGTTCCTGAGCTTCGGATATCCATATCTCGGTGTAGGATAACCCGGAGTATTTCAGCGGGACTTGTTCTAGGTATACCTTTACACCGGTCTCCTCGGCCATTTCACCAATGGCAGACGAAAGCCCTCCGCCACCGCAATCGGTGATCCGGCGGAACAATCCCTGGTCTCTTGCCTTGAGGATAGCGTCAAGCATTTTCTTCTCTGTGATAGGATTCCCGATTTGCACTGAGCTGGCGGAAGTGTCTTCAGATTCCTGCGTCAGATCTACCGAGGCGAAGGTTACACCATGGATGCCATCTCGGCCGGTCTTTCCTCCCAATAGAACGACTTTGTCTCCGGGTTTTTGCTGGCCTGCTTTTGCTATATTCGAGGGCATGATACCCAAGGTTCCACAATAGACCAATGGATTGCCGACATATCGGTCGTCGAAAAGGATGGCTCCGTTGGATGTAGGGATGCCCATTCGGTTACCGTAATCAGCTACGCCGGCACGGACACCTTTAAATATCCGTCGGGGGTGTAGGGTGCCGCTGGGCAGTTTTTCATGTGGATAGTCGGGAGTCCCGAAGCAAAACACGTCGGTGTTGAGTATCGGTTTGGCTCCCAGTCCGGTGCCTAACGGATCGCGGATTACCCCTCCGATCCCGGTTGAAGCTCCGCCATAGGGTTCGATGGCAGAGGGGTGATTATGAGTTTCCACTTTGAAGCAAAGAGCGTATTCACCATCGAAATCGATAACACCGGCGTTATCGACAAATACCGATAAGCACCAGGGTTTATCCAATTCTTTGGTTGCTTTGGCGATAGTGCTCTTGAGGAGGTTGTCCACCACAGTATCACCGAGGGTGATTTTCCCTTTAAAAGTCTTGTGGCCACAGTGCTCGGACCATGTTTGTGCCAGAGTCTCCAGTTCTGCATCGGTGGGATTGCGCCCGATTGAAGTGAAGAACTGCTGGATTCGTTTCATCTCCTCCAGGTTCAAAGAGAGCTTGTGGCTTCCAATGCTTTCAAGTTCGTCATCACTAATACCGATGAGATCAACCGTGGTTAGCTCGAATTCGCAATCGTGTGCATCGGCATCTCTATGTTCTTCCGAGGTTACTACGTGCTGAATTACCGGGTTAAGAAGCAGTTTATTGACGATAGACTGGAGGTTATCTTCTGAAACGTTTCCTCGGAGCACATACTTGTTACCGGTTTTGATGGTGTTGACGTTGTCTATTCCCAGATCGGTAATGGCTTTCTTGAGGCTGAATTCGATGGGGTCCATCACTCCGGGGTTATAAGCAACCTCAACGGAGAATCCATTGACGCGCTTGGGGGTACCCGTTGTCATCTCGGAGCGGTAATCCTGCACTATGGGATCGACCAGAACTTCCTTGCATATACGGTCGGCATCGTCCTGGCTCAGATCACCGGTGAGAGAATATACATTGGAGATATCTATGTGCTCAATGCTTGAAATTCCCAGATCAGAGATATCTTTTTTCAGACCTTCAGCCCTTGGATCAGGGAAACCTGGTTTGTTCCATACCTCGATTCGTAGCAAATGTCACTTCCTCTCAACTGCTGAGATATGTACGTAATATCAATTGAACGCTACCGGAGGGGATGAATTTTATGTACGGATTGACTTCGAGCCCATTGGCTTTCAGTCGCTCTAATTGTAACAACAAGATGTCTGGTAGACAAGTAGTGACTGAGGCCCAAATCCACCATCAAACTATGGAGTGAACAAACTGTAGAGGCGC
>JABMQN010000090.1 GCA_013203045.1 Chloroflexota bacterium
GTTGGAATGACAGTGGAGTTCAACGTAACCGGGCATCGCTTCCGGGTTCAATCATGGATGCGCTGCAGGTACCAACCACTGCTTAGCAGGTCCTGGTAGATCATGCAAGCGAATTTGGGGGTTTCCAGTTGGAAGTACTCCCTCTCGATCTCATTGCGCCACCAACCTTCTTTGATGCGCCAGTGGCTGCAGATCTGCTTGACCCTGCTCAGACTTCCTCTATAAAGGAATCCTGCTGGAGTACCATCGGGGTTCTCTTCCACTTGAATCGGAATAGCGGGTCTAAATAACTTGGTCATAGCTCACCTCAACTATAATCGTTAAATAAGAATGCTCCTTCGGGCAGCCTGGTGTTCGATTTTGACTTTACGATTCTTTTCATGATTGACGGACCGTACCTTGCCTGGAGCCATTTAGCTGCAGAAATCAAAGTGCCTTTTTCTCGAGGTCGTTCGTGGAGAAGGCTTGCCTGGGAACCTGCCTCCGCGCACATGTCGGACGCGATCAATCTAATCTCAGTAACGGGCTGGTTGAACTTCCTACTAGTAAGGCGATGTTTGAGGTACCTTAGCATTTCCCCGGATGAAGAAGTGGGCGATTTGAAATCAATTGTACCCTCGGCAATACTACTGTCAGTAAAACCAAGCTGCATTGTCAGCCTTTGGCAGCATTGCCAGCGCGCATTCAACCGAACGGATAATTGATCGAGTATATGACCAGCACCGAATATCAATCGATCCAAAGTATCAGCCGGAGGGTCAAAACAAAACTCATCTTCAAGTATGACTTCTCGCCGTCCGGGCACTATCTTCCGTGCATCGATCCCGTTAGCCAGATCCCACAGCTTCTCCCCCTCCAGACCAAACTGCATCCCGATAGATTCCCTGGAAAGACCCGCTAGTTGCCCCATCTTCCTGATGCCGAGAAGCTCCAACCTGTGGAGCACATTCTCCGATCCCGGGAGAAAATCTACCGACAAATTCGCCAGGAACTTCCTTTCCTTTCCCTCTGCAATAGTCTTAGCTCTACCAGGTTTTGCTATTTTACTGCCTGCCTGAGCGGTAAACTTACCCGAAGCACATGCCATTGCCACCACAAATCCCTCGCGCTCCTTAATGGCCTGCCGGAGTTCTTTGACTAACTCAGCTTCCCAGGATGCATAAGGAATTTCAATGAAAGCCTCACCGAGAACAGTTGATTCCACCTTTGGGGCAAAGTCGGAAATCAAATCGATTACGGCATGGAAGGATTCTTTGTATTCTGCTTCGGCCAAAGGCAGGAACAGCGCATCGGGACAAAGGCTGTGTGCTTGATAAAGAGGCATCCCCAACTTCACCCCACATATCATGGCCTGGTCCGAAGCATCAATTACCGGCCGTCTTTCATGTGGATATCCACCAATGACAACCGGCTGTCCCATGATCCCTGCATTTGCTCGGGATTCGACCTGGAAGGGAAAGTGAGGTAAAAAGAGAGATATAATTCTCATGGCCAACTCCTGAAAGAGAGTGGTTAGCGACGCAGGTCTCTGATAAGAAGCAGAGGTTTACCTTGAACTTCGACATTGTCAGGGCTGGTGAAGATGGGGGACATTTCATCATTTCTGGGTTGCAATCGGATCATGCCTGAGGCTTGATCACGGTACAACCGTTTAAAGGTCACTTCCTGTTCTTCTTTGAGCCAAACAGCCACAGATTCGCCATCGTTTACGGTTTGGGCTGTCTCCATGACCATAATGTCGCCGTCGTGGATGCCATCATCAATCATGGAAGTTCCTTTTATATTCAACGCGAAGACGTTCTGCTTGTTGTGGAGCAAGTCTGCGGGGAGCCTGATCACCTCATCCGAAATCGTTGCCCAGCTACCTGAATCCGGGACCGGGATAGGCTCCCCAGCAGCAATTGCCCCTAGGAGGAATACATCAATGAAGCCTTCGGGAGTCGTATCATCAGAAACATCACTTTCTATAAGCTGTATACTCCTTGATATTCGGGGATTTCGCCGGATCTCGCCCTGTTCTTCCAAGACACCAATGTGGTGCTGCACCGAAGCCATGGAGTTGATGTTACATCCCTGCATGATCTCTTGAAGGGTAGGAGAATAGCCGTTTTGCCTGGCGAATTCTCGTATAAATCTCAAAATATTTTGGCGTCTTGGTGATGGTTCTGGCATGTGCTCATTCCCTATAGTAATTTATTACCTGGTAATTATTTACCATATAGGGAAAGATTTGTCAAGAAGGATGCGAAAATTGTAAGAAGACACTATGCGTCTAATGAATGAGTCGAAGTCAAAAACGTGATATAGCACCTGCTCCAAAACGGGGATGGGCGCGCCCATATCTAGCGAAAGTCGAAAATTTGCCCCCTCCAAAACCACTTGGTTTGTATCATTGGTCACAAAATTGAGTAGGTCTACGGATTGACGAAGCATGCCAGGGAGCACATAATCTTTCAACTCTCATGATTTTTAATCGGAGGATCACACAATGACAAGACTCCCTGAAGGCAAAGTAGCTATGGTCACCGGTGCAGGTTCAGGTATCGGGCGGGCTTCAGCTCTCGCATTCGCTAAAAACGGAGCTAAGGTTGTAGTCAATGACATCGTGGCAGAGGGTGCTGAGGAGACAGTTGAGATGATCAAAGCTGCTGGTGGCGAGGCCATCCTTGTCAAGGCTGATGTAACTCAAGCCATCGAGGTTGAAAACCTCATTAACAAGACAGTCGAGATCTATGGCCAACTAGATTATGCTCATAATAATGCCGGTATTGACGGAGAACCTGCCCCACTTGCCGACTGCACTATAGAAAACTGGGATCGCACAATTGGCATAAACCTCAGGGGGGTGTTTTTGTGCATGAAGTACGAAATTCCACAGATGGTCAAGCAGGGCAACGGTGCAATCGTCAACACAGCATCCATCGCTGGGCTGATCGGCACCGCAAACATGCCTGCCTACAACGCCGCAAAACATGGAGTTGTGGGATTAACCCGGACGGCAGCACTGGAGTATGCTGCAACGGGCATCCGGATAAATGCCGTATGCCCGGGTGCCACGCGCACAGCGCTACTCGATAGTGTAATGGTGGTCATGCCTGAACTACTGGAAACCCTCGAATCCTCACACCCGGTCGGGAGAATAGCGGAGCCGGAAGAGATTGCGAACACCGTTGTCTGGCTGTGTTCCGATGAAGCATCTTTTGTCACCGGACATCCAATGGTTGTGGATGGCGGGTATTCGGTTCAGTAAGTGCAGCGACCACAGAACAAGCAAGTACAGTAAATACCCATCAAGTAATACCTCCAGTCCCCTTCGCGTTGCAAAACAACCGGCATTGTGATATCGTGGTGGCTACCTCTAAAGTATTTGATATGACAAGCCAGTGTTATAGACAACCTTAGTCGCATATGGTTCCTTGGATAACAGAAATGAAAATCGAGCATAAAACTCAGGAACAACTTATCGATGAGTTGACACAATTGCGTCAACGCGTCTCCGAACTAGAGGCTTTGGAAGCCGAGCGTAAGCAATCTCAGGACTCGTCCCAGGATCGAGAGGGATTACTTAAGAAGATATTTGCCGAGTCGCCCATAGCGATCCAGCTCTGTGACGCCGATGGGAAGTTCATCGATATGAATCAGGCTTGTCTGGATATGTTTGGCATGTCCAGTATTTCGGATTACGATTACCAGTGGCGCGGTATATTTGATGGTCCTTTCATGCCTGCTGACGGTAAAGCAAGGTTACAAACAGGCGATACGGTACGATTTGAAGCGGGATTCGATTTTGATGATGTCAGAAAGCAAGGTATCTATAAGGGGAAGAAAACTGGGGCGTCTTTTTACGATATATTAGTTAGCCCATTGCTTCTGGAGAAAGGATCAACAAGCGGCTATGTCTTTCAGATGCAGGATATCACTGAGCGAAAACGTGCTGAAAAAGCGTTGAAGGAAAGCGAGGAGCTGTTTCGGAGCATTTATACCGAATCACCTATCGCTATCCTGCTTTGCGATTCCGATGGCAAGTTCATCGATATGAATAAGGCTTGCCTGAACATGTTCCGCCTTTCTGATATCTCTCACTATGCAGGCCCTGGCATATTTAATGGAACTTATATGCCGGAAAAGATCAAACGTCAACTTTTCAAGGGCAAAGTGGTTAGATATGAGGTCATGTTCGATTTTGACAAAGAGAAAAGGCTGGGGATATTTACGAAGTCTCGGCCAGGTGTAGCTTACTATGATGTTCTGGTTAATCCTCTTGGATTGAGCAAAGCATCTTCCGGTGCCTACCTCGTCCAGATTCAAGAGATCACTGAACTCAAACAGTCAGAAAAGATGCTAAGGGATCTCTCTCATCGACTGGTCGAAGTCCAGGAGTCGGAGCGACGCAACATTGCACGTGAGCTGCATGACGAAATAGGTCAGGCACTCACTGGACTCAAGCTTTTAGTTGAAATGGCTACTCGCAAGGCAGGGAACAATATGAATCTTGGGCTCAGCAATGTTGAGTCGCTGATCAACGAACTCATGGCACGGGTGAGCGATCTTTCGCTCAATCTTCGGCCATCAATGCTGGATGATTTGGGCCTTCTGCCTACATTATTGTGGCATTTCGAGCGGTATAAATCTCAGACCGGTATAAAAATAGTGTTCAAGCATGATGGGTTGCATCGACGTTTTGCACCAGAGGTGGAGACAGCCATATATCGCATGGTTCAGGAGGCGCTAACCAATGTGGCTCGTCATGCAAAAGTGCAAAAAGTGAATGTACGATTAGTAGCCAAAGAGGATATGCTCACCGTTAAGATTGAAGACAACGGCTGCGGATTCGACCCAGAAATTGCATTGGCCACCGGTGAATCCAGTGGTCTCGTCGGGATGAGTGAAAGGGCTATCTCCATCGGCGGGCAACTCACAATCAATTCGATCCCAGGGAGTGGAACCCTTTTAACTGCCGAGATACCACTCGGTGATCCCATCAAAGATACACTGATATAAGATGAGTACGACAACCATTGTCATAGCAGATGACCATCAAGTCGTCAGGCATGGGCTGCAAGCACTGTTGGAGGCAGAGCCTGACTTTCATATCATCGGCGAAGCCAGCGATGGGCTGGAGGCCGCCGAAGCAGTTGAGCGTCTTTGTCCAGATGTACTTGTGCTTGACATGGTTATGCCCGGTCTGAATGGAATTGAGGTCACGCGACGGGTTGGGAAGAATTCGCCCCATACCAGAGTTGTCATTCTTTCCATGTATGACAACGAGGCCTATGTACTCGAGTCGCTCCGTGCTGGCGCAGAAGGCTATGTACTTAAGCGTTCTACCTCTGAAGAACTTGTTGAAGCGATTCGTGAGGTTGCCGCCGGCCGCCGCTACCTCAGTCCGCCATTCTCTGGTCCAATTATCGAAGAGTACATCAAAAAGGCTCAGAGTGCTGTACCGGATTTATATGAAATGTTGACTCCCAGGGAACGGGAAGTACTACATCTTGCAGCTGAGGGTCGTACCAGCACTGAAATCGCTGATCGGTTGTGCATCAGTCCGCGCACAGTTGAAAATCATCGTTCTAATGTAATGCACAAGCTGGGTTTCCACACCCAGACTGATGTGATCCGGTATGCTCTTCGAAAGGGCCTACTGCCGTTGGAGGGTTGAGCCTCAAGCCCTATCCATCACAATAGATCCATACCATCCACGAAGCCACCTCGTGCCAAAATTGAGTAGGTCTACGGATTGACCACCTTCCCTACGCGTGCGATATTTGTTTAACCCTAATTGATTCATGGATTCATAGCTAATGTTGGACAACAAAAGGAGCGAATTATGGAAGACATTGGAGCTATCGATTGCTTGAATTTCCCCCACTATGTTGACCCCGACCTCGCTGTGAAAATCCTTCAGTTCGATGAGTTCAAAATAGTTTTTGCGACTACGTTCAAAGCAATGGGAGTCGTTTCGGAGGAAGCTCTCAGAGAGAGGAGTCTTAAATCGGTTGGCGAAATGCTCACGGAGATGGATGAAGCTGGATTCGACTACGTTGTGATGAGTGATTACAAACAGTGGTCCTACAGGCGACACTTTCAACTGATAATGGACTATGGAATTGAAATAGTTAATGAGAAGAAAGAGCAGGGAAACGGACGAGTACTTGGTGGTGCAAGTTACAATCCTTTCCGTATTGAGGAAAGTCTGAGGGACATCGACAAAGCAGTCAAAGAATATGGTTTCAAATGTGTATACTTTCATCCGATTACTTTTGGCCTGGCACCCAATGACAGGCAATGTTATCCACTATATGCCAAGTGCGTCGAATTGGGCATTCCGGTGGGTTTTCAGGTAGGCCACTCAGCAGAGATACTGCCTAGCGAGGTCGGGAGGCCAATGTATGCAGATCAAGTTGCCATAGACTTCCCTAATCTCACCATCATCCTGTCTCACACCGGCTGGCCATGGATTGAGGAATGGATGTCCATGCTGTTCAGACATCCTAACGTCTACGGAGATACCGCCGGATATTTCCCCAGTTCATACGACCCGCGCCTGATCGAATTCATGAATGGCCGCGGCCGGGACAAAGTCCTGTTCGGCACCAACGGATTTGGATTGAAGATGCTAAAAGACCAGTTCATGCAATTGCCCCTCAAGGATACGGTCAAACAGAAAGTCTTAAGAGAGAATGCTCTTAAAGTATTCAATCTGGCTTAGATAGATACCACAGGGGATCCGGAATGCAAGTCCAGAAGTATGACGTAGTTGTAGCGGGCTCAGGGATGGGTGGATTGTGTGCTGCTGCTCTGGCAGTGAAAGAGGGGTATAAAACCCTCGTATTGGAGAAACGGGAACACGTAGGCGGCAGGTTCTCTACCGAAGAAATCGATGGTTTCAAGTGTGCCACCGGTGGATATCTGTTGCATGATTCCGGATGGGTGCCACAGGTCTTCAAAGAGGTTGGAGCCAAACTTGATGTGAGGCCTTGCCCGGAAAGGTTCTACAAGTTCACCAAACATGGTGGGCAGGAATTCCGGCTACCCACTGGCAGTCGATTTACAGCCATGTTTGATATCGTCGGAAGACTGGAGGGCGGAAAGACCAAATTGGCAAGTAATCTGATGAAAGAAGTGGGGCAGCAAAAGGTGAAGAACGCGTTCAAGTTGGGAGCTACCAAGCCAGAGACTCTGGGCGGACAAACACTAAAAGAATGGCTGCTTCGTTTCACCGACAATGAAGA
>JABMQN010000091.1 GCA_013203045.1 Chloroflexota bacterium
GCCAGATACCCCGAGATCCCAAGCCGACCCGTCTTCTTCTGTATGTTTTCCGTGACCTCGAAGTAAAGTGCATCGACTCCGCTGCCATAACTGGCCACAAGTAACTTATCGCCCGGTTTGGCAGTCTCAAGAGCCTGTGCCAGCATCACCAATGGAAGGGAGGTTCCAGAATCCCCGATTTCCGCCTGAAGGTTACTTTGTTCGATTTCGGGCGAGATGCCTAACTTTTTGTTGATATCCTTTCTCGCCCCCCTGTTGTTACAGGGATAGATAACCTTGGCAAAATCGGCGATCGTCAATTGATATTTTTGCAGCAATCCGTTGATTGCCTCGGGGATGAACTGACTATACCCCATATCGCGAATCCAGCGTTCTTCCCATTGACGATCCGTATCAGCATTATTCGAACGTATATGATCGCAAAAGTCATAGGTAACAGAGTAGGAACCCTTGAACTCCGCTACGACATCTTTGTCTCCAACCACAAAGGCAGCGGCGGCATCACCAAAAATCATTTCCTGGGCGGTTGCGGCCAACCCCAATCGGCAATCGGCGGAAGTGACTACAATGTTGTTTATCCTTCCCGATTCTACTCCCTCCAAAGCGGAAAGCAGGGCAGTTGTGCCAGCTTTGAGCCCGCCGCTGAAATCAGCCGCCCTCACCTGATCTTTCACGTTGAGTGGCGGAATGATGATTCCCGCATTCAGCCTTTCCTTATAAGGCATGGTGGTTGATGCAAAGTAGACTCCTTCCACCGTGGAACGGTCAACCCCCTTAAGGGCATCTATTCCGGCAGCCACTGCCATCGTGATAGGGTCTTCGTCGAAGTTAGCTACCGCTTTCTCACCCTGAGCGTGCGCCATGATAGCGATGTTCATCCATGCCATAGCCTGAACGACCACGCCTCGATTGAGTCGGTACCGCGGAACATATCCGCCATAAGAACATATTCCAGCCATAATTTCTCCTTTCAATTTAGTAACGTTTTCGCTGTATATCTTAATTGACCCGCAGTTTCAAATATGTGCCCGATTCAGTGGGTTTGTTGACTTCGTCGGGGGTAGGTGTTTGGCTTGCCGCAGTGATTATATCACACCTCTCCGTCAATGGACACATGCAACACAACTACTCGCATTTAAAGTCCAATTTGTTCACTTTGATGATTATTATGATACACTTTTTAACAATATGCAATCAGCTTCGCATACTTATTGACATTCAGAACCCGGCAAGGTAAAATTCAACTAATTGTGACACAGGGGGATTTCCTGACAATATTACCTGCAACAGCTTCTCGCGTTTCCTGGCAGTCTAACTCCAAAATCTACAGACTAGCAGATTAATCCCAATGAACTGTTGTGTAATTGCCTGGTCTCTTAAGGGCCAGGCATGATATTCTTAGCGACCGATCACAAATACTGCAAAATTACCCACGGAGGAATAGTATGGATCTTGAACTGACTGAAGAACAACAGCTACTGAAAAACTCGGCACGCGATTTCTTCGAGAAAGAACTCCCAAAAGAAACGGTAAAAGAGCTCGAAGTAGACGAACTGGGCTATAGTACGGAGCTATGGAAGAAGATGGCCGAACTGGGATGGTGCGGTCTGACGATACCAGAACAGTACGAAGGAGCCGAATTCGGCATGCAAGAGCTTGTGATGTTACTTGATGAGATGGGAAGGGCATGTCTCCCTGGTCCATTCTTTTCGACCATCGTGCTTGGCGCACCGATAATCATGGCCGCGGCCAGCGAGGAACAGAAATCAGAGCTATTGCCCAAAGTAGCCAGTGGCGATTTGATTCTCGCGCTGGCCCTGACCGAACCTAGTGCCACCTATGATCCTGCCGGCGTCAATACGTCAGCCATATTCGATAAAGACTCGTACGTCCTTAACGGGACCAAACTTTTTATTCATGATGCCCACTGCGCCGATTACCTGATCTGTGTGGCCAAAACCAAGGTCTGGTCCAAGCCGGAAGAGGGCATCAGCCTTTTCCTGGTCGATCCCAAGAGTCCCGGCATCACTATCACACCGCTTGAATCAATCGCCGACGATCACCAGAACGAGGTCAGTTTGGAGAATGTGAAGGTTCCCGCAGCAAACCTGATCGGAAAAGAAGGTCAGGCCTGGCCGGTAATGAAGAGAGTTCTGCAAGAGGCTGCCATTGCCAAATGCGCCGAGATGATCGGCGGCTGCGACTGGACTGTAGAAACCAGCGCCGCTTATGCCAAAGAACGGGTCCAGTATGGCCATCCTATCGGCGCTTATGGCAGTATTCAGCATTATCTGGCTGACATGTGGATCGAGGCGGGCATGGCCCGAAGAATGACCTATTATGCCGCATGGTGTCTCGATCAGGGTATTCCCTGCACTATGGAAGTAGCCACAACCAAAACCTGCGTGAACGAAGCCTACAAGCACTGCACCCGCATGGGCGTCCAGATACTCGGCGGCATCGGCACTACGCACGATCACGATATCGGGCTTTTCTATCGTCGATCCAGACAAGCAGCACTTCTCTTTGGAGACACCGAAGATTCCCTCAACAAAGTAGCAGAGGAAATGAGCCTGTAAGCCGACGGAGGATAACCATGGATTTCAACTTAACAACAGAACAAAAAGCCCTCAAGGCTGAATTCGACGAATTTTTCAAAGAAGAGGAAAAGCGGGCCCCGGAAAACTGGATCGGCGGTTTTGAAACCCGTTTCGAAAATGACGAGAACTGGGAGTACTACCGTTCCTGTATCGATAACGCCGCCAAAAAGGGCTGGCTTTCTTTACCGTGGCCCAAGCAATACGGCGGACGGGAACTGAGTTACATCGAACAGGCCCTCTTCGCCCAGAGCGCGGAATACCATCGTGTCCCAGCCATCGATGTTCACCTTTCCATCGTTTCGGCAGGGATTCTTGCATTTGGAAGTGATGAGATTAAAAACGAATGGCTCCCCCGCATGTCCAAGGGTGAAATCGATTTCGCCCAGTGCTGGAGCGAACCCAATGCCGGTTCCGATCTTGCCTCTCTTACCACCAAGGCCGTGGAAGACGGTGACGACTATATCATCAACGGCCAGAAGATATGGACGACGGGGGCTCATCGAGCCAATCATCTGTTCATTGTGGCCCGGACAAATCCCGATGTTAAAAATACCAAAGGACTCACTTACTTTTTGTGTGATATCAATTTGCCAGGTATCGAGATTCGGCGTCTGGATTACATGAATCGTGCGCATGTCTATAATGAAGTGTTCTTCGATGATCTCAGAGTACCGAAGAAGAATATTGTGGGTGATGTCAATAACGGCTGGTACGTAACCATGGCCGGTGCCAACTTCGAACGTTCCGGGGCTGGCGGTATTGCAGCCATGCAGCGAGACATGGAAGACTTGGTACAATTCTGCAAGGAACACACTCGCAATGGCCAGGCATTGTCAAAAGATCCTATGGTCAGACGCAAACTAGCCCAGATAACCGTGGAAATAGAAAAAGCTCGTCAATGGGCTTACTGGGTCTCATGGCAGCAGAGTGCTGATCCGTGGGCCTTCTCTGAACCCTCGGCAGCTAAGTATTTCATGACTGAACTCCTGGTGCATTTGTCCAACACTGCCGTTGAAATTATGGGACTGTACGGCACACTCAAGCAGGGTTCCAAGTGGGCTTTGCTCAAGGGCAAGTTCGAAAGTATGTGTCAGGCCACTCTTGGATTCACCATCGCCGGTGGCAGTTCGGAGACACAGAAGAATATCATTGCATGGATGGGACTTGGTTTGCCCAGAATGAAGTAATCCAACAACCGGGAAAACGATTAACATGGAGGTGATTGTCTATGCCAATCAATAAAATCGTATCGAGCTTCGATGAAGCGGTGGCAGACATGTTCGATGGGGCCACCATACTGGTCGGCGGTTTCGGCACCGTTGCGAGTATCGCCACATGCCTGTTGGAAGCCGTGTACCGTAAAGGAGTAAAGGATCTTACTACCGTCTCGAATGCAAGCGGTTTTGGGGCGGACGTCTGGAAACTGCAGGGCGCACCGTTCCCGGAAGACATGGATATCCTGGTCAGAAACGAACGTATCAAAAAGGCAATTGTATCGGCCCCTGTAAGTGCTTTGTACGTAAATAACTTCGAACAACTGCTGCGGGCAGGGAAAGTCGAGCTGGAGATGGTCCCTCAGGGAACACTGGCAGAGCGGGTTAGAGCAGCCAAAGCGGGGCTCGGGGGTGTCTACGTCCCTGTGGGTATCGGAACGGTAGTCGAGGAAGGGAAGGAAAAGAAAGTAATCGACGGCCGTGAATACTTACTTGAACTACCCATCAAGGCCGATTTCGCGTTAATTCATGCTCATAAAGGCGATCGCTGGGGCAACCTGGTCTACAACGGAACATCGAGAACATTCAATCCCACCATGGCAGGAGCAGCCAAGGTAACCATCGCTGAAGTTGACGAAATAGTAGAACTGGGCGAACTTGATCCCGAACACATCATCACCCCCGGCGTTTATGTTGATAGAGTTGTTGAGCGTCCGAAGGTATACGATACGGGAGATACTGAGATAACTGACAAACAGGCACTGGAATCCCTTAAAAAGTTTCAGGACGATGTCAAAAAAGCTACAGACAAATAAGGAGAGTGCTCGATGAGTGAGAATCTTCTGGAAAAAGAAAAACTTGATAGACAGGTAATGGCCCTTAGAACAGCTAAGGAATTTGAAGATGGGCTCTGTGTCAACCTAGGAGTTGGAATTCCTATGCTGGCCTCCAATTTCGTTCCCGCTGGAAGAGAAGTAATATTCCATAGCGAGAATGGGGTTATGGGCTACGGCGAAATTACACTCCCCGGAGAAGGTAGCCTTGACCTAGTTAATGCCGGCGGCCAGACGGTGCACCCTCAACCTGGGATGGTTTTCTTTGGCCACGACGAATCCTTCGCCATTGTCAGGGGCGGCCATCTGGACATAAGTGTCATGGGAGCATACCAGGTTTCCGAAAAGGGCGACATGGCCAACTACATGATACCGGAAAGGAAAATCGGCACGATCGGTGGAGCCATGGACCTTGCTGTCGGGGCAAAAAAATGCATCATCGTGATGAACCATGTCACCAAGACTGGTGAGTTTCGGATTGTTAAGAAGCTAAACTATCTTCCGACTGCTTTGAACTGCGTCGATATGATCGTCACTGATATAGCTGTCATAGACGTCACCGACAAAGGGCTTGTTCTTAAAGAATTTGCCCCCGGCTGGACACCGGAAGAGGTCCAGCAATTGACCGAGCCAACGCTGATTATTGACCCTGATTGCGGTGAAATCACACTGATGTGACATGCTCAGCGGGGGCAATTCATGAACTGCCCCTACGCCCGTGAGATTTCGTCCCATAAAGCTGGGATTGACTCTAACCCCCATGCCTTGATACATTTAACTTGGATCGACGGTATGGGGGTGGTTTTATGTGGTTTAGGAAGACTCGTCACTCAGTTAGTGATTTCTAATCCTCCACAACCACAATTCCATCATTTGATCTCAAACTGAACCATAACCTGCCTTTTGAGACTGCGATGAAAGACAAGTCACGAACTAAAGCAGAACTCCTTGAAGAGTTAGCAAACTTGCGCCAAAGAGTTGCTGAGATGGAAGCTTCTGAAACAAAACTGGAAAAAGCAGAAGCAGCCCTTCGAGATAGAGGAAAACGAGTTCAATCACTCATCGAGGACTCACTTGATGCTGTCGCCATTTTGAATGGGGACGGGACAGTTCGCTATCAAAGCAACTCCATGGGACGAGTGCTGGGATACGAGGAAGACAGTGAGATAGTCGGCATCAACGCGTTTGATTACATTCACCCGGATGACAGATCGATTGCCGCCGTCGTGCTCGATCAAGTAAAGAACAATCCAATGGGACCTTTACATGCCGAGATACGGGCTCAGCATAATGACGGTACCTGGCACACTCTGGAACTGGTCCTTGTAAACCTTCTCGATGATCCGATCATTATGGGGATCATTGCCAATTTCTGGGATATCACTGACCGCAAACGAGCAGAAGCCATGCTCAGAGATAGCGAGGAATGGTTTCGATCTCTCATTGAAAATGCGGCGGATGCCATTACTCTGGTATCCGCAGATGGAACCATACTCTATCAAAGCCCTTCCATAGAACGTATCAGTGGATACAATCCTCGGGACATCGTGGGCACACCGATGCATCAGTATATCCACCCTGACGATATGCATGCCATAGTACAGAGTTTTGCCAAAATTGTCAGAGGCCCTGGGACAACCGATTATATGGAAGTACGGCTACGGAAGGCTGATGGATCGTGGTGCTACGTTGAGGGAATCGCCAAGAACCTTCTCGACGATCCGAAAGTCCAATCGATTGTATGCAATTTCCGCGATATTACCGAACGCAAACAAGCCGAGAAATCCCTGATGGAAAGGGGAGAACGACTCCAGGCGTTTATCGAGAACTCGTTGGATAATGTCGCTATTCTGAATGGCGACGGGACCATTCGCTATCAGAGCCCATCACTGGGACAAGTGTTGGGGTATGAATCGGCAGATGAAACCGGCAGAAGTGCTCTCGATTTCCTGCACCCAGATGACAAGTCGATTGCTGAAAGGATTCTGGCGCAATTGGGAGAAAACCCCAACACTCCAGTGCAAATTGAGTTTCGGACCAAACACAGAGATGGTACCTGGCATACACTCGAAGTAGTCCTGAGAAACCTTCTTGACGACCCGATTGTGGGGGGCATCCTCGCCAATTTCCGGGATATCACTGAACGTAAACTGGCGGAAGAATCACGTATTAAACATGCCTCAGCAGTAGCCAGAACAGAAGAGTTACAGCGATCGCGGCAACGTATTGTGACCATGCAGGAATCGGTCCGCAGGGATATCGCACAGCAAGTTCACGGATCAGTGCAGAACCGGCTTATAATCCTCATGCATAAGGTTGCAGAGCTGGAACAAACAGCTTCAACGGAAGAGTCAGCCAAACAGTTGAAAGACCTTCACGAAAAGATGGTTGAATTACTCGAAGTTCACGTAAGGCCCATCAGCCATCAGCTTTATCCTTCAATTCTACGTCGGGGACTCGTAGTGGCTATACAATCCCTGGCAGACCAATTCGAAACAGCTCTCGATATTGAAATGGATCTGGACGAAGTGATATTGCGCCGTGAGAGAAGTGACCCCCGGTTCATTCCAGAACAGGTCAGGTTAACAGCCTACCGTATAGCCGAAGAAGCTCTGACTAATGCAGTCAAGCATGCCAAAGAAAGCAGTTTAACCATCCGGCTAACGACGGTTCCGGAAGGATGGTTCCATCTCATAATTGAGGACAATGGGCCAGGATTCGATATTCTAACGGTCTCAAGTGAACTTGGTACGCTAATGATGCAGGACTACGCTGAAATGGTGGGAGGAAATTGCATTATCCGAAGTACGCCAAACCGGGGAACACAGGTGATGGCTACGCTGCCTCTCGCAGGGCCTGACGTAGAGCATCCAGAGAAAACGTCACTTTCGGAATAAAAGTGAGGGCTCCCGCCTCCTTTGCCAGCCTCTGGTATACACGTTCTTCATGAGCACTGACAAGTATGGCTTTGGTATTGGGAAAGAGGTCTTGAACATATTTGGCAACCTCCAGACCAT
The DNA here is from genome assembly GCA_013203045.1 of Chloroflexota bacterium. Classification (GTDB taxonomy): domain Bacteria; phylum Chloroflexota; class Dehalococcoidia; order SZUA-161; family SpSt-899; genus JABMQN01. Next base: position 7,665 of record JABMQN010000091.1, read on the forward strand.
CCGGTTCAGGCATATACATGTCCGCAATGACAAGGTCTGGAGATACTGAGGGGATAAGCTGAACTGCTTCTGTTCCCGAACTGGCTTCACCGACTACTTGAAAATCTTCACTATTTTCCAGCAGGGATCGAAGCCAACCACGAAACTCCGGTTCATCATCGGCTACAATAACTCGATAGAGACCGCTCCTCACCATACTTTTCAGGATAGCACGTACACTGGGAGATGCTATAGTGCTACCCTGATAATCGTCATTTTCGATTTCTTGCTACCGACGACCCTGGGAGCCCTCCACGTATATCAACGTAGCCTTAACGCGAGCATGGATACCGGGCTCGTTCGAAAGATGAAGTTCCTGATATATGGTATTAATATAGGTCTCAACCGATTTTTCAGATAGAGAAAGTTGCTTGGCAATTCCAGCATTGTTATGTCCCTGAGCCAGCAATTGCAGTACCTCCTGATGCCTTGGAGTCAGCCTTGCCACCGCTGTTCCCTTTCTTGGACGCAGGTTTGCTACCACCGCTGGATCCAGTACTACCATTCCTGCTTTACTTCCATGTATCGCACGAGTGAGAGTGGCCAGGTCCGGGACAGTCTGTTTCAAGAGGTACGCCCAACCTCCGATCTCATCGATAGGCAAGCTGGTAACATAGCGACGCTCACTGTGAGAAGAGAGTATAACTATTCCCGTTTCCGGCCTCGCATTCTTAATCTTCAGCGCTGCCTCAATTCCATCCATCTCTCCTGGGAGCTCGATGTCCATGAGAACTACATCCGGTTTTTGCTCCCTGGCAACATCAACAGCCGACTCGCCATCCATCGCAACTCCCACCACTTCCAAGTCCTGTTGTGCCGATAGAGTATGACAAAGTAGTTCCCGAAAGAGGTCCTCATCGTCAACCACGACTATTCTCATTGTATCCATATGTTTCCCTTGCCATTGAGATCGTGCCAGCCCTCGCTGGAATTATACTCACTTTCTTTGAGCATATTATCTCAGGCTCTTCCCCTATTGTCTACACCGTGCCACCCCCATACCATAATCGTGCTACCACTACTCTGTGCCAGCAAATATGAAGAGCCAAATCAAGGGTCGGCACCATTCCCAACCACAATCTACATACTGTATCATTTTCATACGGAAAGTATTACAATAATTGGTGCTTAGTTTCTAACCGGGACTAAACCCATATAATTCGTAATAAAAACAAAGACAAAAACATTCAAATTTCTTAACTAAGGAGGATATATGGCCAAAGAAGAACAGTTTGATTTTGTCATAGTGGGTGGAGGACCCAATGGGGTAGCACTGGCTTCTTATTTAGGTAAATGCGGAGCCAGTGTTTGTGTGTTGGAGGAAAGAACGGAGGCCGGTGGTTCGGTTGATAACGTTGAGCCGTTCCCGGGTGTGCGCCTCACACCACATGCAATGTACATGTATTCCGGCCCGGCGCCGGGGTTTGAGCAATTGGAGTTGTGGAAATACGGTTTCCGCATGGACTGGAGCCCTATGTCCGAGAATATCATGTCACAAAAAGACGCTGGCGTGAAAGTATCCGACGGTATAGCTTCTATCAGCGAAAAGGACATGATGGGATGGGCCAAGATCAGTGGTGTCTCGACTGAAAAACCTTATATTAAGGAACTGTTACGATCAATCTTCTGGACCCCGCCTCATCCGGCTGAAGTTGAGATAACACCGGACAACATTCCTTACATGCAGGTATACAAGCAACATGATCCATCTATATGGACGGAAGAACTGCTTGACATGACCATGTTCGATCTCATGGATGAGTATCTTGAGACCGAGCCCTTCAAAGTGATGCAGGCAGCAGTTGCCTGGTACTCTGGAGCCGCCGGTCACTGGGAGGGCGTGGCTATTCCGGCTCTCGGATGTGATATCACCCTTACATTATATAGTGGTTTAAGTGTTCCTCGCGGTGGCATGCATGATTATTTCCACGCGATTATTCGCTCCGCTATCGCCAACGGAGTCATTATTCGAACTTGCTGCCCGGTAGATGAGATCATTGTTGAGAACGGAGTCGCCAAAGGCGTTCGGCTGCGGGATACTGCTACCACAGATGAGAATACGATTTGGGCCAAGAAAGCGGTTATCAGTGCCGTTGATGTCAGACAGACCTTCGTTGACCTTATCGGCCCTTCGCATGTGGGAGCCAGCCTACTCAGAAAAGTGAAAGATATCAGTCTCAAAGGCGGAAGCATCTGGGTATCCCACCTTATTACAAAGGAACCCCTGCGTCCCCGTGAGAAGTTTAAGACTGCAAGCATGTCAGAACCCGGAGAGGTCGGTGGCCCCTTCCCGTGCGACCATCGCGATATTTACTACGAACACGTTGCAGACGTTGATGGCAGAAAGGGAATTCCATCAGTACCACCAGAAAGATTGATGTGGCTGGCCACACAGAGTAAACGGTTCTCTGATGCAGAGTCACAATGCACCGTTCCGGGATGGTATCTGGAATCACCGTATTATGTCCTGGTTCCGCCACCCGAATACGAACAGGATGATCCCATTACTCTTAAAAATGAGGATTTCAGGGGTGTTCGTCCCAACACCGTCGATGCCCAGAAAGAAGAGATTAATGCCTATATGCGTAAGGCTTTCAGCCTGGTGCTGGAAAACCTTGATGATGATCTTATTATGCATCTGGCAAACACTCCTTACGAATCCGAGTTCCGTAACACAGGCCTTATTGGAGGCACCTGGTGCGGCACCCGTCACTGCGATGACCAGTGGGGTGAAAATCGACCTGTACCGGAACTAGCTCGATACAGAACTCCTATTGATGGACTATATCTGTGCAACCAAACCAGTTGCCATCCCGGTGGTCTGGCACTCATGGCTGTCCCTTACAACCTGATGCACATACTCATTGAGGATGGGCTTGTCGAACCCGGTGACTGGTGGTACGCTTCCCCGTGGTACATACCCGAAAGCGGGAAAATACCGGCAAATAAGAATGGACGATAACAAGGAGGAATGCAATGCCTATTAAACCTGATTTCTTATTTGGAAAACCTTTTGATGAATTCCCTGATGTAACCGAGTGGGACGTAATCGTCCTCGGAGCCGGTCCCAACGGGCTGATCGCTGCTGCCTATCTGGCAAAAGCCGGCGCAAAAGTATGCCTGGTGGAACGCCGATATGAGATCGGTGGGGGACTGGCTACGGATGAAGTCCTCTTCCCCGGTTACTATTCCAATAATCATGCCATCTATCATATGATGGTCGATTACATGCCGGTTATGCAGGACTTTGATATCGGCAAATACGGCTTCCAGTGGATAAAGCCCAACCCTCAGACAGCCGCTGTGTTCAATGATGGTCAGGCACTGGTCCTTTCACACATGGTGGAAGATACCAAAGATTCCATCACCAAGTTCTCATTCAAAGATGCCGTAACATATGGTCGGTTGATGAGATCATGGAAGAAGATAGTTGCCGAAATACTGGGTCCCGCCACCTACCTGCCACCCATGCTCCCGATTGAGATCACCATGGCCATGCAAAAAACCAAGACCGGGCAGGAAATGCTGGAACTGGTAGAAGAGAGCGCTCTGGATATCATTAACAATAACTTCGAAAATGATCGTGTTAAGGCGACATTGCTCTATAACTGCTGCATCTGGGGTCTGGACCCGAGGGAAACCGGTGTCGGTATGTTCGTTGCTCTTTACAGCGACCGCATGACCAATAAATGCTACTGTATGGGCGGATCGCACAAGTTCGCCGCAGCACTGGCTCGCGAAATCTTGAGCAATGGTGGAATCATCATCGACGCCTGCGAAGCAACCAAAATAACCATGGAAGGCGGGCGAGTTTCCGGTATCGAGACTACTGAAGGCCGCATTCTCAAGGCCAAAACTATCATGTCAACGCTCGATCCTCACACCACTTTTCTCGATCTTCTCGGCAAAGAAAACATGCCGGGTGACCTTACAGAAGCCATCGAGGGATGGAAGTATGATAAATGGAGCTACTTCACTGTTCATGTGGCCACCAAAGAGGCCCCCAGGTACAATTGCGACGATCCGTGGGCCAATGATGCCTTTATGAACCTGGTAGGAGTTGAAGGCACCGATCAATTGCTGGCTCACTGGGATAACGTTATTGCCGGAAAGATTGATCCGAACAACTTTGCCGGCCATGCCACCTGCGAAAGCCTGCTGGATCCTCACCTGGTCCATTCGCCATACGGAGGCCATGTATCATTCTTCCAGATGCACGCCCCATACGATATTGAAGGCGGTTGGGACAAAATGGGTCCGGAACTGGAAGCAGCAATTCTTGAGAAATGGCAGAAAGCTGCTCCCAACATGACCAGGGACAATATTATAAGGACAACTCACGAGACTCCCGTCGGCATCGAGCGGCGCTTCCCCAATATGCGCAAAGGTGGGATCAAGCATGGCGACTACAAACCCATCCAGTTGGGTTGCTTCCGCCCTAATCAGGAATGCTCCAGTTCGGCAACTCCCATACCGGGGCTATACACCTGTGGCGCATCCAATTATCCCGGTGGAGCAGTGCTCGGCGGGCCTGGCTATATTGGCGCCAACAAAGTAGCTGAAGACATGGGCCTGACCAAGTGGTGGAAACCTACTCGCCGCATGGAGCAATACGTAGAAACTTACTTGGATTCTCCTCTCGGAGGCTTGGGATAGACAATCAGGCTCATTTAGCCATGTCTATGGCGAAAATAGTGTTGTAATTGATACCAAAATGTGTGAAAATGATGTCGGTTGTGTCAAAGTCTCCGGCTCACCGACATCATTGTGAACCTCCAGTAGTGGGCCAAGACACCCTGTTTATCCCCATCGTTACGATGAGTTTGATGAGTCTAATCGAAATCGGTGCGAGGACAAACAGGTGGAGCGCTAATCCTAATTAAAGAAAAAAGGGGGAACACTATGAAAGCAGCAGTACTATATGAAGCAGGTAAACCATTAGTAGTCGAAGAGGTTGAACTCGATGAACCGCAAGCCAATGAAATTCTGATCAAACTTGAGGCTGTCGGAGTATGTCACACAGACTTGAGCTTCATGAAAGGCGATATGCCTTGTCCTGTGCCAGTTGTGGTAGGTCATGAAGGGTGTGGTATCGTCGAAAAAGTGGGGCCCGGTGTCACTTCCGTGCAACCCGGTGACAAGGTAATCACCATGGTTTCTTTCTCATGCGGTAAGTGTCATTTTTGCGCTATCGGTCAGCCCACCAGGTGTGTGGAGAACATCAACATCATGATGATGGCCGAGCTTCCATTCTTTGCCGGGAAGCGCATCCACAAGGGAGACCAGGGCATTAGTCAGTTATTTGGGCTTGGATCATTCGCCGAGTACTGCGTCGTACACGAGCGTGCCGCAGTGAAAATCAGAAGCGATGCACCGTCAGATGTAGTATGTCTCATGGGATGCGGCATCACCACCGGAATCGGTTCTGTCATAAACACTGCTAAAGTAAAGCCGGGCGATAGCGTTGTGGTGTATGGTGTCGGCGGTGTCGGGCTGGCTGCTGTTATGGGAGCCAAACTTGCAGGTGCCGGCAATATCATTGCCGTTGCCAGATCACAGAACAAGCTGGATATGGCCAAAGAGCTTGGCGCAGACCATGTGATCAATCCAAATGATGTTGACGATGTCCCGACAAAAGTGAAGGAACTCACCGGCGGCATAGGAGCAGACTCTGCCATCGAGGCTGCCGGAGTTGCATCGGTTATGCAGCAGGCGTTTGGTTCGATTCACAACGGCGGCATTTGCGTTATTGCCGGAATGGCCCCAATGATCGATACCTTGACTTTCATGCCATTTGAGTTCCTGCTCGGCAAAACGATAAAAGGCACGGTTCAGGGTGACATCGTTGGTTCTGTTGATGTTCCCAAACTGGTAGATATGTACATGGCCGGCAAACTGCCCATCGATAAGCTCATTACCAAAACTTTCAGCCTGGATCAAGTCAATGAAGCTTTTGAAGCAATGGAGAATAAACAAGTACTACGTAGCGTTATCAAGATTTAACATTATCCATACCGGATTAAGCTAACGTTCTGTAGTTTGAAAGGGAGTTATTATGGCAGATCTGACATTCGATGCGGTGATATGCGGCGGTGGAAATAAAGGGCTGATGCTCGCGATGTATCTTTCACGATACGCCGGTATGAGTGTAGGGATATTCGAAAGAAGGCATGAGATTGGGGGCGGACTGGCCACCGAAGAAATGTCAGCACCCGGCTTCCGGGGCAACACCCATGCCAATATCATGCTGCCCTGGTACTTCGCTCCCCTGTGGCGCGATTTCCCCGAGTTCTGGGATTACGGCGGACAGTATGATCAATATCTGGTCAGCGATGGCGGCGCCTTCATGAACAACGAAACATGTCTCGCCATTTACAGTTCAAAACACGATCCAGCACAGAAGAGAACAGTCAGGGAAATCGCCCGTTTCTCGGAGAGGGATGCCGAAACGTGGGCCAGGTCAACAGAAATCGTCGCCACTGATGATTACCTCAGCGTGATGATTGATGGACTGATGAACCCTCATGAATGGCAAATGAGGCCGGAATTCCTGGAAAGGCAAATTGATTTCTTCACAAAGTACCTGGCAGGCACCAATCTTGAACCTACTCCCGAAGTGCTCGAAGCGGCGCCCATAGACGCAGTCAAGCATTTCTTCGAGAGCCAGGAAGTTCAATACTGTATCCTTCGATTCATTATCTCAGGAGCCAGAAACGTACTTGATCCTAACCAGGGCGCTGAAGTACTGGGAATGCTGGGAACTCTGCCCACCATCGGTTTTGCCCGAGGTGGTACTCACCAGATTGCCCACGCATGCCATCAGATACTGGTTCAGGAAGGAGTCCAGTTCTTTACCCATGCCGAAGTAGAAAAAGTACTTCTCGAAAACGGCAAAGCCACCGGAATCCGGCTCGCCGACGGTTCAGAGATTGCAGCCAGAAAAGTTGTTGTCAGCGCGGGCTTAAGCACATGGCAGCTTGCTGATATTGTAGGAGATGATATTTTCGGCACAGAGCATGCCCAACGCATGAGGAATCTCTCCACAAGTAATATCGGCAACCTGATGTGGTACAGTTTCGCACTTAATGAAGCTCCCAAGTACAAAGCAGAAGCGTTCAATCCTGATATTCACGAGTGCATGTGGCTCGGACTTTCCACCACTTCCAGCCCTGAGCACATGGCCAACGAATGCAGATATGCCAACCAGGCTAAATTGCCGCCGCTGGAGGACTTCAGCCCTGTCGTAGGTTGTCACAGCCTGGTCGACCCGTCATTCGCGCCTCCGGGCAAGCACGTGGCTCAGAATGAAATGCAGGGTCCGCGCGCTACTGACCTTTCGGAGAAAGAATGGTTGAAACTAAAGCAAACATATACTGAAGACATGCTCAATGTTTGGCAAAAATATGCCCCGAACATGACCTGGGACAACCTTATCGGGTGTGATACCAACAGTCCCTGGGATTGTGTCCGCATGAAGAACCTGGCGCCTCACGGCAATTTCTCTGGAATCGATCAGTCCCTCTCCCAGCGAGGCGCTAACCGGCCAACTCCGGAACTGGCCAACCACCGAACGCCAATCAGTAACCTGTATGCTACCGGTGGTTTCTGGCACGTTGGATCCAATGCCAGTGTAGACGCCAGTTACAACTGTTATAAAATTATGGCTGACGATATGGGACTCCCCAAACCATGGGAAGAACAGGGCAAAGAAGAGCCCGACTCACTGGTCCACTGGACCCGCTGGGCCATCGACAAAGCCCGCGAATCCTTCCCCAGAGACCCTAAATATTAGTTGGAGTTCGCAAAGTCCAACTTGCGCTATCACTTGCGGAAGCTAAGTTTCTGCACTCCAAAGCAAAGGAGGCCAAAAATGGCAACATATGAATACGATATAGTCATCATCGGCAGCGGACCCAACGGGCTGGAGATTGCCGCTTACCTGGCCAAGGCAGGCCAGAAGGTCCTGCTTCTGGAAAAGAGATACGAAGCGGGAGGAGGACTGGCCACAGAGCAGATAACCCTGCCCGACTACTTCCATAACACACATGCCGTTTTCCATATGATGGTGGATTATGCCCCCATCTATCAGGACTTCGACCTCGAAGCAACCTATGGCCTCACGCATATTCTCCCTGAACTCCAGTGGGCCATGCCCACTCCCGATGGCCGGTGCCTTTGTGTCTACAACGACCCGGAGAAAACCGCCCAGTCCATCGCCCAGTACTCCCAGAAGGACGCTGATTCCTTCCGTGATTTGTACGCCGAATGCGATGAGATGATGCGGGAAATGTTGGGGCCTCAGACCTTCGTCAAGCCCGAACCGGCACCGCTGATGGCTGCCCGGGCAGAGATGAGTGAATTAGGCAGAAAGCTCACCGACTACTCCGAGAAGACCCCTGAAGACGTCATCAAGGAAAGGTTCGAAAATGACCACGTCAGAACCCTGATGATGTACACTGTCTGTCACTGGGGTCTCGATTACTCCCAGTCGGGTGTCGGTTATCTCATCCCGCTTTACTTCAACCGCATGAGCAATTACCGCCTCACCAAGGGCGGTTCCCATAGAGTATCCAATGCCATCCTTAAAAATGTCTTTGAAAACCAGGGTCAAATAAGGACATCGGCTCAGATCAAGAGAATCATCGTTGAGAATGGTGCTGCCAAAGGGGTGGAACTGGAAGACGGCACCAGGTATATGGCCAGCAAGGCGGTGGTTTCCACTATCGATCTCCACCAGACCTTCCTGAAGTACGTCGGGGTGGAGAACCTGGAAGAGGACTTCATTGCCATGTGCAACTCATGGCAATGGGAGAAATGGAGCCTGCTGGACCTTCACCTGGCCCTGGCCGAACCACCCAGATTCAAGGCCGCCGAATCCAACCCCGATATCAACAAGGCTTTCATGTATGTTTTAGGTTATGATAGCTGCGATGAGCTTCTGAAGGAATGGGATATGATGGCCACCGGTGAACTTCCCGAAACGGCCGGTTACATCGCCACCTTCCCGTCAGTGCATGATCCCTACCAGGCGCCGGAAGGCAGGTCCTCCGGGCTTCTTTCCCAGATGGCTCCGTATGAGTTGAAAGATGGCGGTCATGAGAAGTGGCTCAAGTATAACTACCGCAAAGAGCTGGCCGAATACCAGCTTCGCACTTTAGAGAAGTATGCTCCCAACATAACCCCGGACAAGGCCCTCTGGTGGAACATCACCACCCCGGCCGATATCCAGAACAAGTTTGCCAACATGGTCAGGGGTTCCTACAAGCAGGGACAGTACCATCCGCTTCAGATGGGCTTCCTCAGACCCAACCAGGAGTGCTCCCACAACGTCACGCCGATAAAGAATCTCTTCGTGGGCGGGGCTGGCGTCTGGCCGGGCGGATGCGTTATCTGGGGTCCGGGTTACAACTGTGCCACTACCATCGCCGAGGAATGCGGCATCGAGAAATGGTGGCAGGAACCGGAATCGGTTATCAAAGCTCGTGAGAACGGGTATATATTGTAGGGGCACAAAATCTTGTGCCCCTACTTCTGCTAATTATCACGGAGGTGTATGATGCTTTTCAGATCAACCGGACTGGGCAAGACGGAACTAACGGGCAATATCTCTGGCCTGGAGCGCCAGGGTGACTTTCTGGTCATGTACATAGACGTCACTGACCCGGTAAAGTGGAGAATCAGGGGAGGACTGGCCTTCAAGGACCTGCTGGACCTCTTGAAGTTCATGTTCAAGGC
>JABMQN010000092.1 GCA_013203045.1 Chloroflexota bacterium
AATAGCTGACATTTCTCCACTAGCTTCACTGACAAATCTGCAGAATCTCGTCTTGACCAGAAACTCAATAACTGACATCTCACCGTTGGCTTCACTGACCAACCTGCAAGGGCTCGTCTTGGCCGTAAACTCAATAACTGACATCTCTCCGTTGGCTTCACTGACAAACCTGGATGCGCTCGGATTGACCAACAATTCCATAGCTGATATCTCTCCACTGGCTTCATTGACAAACCTAAAGGAGCTCAGCTTGGACAATAACTCAATAGTAGATATCTCGCCGCTGGCTTCGCTGACAAAGCTGCAGGGGCTCGACTTGGGCAGTAACTCAATAGTTGACATCTCTCCACTGATGGCAAATAGCGGACTCTCAGAGGGGGATACCATATACATATCTGACAACCCTCTGAGCGACACATCTTTGAATGAGTACATTCCCCAGCTTGAGGGAAGGGGGGTGGAGGTCAATCCAGTGAAGCAACGAGTTTGTGAAACAAGAATGGTCAACCACTACAGTCAATGGCTTGCTAGCGAAAGAGCTATTGATAATTACCACAAACTATACAAGAACACCTAAGCCATAAGATCGCAACGGACTAATATATCTACAAGTGTTACAATGAATAACATGATTAATACCACAGAGGCCCTAACGTCCGTAATTGATCGCGCTATGAAAGTGCCGCAAGTCGGTTTTGATACCGAATTCGTCTGGGAGCAAACTTACTACCCGAGTCTGGGTATCATACAAATTTCCCTCTCTGATGAGGAAGCTTTTCTCATCGATGCACCTGCCATCAAAGATATGGCTCCACTCGGCAAACTTCTGGCCAATCCGGATGTTATGAAGATTTTTCATGATGCACAGCAGGACCTTACCATTCTACGACGTGCAACCGGGGCTTTCCCCCAGAACGTGTTTGATACCCAGTGCGCTGCTGGTTTTGTCGGTCTCAGTTCGTCAATATCCCTCAGCGCTCTCCTTGGCGATGCAATCGGAGTGCAATTACCCAAGACAGAGACAAGAACTGACTGGCTCAAACGTCCTCTGACAGACCGACAAGTTGAATATGCCCTCGACGATGTTCTTCACCTCCACGCCCTGCATGATCGACTCTATTCAAAGGCTCAAGAGTGCGGCCATGAAACGTGGCTTGCCGAAGAGCTAGCCAAATATAACGACCCTGGCCTTTATGAGGACAATGAAATCCAAGAGGTATTTCGGCGAGTGAAAGGCTCGGGCAGACTCGAAGCAAAAAAACTGGTGATCTTACGCGAACTGGCTTCCTGGAGAGAGAGTGAAGCACGCCGGCGCAATCGCCCGAAGTCATGGGTCCTTTCAGATGAGACGTTGATCAGCATCAGCCGAAACAGCCCGCGTTCAGTCGAAGACCTTAATACCATCAAACCAATTTCTAAAAAGGAAATTCAACGATACGGGGAAGCCTTATTGAGAGAAGTCAAAAAGGGACTCAGTATTCCCAAGGACAAGCGTCCAAAAGTCACGGCACATTACAAAGATGAGGAGAGCCTCGGTGCACGCGTGGACTTTGTACTCGCATACATGAAAGGGAAAAGCATGGCTGCCGGGATAGACCCCACCCTCGTGGCTACAAGAGCCGAAATTACATCACTTGTACGTGAAGGGCCTGACGCCAATATCAATGACCATCGACTATTACATGGTTGGCGAAGAGAGTTTCTCGGCGAAGACATTATTATGCTGCTTGCTGGTCAACTTTCGGTCCGTCTCGATACCAATACCGGATTACCCCAACCTATTACAGATATAAAATAGAAAGAATTCATATCGGAAGATCACTTCATGTCCTCAATGCCTGAATACTTACAAAAAGTTATGCGAGGAGAAACCCCGCCACCACCGATTACTACACTGATTGGGTTCGCTCTTACATCTGTTGAACATGGTAAGGCTATTATCGAATTAAATGCTGATGATCGACACGTTAACCCTTTCGGAGGAATCCATGGCGGTCTGATCAGTAATATCGCCGATGCAGCCATGGGTGCAGCATATCATAGCACACTTGCAGAAAACGAAACCTGCTCCACGCTTGAACTTAAAATAAGTTTTTTGAGACCGGCTCCGAAAGGCAAACTTCGTGCCGAGGGTAAGGTCATCAAACAAGGCCAGAATATCGGCTTCCTCGAATGCGATGTGACCGATGACAAAGGACAATTGATCGCAAGGGCTACCAGTACGCTACTGAAACAAAAAGGTGAATTTGATTAGAGTAAATATCTATGTTCAATTCTTTAATTGAAACCAGAAGAAGTATTCGCAAATTCAAATCACAACCGATAGAGCAAGCGAAAATAGAGAAACTAATCGAAGCGGCCCTCCGATCCCCTTCTTCCATGAGTCGGAATCCGTGGGAATTCATAGTCGTCACGGATACGAAATTACTGGAGAAATTGTCACAGTCCAAACAGCATGGCTCATCATTTCTCAAGGGAGCGCCTCTGGGCATTGTGGTCTGTGCCGATCCCCAGAAATGCGATGTCTGGGTTGAAGATGCGTCTATCGCGTCCATCTTTATTCACCTGGCTGCCCATGATTTGGGACTTGGCAGCTGCTGGATTCAGATACGGGATCGGATGCATGATGGTAACACTTCATCAGAAGAGTATATTCGTCAAACCCTTGACATACCAGCTAATCTCAAGATTGAATCGATAATAGCGATTGGTTACCCGGACGAACAGAAATCCTCACACGGCAAGGAAAGTCTTCAATTCGAAAAGGCACACCTGAATACTTACGGCAAACCTTACTCAGAATGATTCCAGGGATTCTCAACCATGTCAGACACCCATGAACAAGAGGAACACGTCCACGGACCCGGTTGAGGGCATTCCGATGAAAAGGAGGTTCCTTTCAAACGCGAAATGCCCAAAATAGGACGTAACGATCCCTGTTATTGCGGTAGTGGGAAGAAATTCAAGAAATGCTGCGGTAAATCAGCTTAAGCAAATTGAAACAAATAATACTATGGCTAACAATGAACAACCAAAGCCCCCAGGAGCCGGTAAAAGCAGCCTGGACCTGATTGATCCTGATATCCTCTTCCGCTACCTCGATTTAAAAAAAGGAAGTGTCATGTTAGATGCAGGAAGCGGTGCGGGTGCATATTCCCTCGCTGCGGTAGAGCATATTGGTAACGAAGGGCTTATCTATGCGGTCGATATGTGGGAAGAGGGAATCGCGACCCTTAAAAATAACATCGATTCAAAAGGTATTAATACGATCAGGCCAATTACAGCCGACATCAGAGAACGTATCCCGGTAATAGACGACCATTCTGTAGATATATGCCTGATGGCAACCGTCCTTCATGACATTGTAGAAACAGGCAATGCATCAGGCGCCTTATCGGAAATCGCCAGAGTATTGCGTCCAAAAGGCCAGCTTGCCATCATCGAGTTCAAGAAAATCGAAGGGCCTCCGGGGCCCCCGTTAAAAATCAGGCTCTCTCCCGATGAAGTCGAACACATGGTAGCACCTTTCCGATTCCGCAAACAGGGTACTCCGGTGGAAGTCGGGGCACACAATTACCTGGTTATGTTTCATATTGAGGTATTGGATTAGTAACGGGATTCCAAGGAGTATTTTACATGTCAGAATATGAAGATCTTCCCACCAGCTACAAAACCGCCATGATGGAAGTGACCAACACCCAAGCCCCATTTTGGCAATTGTTAGGAATGGAGCTAATCGACTTCAAAAAGGGCTGGGCCAAAGTGAGGTTACCTTTCGATGGAAAGATCACCAATCCAACCGGAATTGCCCATGGAGGATCGATCTTTTCTGCTGCGGATGCAGCCGCAGCCATGGCCACGATGAGCACTGTGGAAAAGGGCGAACTTGTTACCACAATCGAAATGAAAATCAATTATGTTAAACCGTTTATCGGCGGCGTAGTTTTCGCCGAAGCAAGGGTCGCACATAAAGGATCCAATATAGCTTTGGGTGATGTTGACGTACTCAATGAAAAGGGTGAACTCATCGCAAAAGGTCAAGCAACATACATGATCCTAAAAACGGAAAAAGCAATGCCCAAACCAGATACAAACTCATAGAACCACTGGTAAATGTTGATCACGGTACTTTTTTGAATCAAGGAGGCACTCTAATCATGAAAATGGTTTCTCTTGAAGACCTGCCCGAAGAAGGAGTGTCTCACGATCCGGATTTGATGAAGAAGGTAATGATTCGTCAAGGTCAGCTACCGCACTTGAAAAGCTTTGCCCAGCTTCGGATGACTCCCGGACAAGTTGCGCATGCTCATGCTCATGAGCATCTCTACGAGATATTCCTCATTGAAACCGGCGAAGGTACTCTGGATGTCGATGGAACAGAACAGAAAGTAACCGCAGGTACATGCGTAATCTTTGAACCATCGGAAGTCCATGAGGTTTCCAACACCGGATCAAATGAGTTGGTTTTGACTTATTTTGGATTGGAGGTTTAGCCTAAATGAGGATTTTATCCTGGAATGTCAACGGTATCCGATCAGTAAGGGATAAGGGATTCTTGAACTGGCTTCATGAAGAATCCCCGGATATCCTCTGTGTTCAGGAGACCAAAGCTCATCCGGAACAACTCGGCCCGGACTTGCTCGAACCCGATGGATACCATGTCTATTGGAACCATCCCGAACGCAAGGGATATAGCGGTGTTGCAATTTTTTCAAAGGAAGAGCCATATCGAGTTTCGTATGATTTCGAAGAGATGGGGCTCGATATTGAAGGTCGAATCCTGGCGGCCGATTACGTGGACTTCTTTCTGTTCAACATTTATTTTCCAAATGGCAAGAAAGATGATATCCGCCTGAGATACAAAATGGCCTTTTACAAGGCCTTTCTTGAATACGCCGACGAACTCAAAGACAAGGGTAAGAAGATCATCGTCTGCGGAGATGTTAACACAGCTCATCAAGCTATCGACTTAAGCCGACCCAAAGAAAACGAGAAGGTATCCGGATTTCTCCCTATTGAGCGCCATTGGCTTGACGACTTTATCTCTCACGGATATATTGATACCTTTCGTCATCTCAACACCGAACCCAACCACTACACTTGGTGGGACCTAAAATCCGGGGCCAGAGCCAGAAACGTCGGGTGGAGAATCGACTACTTTTTCGTAACCGAAAACCTTCTTTCATCACTCACAGATGCGTTCATCATGCCGGAAGTAACCGGTTCCGATCACTGCCCTATTGGTATTACCATCACCAGCTAGCTCTATTTCTTCGTCCTGCAACCTCCGAATTCCCCCAACAGGACCAATGTCCCAACTACACACTGGTACGAATGTTCTATTTACCATACCTCATATAGTCGCTAGCATGTAAGTACCACTGGGATTCTACCTGAAATTGAGGAAGTCCACACATGACGGATGTCATACTGGCAATCTTGTGTCCTGCGATTCTCGCGTATTTCGTGTTCGTGGGAAGGCGAGGACAAGTTAATCGGCAAAAGGGCTGGGGATATATGCTCGCCGGTCTTGCCTTTGTGATGTACGGTGTACTCATCAGCATCACCGATAGCTTCTTCGGTTTAGACAACTCTTTCTCCATTGTCAATACAGAAAATCAAGAACTGATCGCCTCATTGATAGGATATTTTCCCGGTTTTCTACTGCTGGCCATCGGTTTCAGGCAATGGGTACCAACGGTCACTTCTCTTAACGAATCTCAAAAACAACTTCAACGATCGCGCGATGAACTGGATGTACAAATCAGAGAGCATATCAGCAAACAACAAAACCTTGATCAGCAGCTACAATCTGAACTTGCCTTACGCATCCAAATAGAAACGACACTACAAGAAAGCGAAGACCGGTTCCGATACATACTTGATCATGCCCTTGACGCAACCTGCATTATCCAAGATGGCCTCATTAAATATGCTAACCCGCAGTTTCAGCACCTTACCGGCCATGACCCCAGTCAACTGCTTGACACATCAATCGCTACCTGTATCCACCCGGAACACGTCGAAAAATTTGTTGCCGATTTGGAACAGAGTTCTACCTTAGATAAAGAAGCCATTCCAACATATGAATCCGTATGTATCCATAAAAATGGCAATACAACAGATATATCTATCAGTCTGAATCCCATCCAATATAATGCTGGCCATGCAATTCTTATGACCATGCGCGATATCACACAAACAAAGCAGTTTACCGAGAAGTCAAAACTGCAATCCGAAGAGATTCAGACATATTCCCACGAATTAGACACATCCAGGGACGAACTGAGACAAACGAAGGAACAGCTTCTCGAGGCGAACCAGAAGCTTCAAGAAAGTGAAAAGGAACTCCGAGAAACTTTTGAGAATGCCAATGACGGGGTCCTATTCCTTAATATACATGGCAGAATCATCGACGCTAATTCAAAGGCCGAGGATATTCTTGGATATGATCATAGTGAATTGATCGGCAAGAACTTCGAGGAACTGGGGATATTCAAACCGGCTCATCTGGTTAAGATGACAGAGAGCCTCAACACCGCTGCCGAAGGAGTCACACCACCTCTGAGGGAGTTCGAAGCCAGACGCAAAGACGGCAGCACCGTATTTATCAACACACGTCCCAGACTGGTAATCAGACACGGCGAGCCAAGGAGTATTCTCGCCATTATCAGGGATATCACAGATCGTAAAAAGGCTGAGCAATCCCTACGAACAGCACAAGACGAACTGGGACACCGCATTGAAGAACGCACCAACGCACTTGCCAAGGCCACCAGGGAACTGCAATTCGAAACTACTGGCCGTCAGCAGGCGGAGAACATGCTGCAAGAAATCGACGCGAGATGGCATGCCCTGACAGAGAATTCTCCCAATGTAATCATGGTTGTGGAGCATGACGGTACAATCACGTCAATCAATCACTCTATAGCTGGCATGATCCCGCAAAAAGCTATCGGGAGAACCATTTACGAATTCACACTTCAAGACTATCACGACGTTATCAAAACAGCCCTTGAGCAAGTCTTCCAGACTGGTGAAGGGGAACAATACCAAATCATCGGCACCGGGCAAGATAACAGTTATTCCTGGTATGAAACACGAATTGGCCCCGTCAAACGCAACGGACATGTTGTAGCTGCTACATTGGTAGCATCTGATATTACTGAGCGTAAAATGGCACAAAAAGCATTGGCTGAGAGTGATCAGAGATTCAGGGAATTGGCTGACCTGGTGCCACAGACGATATTCGAAATAGATATAGCGGGCAATTTCACATTTGCCAACAACTTCGGGCTTCAGTATACCGGATACCTGCAGGAAGACATCGATAAAGGCCTTAGCGCGCTTCAATTATTCGTTCCGGAAGATCGAAAGCGTTTAATGGAAGACATCGAGCGACTTTTTAAAGGAGAGGAATTCGGAGGCCATGAGTATACTGCTCTTAAAAAAGATGGGAGCACGTTCCGTGTTCTGGCATACTCCAGCCCCATTTTCCGAGACGAAAAGATCGTAGGAATCAGAGGAATTATTTTAGATATAACAGCCAGAACGCAAGCTGAAGAGGAAGTAGCTCAACGGAATAGAGAATTGGCAGCCTTACATGCTGTTGCCCAAACCGCCAACGAATCGCTCGAGCTGGACGATATACTCACCAAAGCTCTGGATAAAATGTTGCAGATACTCGATATTGAACAAGGCGGTGTCTACATTCTTGAGAATTCTTCCGATGATCTGATTCTGCGAGTCACCAGGGGAATGAGCGATGAGCTCATGGAAGAGATATCCCACACCAAGATTGGTGAAGGTATTGTTGGGAAAGTAGCCCAGTCCGGCAAGTCAATCGTGGTGGAATCGATCCCAGACTCCTACGACATTTTATGCAGTCCAGGTAAGAGAATCGCCTTTGAAGAAAGTAGCAAATCGCTTATGTGCATGCCTTTACAGGCACGAGGCAACCTTCTGGGAGTGTTGTTCGCTTTAACTCGAGGTGACCGCGCTCTCACTCATGAAGAAACACGGTTACTGGACATTATTAGCAATGAGATAGGTTCCGCTATCGAGCGTGCCCAACTGCTGGAGGCTGCATCGCGCGCCCTGGCTGCTGAAGAAGCGGACCAACTGCGCGCTGCCTTCCTGGCCAGTATTTCCCACGAAATACGCACACCTCTAACCGAAATTAAAGGTTTTGCCAGCACCCTTATACAACCGGATATCCAGTGGGATAGCGAAACCCAAAAGGACTTCCTGATGGGCATTGACCAAGCCTCTGACCGGCTGCTCAAAATCGTCACGGATGTTCTGGATA
Source organism: Chloroflexota bacterium (assembly GCA_013203045.1). Lineage (GTDB taxonomy): Bacteria > Chloroflexota > Dehalococcoidia > SZUA-161 > SpSt-899 > JABMQN01. The sequence goes on from JABMQN010000092.1 coordinate 8,309, forward strand.
TGGCGAAGATTGAAGCAGGGGTTCTCAAACTCAATAAAACATATGTCAAACTCAGCAAACTCATTAGACAGCTACAGGTGAAATTCGATACCCCAATCTGGAGAGAAAGGCTTGACCTGCAGTTACCATATGAACTCCCGTACGTATTAGCAGATGAAGAACGACTGGGACAAGCCATCATTAAACTGGTCGAGAATGCTGCTTTGGAAGGTGACTCCATAATTCTTGAAGTTATAGCTTCTGAAGACAACTTAATACTGAGTGTTACAGATACCGGCAAAGGCATTCCTTCTGAGCGCCTGGATAAAGTTTTCGATCACTTCCATCGTATCGAGGAAAACACGGATCGCAAGATCAGTGGTAGCGGTTTGGGGCTGGCCATATGCAAAGGAATAATCGAGGCCCATGACGGCGAAATATGGGTCGAGAGTGAAACAGGTAACGGCTCAACGTTCAGTTTCAGTTTGCCTATCGAAGACTATCAGGCACCTTCCGGGGACAAAGATGAACCACTCGCAATAAGAGCCGTTTAATGAGATTAATTCAATAATGTGTTTTCCACTCTTCGTTTCAAATATCGTTATTTCGGAAGAAAGCACAGTCGCTAATTAGCAATTTATGGGGGCTATCCCTCAGTAATAATTGAGTGCCTTCACCGTTCCCATGTTCATTATGTTTCTGTAAAGTATAGTTCGACAAAAGCATCATTGGAAGCTAAGACGAAGCTAAACCGATATAAATATCCTTTTATGGGTTAGATTCGTTAAGACGACTTGACAAAACTTGACAACAATTAATCATAGTGCTATAAAGGTGAGTAATATTCGAGCTACGATGAATTTGCATTTACGGTGCCATCATAGTAACGAACAAAATTACTCTTTATCAGAGGCAATATTAAAAATTTCAGAGATTGCTGGAGAAGGAAAGCTCAACAGATATTTGAGTGAAGTTAAATATTTTACTTCTCATCAGATGGATCTCTCAAGTCGGAGGTGAATCCCATCGCCAAGAAAATTTTATTTATAGACGACGAACCAGGTTACACCAGGGCAATGACTTACGCTCTGGAAAAAGAGGGATACGAAGTAATCTCCGCCGCAAATGGACTCCAAGCCCTTATTAAGGCCCAGAAAGGGAATCCGGACCTTATCATCCTGGATGTAATGTTACCTGGTATAGATGGCTTTGAGGTTTGCAGTCGACTTCGCAATGATCCTCAAACATCCCATATACCTATTATTATGGTTTCAGCCAAAGGGCAGGATTCAGACAAATCTACGGGGCTAAAAGTTGGAGCTCTCGACTATCTTACCAAACCCGTAGATAATTCAGCTCTTCTGGGAAAGATCGATGTCTTCCTTCAAGGCAAACAGCATTTTCAACAACAAACATCGTACGAGTAATAGACAATCTCATTTGAGTGATTTTGATATGAAAGCAGTACTATTGTCACGATTTGACGTAGGACTTACAGGTGATTGTTACCCCTGAAGCAACTTCGTATCCTATTTATGGTACGAAATTGTAATTTCCCGAAATCAGGATTGATGGGTACAGTTGTGAAAGTAAAAACATTTCGCAAGCCTGAACAAGACCAGCCATCACTAATGGTTAATTTTCGAGACATAGCTGATGTCATATGAAATGGTAAAAGGGGAATTAATATTATGGCAGATACAGAACAATCAAGTATAGACCAAACTCTGGGGGATATCCTCGTTGAGGCAGACCTGCTTGGTGCCGAAGAGCTAGGCCGAGCCCTCGAAATTCAGCTTAAACAAGGTAAAAAGCTAAGAGATGTTCTAGCAGAACAGGAAATGGTTACACCAGAACAACTGGCAACGGCGCTGAGTATCCAGCTTAATATGCCTCTGATTGATCTTAAAAGGCATACGGTCCAACCTCAGGCATTAAAGCTGATCCCTGAAGAGATTGCCAGGAAATACACTGTTATCCCGCTGGACATTGTAGATCAGATGTTAATTACCGTCATGGGCGACCCAACAGACATCTATGCCATTGAGGATCTGCAAGCTCAGGCTAAAATGTCTGTTGAGCCAATGCTTGGGATTATGTCCGAGATTGAGCAGGCGATTAATATTCACTACAGAGCTGGTGATACTGGAAAAATCGAAAGGAAAGCCAGCCAAATATCAGCCACTCTCCAGTCTGTCAAAGGTCAGCAGACCGTACAGGACTCCACACCAACCCCCATCACTCAAACATTCGAACTGCTTGTTTCTCAAGCTGTGAAAGACCGCGCTTCCGATGTACACATCGAACCACATGAAACGAGATTGCGAGTAAGATACCGTGTTGACGGTGTCCTCCGTGACGTTGCCAGTTTACCTCTTAATACTCAAGCCGCTTTACTCAGTCGTCTGAAAGTGCTCGCAGGAATGAACATCGCGGAGCAAAGGCGACCGCAAGACGGACAGTTTTCCATTGAGCTGGATGGTCGGAGTGTGGATATTCGTGCCGCTACTACTGGAACAGCATACGGAGAAAGAGCAACCCTGCGCATTCTGGATAGAGAACGTGTGTTCATACCTCTTGAAGACCTCGGTTTCCTGCCTGACTCTCTGGTGAAATATCAGGAGATGTTGAAGAGTTCCTTTGGAATGATCCTTATTGGAGGACCCACTGGCTCCGGTAAAACCACCACCATCTATGCTTCTCTGAGCCAGCTTGATCGAGACAAAAAGAACATCATGACGCTTGAAGATCCCATCGAATATCGTTTCCAGGATATCAGCCAGGTTCAGGTTAATCCCAAAGCCGGGATTACCTTTTCCAGAGGTCTGCGTGCATTCATGAGACACGATCCCGACATTATGATGGTGGGTGAGATTCGTGATGGTGAAACTGCCAATATGGCGGGCCAGGTAGCTCTTACCGGGCACCTGGTTCTATCATCAATCCATGCCAACGATAGCGTCAGCGCCCTTTTCCGCCTGATAGACCTTGGAGTTGAGCCATATCTAATTGCCGCCACAACCATCGGAATTGTCACCCAGAGAATGGTTAGAAAAATCTGCCCTAACTGTCGCGAACCCTACCAGCCTCCGGCTGAAGATTTGGCAGCGTTTGAGGAATATATGGAATCCAGCCAGGTGAGTTTCACAAGCGGTAAAGGATGTAGCCTGTGTAACAATTCCGGCTATTCGGGACGAATAGGTATTTATGAAACCATGGTCATGAGTAATAATATTCGGCAGCTGCTTATCAGCAATGCCAGCGCTGGTGATATCAAGGCCCAGGCACTTAAAGAAGGCCTGGTAACCATGCAGAATGATGGAATGCAAAAAGTGAAGTTAGGCATCACCACCATCCCTGAAGTATTACGCAGCGTTTTCTCAGTCGGCGAACACTAATCCTATTTAAGTATGGGGGCAAAGATTATGCCTTACAAATATGTAGCATATGATGAAGACGATAATATAGTCAAAGGCAGTATTGATGTTGCAGATCAAGCTCAGGCTGAAGATGCCCTGGCAGCAGCCGGTTACACCGCAACAAAACTGAAATTCCAGCGGTCTCGGCCCAGCATGGACCAGATTTTCCCATCTTTGTATGGGATAAAATCTGATGATGTAATTGCTTTTGCACGACAGATGGCCACCCTGATTGAAGCTGGTTTGACCATCCCCTCTGCGCTCAAACTATTGCAAGGTCAAATAGAAAAGCCTGCCTTCCGAAAAATTATCAACGGGATAAACGACGAACTTGAAGGTGGCAGTTCTTTCTCACAAGCTCTTTCCAAGTATCCCGAGGCATTTAACAATGTTTTCATTCACATTGCTGAGGCAGGGGAACACTCCGGTGACCTTGCGATGGCCCTCAGGCAAGCAGTTGACCATCTGGAAAGAGGCGAGCAAGCCATGAAAAAAGCAAAACGCGCCATGATGTACCCTTCTTTTGTGTTGATTGTTGCGCTTGTTGTTGTTGTTGTGCTGGTTACCATGGTCCTGCCACCGCTATTGGAAATGTTCGATAAGATGGAGGGTGACGTACCGGCAACCACCCAGGCCCTGATGACAATCACTGATTTCACCGGTGCGTACCCTCTGCAGATCATTGGAGTACTGTTGGGCCTCTCTATCGGCACAATGATGTATTTGAGGACAACATCCGGTATCCGAGTAAAAGACAGAATAGTACTCAAGTTGCCGTTGCTTGGCTCGATAGTTCTCCAGAGCAATATGGCCCTCTTCGCCCGAACATCTTCAACCTTGCTGGCTGCCGGTGTACCTTTAACCCGGATAATGGACATCGTCACTAAAACAGCCGGTAATGTTCATATTCGCGAGGCCCTTGCGGAAGTCCATGAGGGACTGGTTCAGGGACATGGTTTGTCCAAACCAATGGCAACAAACGAAATATTCCCCTCTCTTCTGGTGCAAATGGTAACCGTAGGAGAACAGACGGGTACTCTGGACACATCGCTTGAAAATGTGGCCCATTTCTATGAATCCGAGGTCAACCAGAAGGTGGATGGACTCACAGCAATTCTCGAGCCCATCATGACTGTTGGAATCGCGTTGTTTGTAGGTTTTATTGCACTTTCAGTTATAACACCAATGTATTCAATCCTGGGTACCATGGAATAATCTTAATACAAATCGATTGGGAGACAGCATGCCAATTCCAAACGCATGGTTGCAAAAAGGTAAGTGGTTAATCAAATGTCAAACCGGATTAGGTTTGGCTGAAGTTCTCGTTTCCATTGCTATCATGAGCAGTGCCCTTGTTGCCTTGATCTCATCAATGACTACTGGTGCAAAAGCAGTGGACCTTGCCGATAGGCGTGTAACCGCGCATCACCTGGCAGAAGCCCAAATGGAATACATTCAAAGCTATCCTTATGACCTTGACGCAAACTACCCGCGTGTCGGTACCCCCACCAGGCATGGTTTTACTTGGACCATAAACGTTGCTACACCACCAGCCACAATTTTGCCAGACGGCGACACCGAGTTCCTGGGAGCTTCTCTTCCTGATTCAGAAACCAGCATACAATATGTCACAGTAACTGTCAGTAACAACAGTGGAACAGTAACAAGCATATCAACTTTTAAAGGAAAACGATGATATCAAAGCGCCAAGAAGGCTTCACACTAATTGAACTCCTGGTAGCCGTGGCCATCACGGGAGCGATTGCCGGTGTGCTGGCAATCACTATCTCTCAGTTCATAACGATCAGTAAACAAGGAACTGAGAGATTGATAGCACTGGATGAAGTGCAAAATGTGACACGGTGGATAGCCCGGGACATGCAGAGTGCGTTTATTGCGGGAACACTACCAGGTTGTACCACCAATTGTTCCGACCTCACACTGACTATAGTTGATCCTTCCGGTAATGTTGTATACGATCCACCAGACCCGGCTAAGGGCCAAACATCCGGCACGTTGATTTACGAAACAATCGACACGGTTCACTATTTTACCGATGGCCTTAATGTTTATCGCGCCTTTAACGACAGTGGAACCCTGACGATCTCGGAGAGCGCCGACATCAGTTTTACGCTTAATACCATCCAAAATACCAGGGAGCGACACTTCGTTACTTTGGATATTACCTCGCCAGTTGAGGGGGGCTCAGATGTGGTTGAGCAGACTCACATATATCTCAGGACTACAGGTGAATAATATGGCACTACTATCGAGAATTAGGAATATCACCCGCAATCAAACAGGATCAGCATTTTTACTAGCCCTTCTTGCCCTCACAGTGGGAGCTGTACTTGCCTCAGCTTTCATGTCCATGGCCAGCTCCAGCCTTAAGATCTCACACAATTATGACAATTCGTTAGACCGGACCTACGCGGCTCAAGCCGGAGTGGAATATGCTATTTGGCAGATACAAAGCATGGGACTGACAGTAGACGATCTTCCAATAGAAAGCTTTGGTTTGAGTTTGAACAATTGTACCGTTGACGTTCGCATTGAGGAAAGAGTACCTGACGTAGGAGGCGCGCCTAACCTCAAGTATCTCCATTCAATTACGGCCACGGCTACTGACAGCGGTTCAAAATCAACGACCATCGTAACAGATGTGAGCCAATTGTACGATATGTGGAGCTTCGCTGTTATATCCCTCGGTGGGACCATCACCGCGTCCTCTGATGCCTCTAATCATGGAGCCGAGGATCCGGATATAGTTTCAAGAAATGAGGTTGGAGACCTAGAAAATGAAGCGGATTTACTTGCCTATGGTAAAGGTGCTGCTAATGCTAGTATCATAGCGAATGGATTCGCTTCAGGTGCGGTCCCTTGGATAGGGGGCGACGCCTTCGCCTCGGGCTCTATCACTGACCCTTATGATACTATTACTGGGGCCAAAGATGCAAACGTAGACCCAACTCTACCGTGGCTGGAGGCTCAGGTAGATCTGTTTGACACGCAGGTAGACGATTGGGTAGTGGAAGCAACAAGCATTACTAAACCTGCCACACCGACGATAGCGGAAATAACCTTTCCCGGCACCCCTACACCATTTGTTGCCTCAGGAACAAATGTCGCCGGTACTACCAGTAATGTTCCTGTCCATCACGGATGGGTTGCCTCAGGAACACCTAACGACTTTGCCAAAACATCGGGTATATGGACGTTCAATGAGGAAGCCACCTTTGAAGGAGACTTTAGACTCACATCAACCTATGCCTATGGTGGTATATGCCAAGCAGTCTTTAATGCACCGGTCCATATAAAAGGAGATCTTATTCTCAACAAATGCTGGCAGCGATACATGTGGCATCAAAACGCTACCGTCACGTTTAATGACGATGTCACAATAGATGGCGACATAATCAGTTATTACGGCACCCTCTATTTCAACGACAATGGAGAAGCAGACGAAGACAGAAACAAAGCGTTAATTAGTGGAAACCTTAGACTCGAACCCCAGAGTTTAGTTAACTCCTGCTTCTGGAATTCCTATGTTCCCGTAAGGGTTAATGGTTATGCTTATTTCAGACATTGGATTTCGATAGCCTGGAACCCCCCCAAAATCCACGCCACGTTTAATGACACCTTCTGGGTCGGGAATAATGACGGGATTTCCGGGGGTGCTACCAGTGAATATATGAGGTTTAATGGATACCAAGGAGGCCAAGCCGCAGTTCAGTTCAAAGGCGACGTCAATGTTGAAGGGGATTTTTTCACCACAGTTCAAGGTGCTAGTGCCGCTGTGACCTTTTCGGGGAGTCAAACTGCAAGAATCGGAGGGAATGTGAGTTTAGTTCAATTTGCAGTAAGCACCAGCAACTATACCTTTAATGGTGATTTACATGTCGGTTATTTGGGTGGAGGGGATTTGATTTTTAGTGTCGGGGCCGCAGGAGGCAATCTCACTCTCGGGACCAACACCATTGTTTCAGGCGCACTTGACTTTCTTTCGGGCTTGGCATCAACGAGTTTCACGGTTAATGGAAGTCTGCACATCCAAGATTATTACAAAGTTTATAGTACTTTCGGCGTGGCCATGGCCATCAACATACCCGGTACTTTGCGCATTACTAATGGGATCTTTTATCATAGTAACTTAATTGCCGGCGGCACGAACTATTATCAAAATACCGTCTGGCTTGATGATGGGGACATGATTATCTCTCCACTGTTAGGAGCTGCCAAACTCAAATTTATGGGAGATACCTACGTTGGAGGAAATCTTACAACCAGTGGATTCAGTAGTACTTCTGCACTTGAGTTCGGTGATTTCGCCGCTAACGGCGATGATGCTCCTGACGGAAATCAAGACACACTCTGGGTTAAGGGAACCCTAACCATTGCGGATCTCAATTATGGGGGGCGATTGAGTACCGAAGATATCGTCTATGTTGAAGACTCCCTAATCATTACCGGAGCCGTCAACGAAGCTACATTAAACACAAGGCGAGCGCTCATCGCTGAAGACGGACCGATTACAATTAATAGCGACTATGCCGTTGATTCTGGCATGCCTGATGATCTCCCCTTTTACATCTGCCGAGAGGGCGACATTACTCTCAACACGGGAGTTGGATGGGGGGCAACAAGCTATTACCTTCTCTATTGTTCAGGGCTTTTTTACGCCCCGAACGGTACTGTCACTTTGGGGGATTTTGATACCACAGGCAAAATCTACGGTTGTTTCATAGGTCAGGATGTTGAGATAAACTCGTCCTTTTTGGGCACGCACGTACTTGTTTTCCCCACAGACATCAGAGAACGAAACGATGACATTCCGGGGGGTGCTAGCGGAGGTATGGCTACTGACATATTTGCATGGAAAATAACAGAATCATAACGCCAATAGAAGGCTGCAATTTGTACTAACCAGAGTGAGGAGGGAAAGCAAATGAAGAGTTTTGTAATAAGTAATATTAACTGGATTCTCACGGGGGTGATTGTGCTCGTACTGGTGGGTCTCGTAGCCCTCGGAGTACTCTACATGAGCGAGGAGAGTAATCAGGATAAACTGGCTGACACCAAGGTGGAGAAGGAGATAGAACTCACAAACCTGGAGTTAAACGCAGTTGATGAAGAAGCCATTCTCGCTAAAGCCCTGGAAGATCTGGATAAGATGAGCAGTAGCTTTCCTGTTGAAATGGATGACGTTGATGTGATGGAATTTCTCATAGACCTGGCCGATGAGACCAAAGTAGAAATCACTTTGAAAGCTGGGAAGGCTGCGGCGAGTAACCTTGCAGGGGTATCTTACTTGAGCGTGCCAATCACTGCAACCATAGACGGTACTTTCAACAATGTATTGAATTTCATTGACAGGATAGAAAGTGGAAAGATATCAACCATCACTATAGGTAATTGTACTATCCAGGGTACCGGAGCAGACTGGAGTACGTCCATGAGCATGACGCTTATGTCCCGGACATCGTCTGATTAAACAATAACCTCAAGTACTGTTTGAAGGAGTGTGGGATATGTTTGCAAAAAAGACTGTAACGCTTAACATCGAGGCCAGTAGTGTACGTGGTCTTATTTTAAACGGAAAAACCATCGAATTGTGGGAAAGTGTACCGCTTGAGCCAGGCATAGTCAGAGACGGTATTGTCCTGGAGCAAGAGACCCTGGGGCAAAGAATAGATTCACTATTCAATAGAATGAATGCGCCCAGAGATAAAACGATCATCTCACTTACTGGGCTGCATTCCACATTCCGTATTCTATCGCTTCCCAGAGTAAAACCGGATCAGATGGATGGTGCTGTGAGACGTGCCGCGAGGAAGGAAATGCCTTTACCGATCGATGAACTGTACCTGTCATGGCAACCCCTCCAAATTAAGAACAACAAACAAGAGGTATTTGTTCTAGGTGTACCTCGCGAAGCCATAGATGTTACCATGCAAGCGCTGGTTCATGCCAAGATTAAACCACACATAATGGACCTCAAAGCGCTGGCACTGGCTCGGGTTGCCAACTATAGAGAAGCCCTCCTGCTCGATCTGGAGCAGGAGAACTACGGGATCACACTGGTAGCTAATGGTGTTCCCGCAATCATGAGAACATTTATTCCCAAGAGAGGCGATACTATCCTTGAGGATAATATTCGTCGACTGGCGGGAGAAACTATGCGAACAGTTGAGTTCTACAATAGAGACCACACGGATAGCCCTCTAAGCCCGGACACTCCTGTCTTCCTCACGGGTGAGATGGCAGTCAGTTCGGAAACAACAGAGGCAATCCGCGATGCAATTCAGTATCCTATTTGTCCGCTCGAATTGCCACTGGCATACGAGTCAACCATGCCAGTCCCTTCGTATGCGGTCAACATAGGGCTAGCCCTCAGAGGAAAGGTCTGAAAATCTACGTTAGCAGAGGGGTATGAATCATGAAAATACCAGATAATTTTGCAGGCAGCCTGGGACGGAAATCAGCGAAAGGAGCTTCGTCCGGCGGTTTCCATGATATCAAAATCAACATGTTCCGTGAAGGTTTCGCGGAACGTCCTCGCCAGATAGGCTGGATATTTTTAACAATACTTGCGGTTTTAGCTATTGCTGGAGTGGTACCGGTATCCCAACTGTATCTCGATTCCCTCGACGATAGTAAGGTGATAGAAGATGCAATAACGGAAATACAGGCAGACCTAGACCAATATTCGGAAGGATTAATAGTAAAGGAAATTGAAGTAGCCAATGCAAATATCGCTGCTATGCAAGAAGTAATTCCGGAGAAGGAGTTTCTCATTCCTTTGGTAGAGCTATTCTCCCAGGGTCTTCCATACGCCCCGAATATAACAGGATACACATTTGGCGCATCAGAAATCGCCTTGGAAGGTACCAGTGAATCCCCGAATACAATCATTGCGTATTCCAGAGCAATAGAATCCCTTGATGAATTCGATGATGCCCATCCTAGTTGGTCTCAGACGGTAGAAGGCGGGAAAGCAGAATTCACAAGCGAGATGGTTAGTTCTGCAATTGAAATGACTGAGACCATAGAGGCTTCAGCTGAAGGCCCATTTGATGACGGTCCTATTGTCATCAATCCGGATGTTATCCAGAAAAACGAAGAGGAAGAAGCTGAAGGAGAAGCTGAAGGAGAAGCTGAAGGAATTGAGATGGACATAATTATTGGCACAGACCCCCAAATTACATCCTTGCAAATAACTTACCTTTCCCCACCAGAGCAGGAACCCGTACGTGTACTTTTAGAAGCTACAGCAGATTCATTCGACCCTATAGTGCTCTGGGAATGGGACTTTGGCGATGGTTCAACCAAAAAAGGGAAAGACGTCCCGCGAGTATTTCATGACTACACAAATGAAGGAGATTACTCCATATCCGTCACAGTAGAAGACTCAGAAGGCCGCAAGGGCACGAGTATTATGGCTGGCATGTTTGAGAGACCTCATGCCGATTTCGCCGCTAGGTTCGTAAAATGTGATGATCCACTTACTGTCAAGTTTACTGATTTGTCCTCCACTATGGGCATGCTTTTATCATGGGAATGGGACTTCGATGGTGATGAAGTAGTGGATAGCACTGATCCTAATCCAACATATACTTTTCCAGCACCAGATTTTTATAATGTTCAATTGACTGTCGAGGGAACACTGGGGCAGCCTGATACCAAAATTTGGCCGGTTCTGGCAAGTGCACCACCAACATCTGATTTCATGGCCTCACCTATCATCATTGGATCTCAATTAAAGGTAGACTTCACTGACTTTTCTACAACACTGGGAATGAATGATGAACAACTGGCACTCTGGCAATGGAATTTCGGAGACGGAACAACAAGTAGTGAACAGCACCCAATACACACATATAACGGTATGGGCCCGTATACTGTGTCTCTGGAAATCACTGAATCCGATGGCAACTGCGCCACTCGAACTAAAACCATCAATAAAGCCAATGTCCCCGACGCCTCCTTTACGGTTACCCCTACCAAATCACTGGCTATTCAATTCTTTAACACATCTACTTCTGGTAATGCGGAGACATCCTGGTTATGGAGTTTCGGAGATGGATCTATGAGCTCCGACGAAAATCCGGTTCATACTTATGATGAGCCAGGCGAATACGCGGTTTCCGTGAGCATCAAAGAGCACATATCCGATCCTCTTAACCCTCATACCATGACATACGTGATAACTTCCGCCAGTGCCGACATTGAGGTGAGCGACACAACTTCAACCCCCTTCACACTCACCATTGAGAAAGCAATGTAACCCGATATGGTACCTTAAGAATGAATATTGTTGACTTGCTCCGTTTGACGGTTGATAGTGAAGCATCAGACTTGCATCTGTGGGCTGGAAAAGCGCCGGCCATACGCATAGCTGGCGAGTTGGTGTCTCAATCTCAAATGCCTGTGTTAACAGCAGATGACACAAAGCAACTTTTCGAAGAGGTTGCCACCGAAGAACAGCGACGGACCCTCGCGCGAGATCTGGAACTGGACTTCGCCTTCAGTGCTACCGGTATAAGCCGATTTCGCGTAAATGCTCATTTTCAGATGGGTACGATCGCGATGGTATTCAGAACAGTCCATACCGAGGTTCCTTCCATAGAAAGCCTCGGATTGCCACAGGTAACCAAGGACCTGGTCATGAAACCCTATGGATTGGTCATCCTCACCGGCCCAACCGGTTGCGGTAAATCAACTACTCTTGCCTCCATGGTGGAATACCTCAATGAGCGAGTGAGACGTAAAGTCATTACTATTGAGGACCCTATCGAATACATACACCACGATAAAAAATGTTCATTCACTCAGCGAGAGCTGGGCATGGACACCAAGTCTTTTGCCAATGCCCTGAAGCATGCTCTCAGACAAGACCCGGACGTCATTCTTGTTGGTGAAATGCGCGATCTGGAAACGGTGGCCACTGCTTTAACGGCAGCAGAGACCGGTCACCTGGTGCTGACAACTCTCCACACACCGGGTACCGCCCAAACTATGGACCGTATTATCGACTCCTTCTCACCCCATCAACAAACGCAAGTGCGTCTTCAGCTAGCCACCACACTGGAAGGTGTTTTGTACCAAAATCTGGTGCCAAGAATCGATGGTTCAGGACTGGTTGCCGCTGTTGAAGTGCTGATAGCCAATGTAGCTATCAGGTCCATGATTCGTGAAGGAAAAACCCACCAGATGCTGAATTCTATTCAGACCGGGGCAGCGGACGGCATGCAGACCCTCGATGACTCCCTAATCCAACTGTTCCGCAGGAGGCTCATCAGCAGGGAAGAAGCCGTTATCCGCAGCAGGAATCCACACGAATTCGAGCGACTCCTCGGTTTCTAAACTATTCTCAAACCACTCTGGGGGGGAAAGCTCCTTCTTTTAAAAAGGAAGGAGCTTTTTTACTGACTCTATCAGTATTATTAGCCTTGACTTGCAAGACTACTTCCCCCATACTATCAGTCAAAGGTAAACCATATAATCATCCTCCCGTATCTAACTCAGTCCCCAAACCAACCCAATTACGTTTGTCATGAAAAAGCGACGATTTTTCATCAGAAACATGGATGCAGGGAACCATCTGGAGGTCTTCCTCGTTTCTGCTGTGGCTGCTATTTTGGCAATTCGAGGATACCTGCATTTTACCGGCTATCCTCAGTTAGGCGACGATGATCTTCACATTGCCCATGTGCTCTGGGGCGGACTCCTAATGCTCGCTTCAATAATCATATTAGTGACGTTCTTGAGCAAGGCTGCAGAAAACCTGGCAGTTATTATCGGGGGAATTGGTTTTGGCACCTTCATTGACGAAGTCGGCAAGTTTGTTACCCAAGACAATGATTATTTTTTCAAACCATCCGTCGCTATCATCTACACCATATTCATCATGGTTTTCCTGGGAGTTCGAGCCGTTCAAACACGAAGGCAGTATTCACAAACCGAGTATTTAATGAATGCTATTCGGGATCTCGAAGAGGTTGCACTTCATGACCTTGATTCAGACGAAAAGAGACGTGTTCTGATTTATTTGAGCAAAAGTGATCCCAACAACCCTCTTGTTTCCGAACTGCGCGATGTCCTTGAGCGAGCACAACTCGTACCAAAACCAAGGCCGAATATCTTCATGCGGATTAAAGGATGGTTGCAATCAAGATACAGAAAAATGTCTTCCATGCGATGGTTCCATTCGGGGCTCATCATCTTTTTCCTATTTCAACTTACAGGCAGTTTCATTTACGTAGTCAGTCTGGCTATCTCAAACGAGCATGAAACCTTATCATGGGTAGAATGGGCAAGATTGCTATCATCTTCGGTTTCTGCGGTGTTTGTATTGTTAGGGGTGCTCACACTCCGCAGGTCCCGCATAACGGCTTTCACGATGTTTGAGCGCTCAATCCTGGTCTCTATCTTCTTCACACAAATATTTGTTTTCTACGAAGAGCGGTTCGGTGCTCTGGTAGGATTTACCATTGACTTGCTCATATTAATAGCGCTTCGCTTTATGATCGAGCGAGAGCGATCCACGCTGATTAAACAACAGTAAATCCGCATGCAAAATGGTATTATGATCACAGAATTGGAGAATAGATGAAAACCCATGAGCGTCTTATAAACTGCGGGCGAGTTTTGTCTGAGAAGGGTCTCGTCTGGGGACACAGCGGAAATATCAGTCTAAAGATAGAATCCAATGCCTTTCTTATCTCCGCCGGAGGGACAGATATTGGACAACTCAATGAGGAAGACCTGATCCTCTGCCGAATTGACTCAGATGAATTTCAAGGCACCAAACGTCCGTCAATGGAAACCGGTCTCCATCGAAGCATCTACCATGTTTGCGAAAACTGTAAAGCGATTATCCATTCCCAACCGTTTTACACCACAATGATCGCCTGTTCAGATATAGAAATACGCACTGATTTCTTACCGGAGGCAATGGCCTATCTTACAAGCGTAGAAAGAGTCTCTTATCACCATGCCGGAAGCCATGAATTGGCCGAGGCAGCAGCAAACAAAACTGCAAACAACTCCGTGTTGCTACTCGACAATCATGGTGCGATATGCTGGGGTAATTCACTGGAAGAAGCGCTACTCAAAACCGAAACCCTTGAATTTCTTTGCCGTTTGCTGGTTGCCTCTAATACCAGTAACATCAAATTCAACTTCCTAGGTAAAGAGGTAATGGAGGATTTTCACCAGCACTTACGAGATATTGGCCGATCGAGTTGAAGTTTGACAGTGAGCCCCGGTGCCTTCATTCCAAGCCAAACATTGATACCTTAATCCATGCCAGTGTATACTTTCAACAAGCGATATCTCTTATCAACTAGCCATGCAACACAACAAGATACTGATGACTTTCACCCAGGCAACAGTCGTACTGTTATTGGTGACACTGGTCCTTACTGGTGGGGCTTGCTCATCAGGTTCAGACACAGACAAACCCAAACAGCAACCAACACGCACTGCCACCATAACTGAGGAACTGGCGGGTTTCTACGAAAGCAGTGTTCATGGCTTTTCCATCCATTATCCCCCGGATTGGGATACTGAGACAAACGGGACAGGAGAGGCGGTTTTCACTATCCGCAATCCCAGCAGTAGTTGTGTAGTACAAATCTTCTTCGAATCTCAGTGGCAAAACTCACGTGTGGATGAACTGGCTGATACCGCCATGAATGATATAAAACCAAAGTTGACGGCTTTCAACCTGTTATCCGAAAATTCAATCGAACTTGGCGATTCGGATGCGTATGAGTATTCATTTATTGGCATCGAAGCTGGTACCGCACTCAAGTCCAAGCTCGTCTCAGTACTAAGAGAAAACCAGGCTTTCATTATCCTGGCCGTATGCAAAGAAGATATTTACAATCTGGTTGAAGAGACTGTAGATAACATCATTTACAGCTTCAGATTAGAGGAACCTCTCTCCCTTTCCATGTCTGATGAGGATACCTTGTTCCTGTATAGCACTGGTCCCACAACCCTGGACCCGGCTCTGATTCGCGATACAACTTCGGCCTATTTTGTAATCGAGATTTTCAGCGGATTGGTAACACTGGATCAGGATCTTCAGGTTGTACCGGATATCGCTGAACGATGGGAAACCAGTGATGATGGCAAAACCTATACCTTCTATCTCCGGGAAACTGCCAGGTTCCACGATGGTAAACCCATCACCGCCAACGATTTCAAATACTCGCTGGAGCGAGCCTGCGATCCCGAAACAGCCTCTCAAACCGCCGCTACCTACCTCGGGGACATAGTCGGGGTTAATGAGAGACTTGCCGGTCAAGCCAGCGAAATTGCAGGTGTAAAGGTCATAGAAGATCATATCCTCCAAATCACTATAGACGCACCAAAATCATACTTTTTAGCCAAGCTGGTTTATCCAACATCTTTTGTTGTAGATCGGGACGATGTAGCCTCTGGCGACGAGTGGTGGTATCGACCTAACGGCAGCGGCCCTTTTAAACTCAAAGAATGGGTCGAAGACGAACTACTCGTTCTGGAACGGAATGATCTTTTCTATAGCGAAATACCCAAACTCCAAAACGTCGTTTTCCGGTTGTGGAGCGGAGTCCCGATGATCATGTACGAGAATGGAGAGATCGATATCACCTACGTGTCATCAGGTAACATCGAGCGCGTACTCGATCCTTCCAACCCACTGAATGACGAATTGATCACAACCCCCGAATTGAGTCTATGGTACATCGGGTTCAACACAACGAAGCCTCCATTCGATGATCCCAAAATCCGGCAAGCCTTCTCGCATGCCATTGATAAAGATAAGATAATTGAGTTGCTTTTCAAAGATATGGTCAAGCAAGCCGACGGCATACTTCCACCCGGAATGCCCGGTTACAGCGAACAAATACAGGGATTGGATTTCGATCCGGAAAAGGCAATGGATTTAATACAACAATCGACATACGGGATCGTTTCCAATCTCCCCGAGATCACCTTCACCACTGCGGGAATCGGGCAGGTATCCCCGGTCTTGGAGGCTATAATCGGCATGTGGCAACAGCATCTCGGCGTTAATATATCTATCAGGCAACTGGAACCAGATACATATACCTATAAGCTCAAAGAAGAGAAAGACGAACTGTTTGATATAGGATGGGTCGCTGACTACCCTGACCCGCAAAACTTCCTGGATGTACTGTTCCACAGCAATGCAGAAAATAATACGGGTGAATACAGCAATCCTGATGTTGATGCACTGATGGAAGCAGCCGGCAGGGAGAGCGACCCAGCCATACGGCTCACCATATATCAAGAGGCAGAACAGAGCCTGGTTGACGATGCTGCATGTTTACCATTATATTTCGGTATCGACTACTCCCTCGTCAAACCCTACGTGAAAGGATTTGTACCAACATCTGTGCCGATCCCATGGCTTAAGTATATTTCCATTAAGTCACGCGAGTAGCGTTTTTTGGTAAACCGGAGATTAAAAAGAAACCATACACAAAGTAAGCGGTACAAGGGGTCGGGGATCAGGGGAACGGACGGGACTGCGGGGGCCGCAGGCCCCCGAAAGACAAATGGGCGGG
>JABMQN010000093.1 GCA_013203045.1 Chloroflexota bacterium
CTGCGGGGTAGTTCATTTGCATTCTGCACGGACATGCGTGCAGTTTGTCTCTTCAAAGCTGATTCCATCGTGTGGTTTTGCTAACGGTTTGCTAACGGACGGTATTTCACTGGCTTGAACTGGATTGTCTTTTGGCTACAAATACCCGTTTTAGTGAAAGTGGCAAAATAATCCATTTGAACGTAAAATAACAGTTTTTCAAGTAGGACATCTTACTTCGGAACAAAGGGTCGTGGGTTCGAATCCCTCCAGGCGTGCCACTTTTTGCTGTTTTGCCATTCTTTTGCCAATCTCGTGCTAAATTTGCTGTTGATTTGTGTCTTGAAAAGGGCTTTCCCGGGATAGTGCTTGTTCAAAGGCTTGGGCTGCGGTCTGTTGCATGTCTGGAGTGACATGGGAATAGGTATCCAGTGTCATGCTAATGTTGGAATAGCCCAGCCTTTCCTGTACAACTTTCGGATGGATTCCGTCCTTTAAAAGCAGGGTGGTATGAGTGTGCCTGAGATCATGGAACCGAACACCTTTCAGACCGCTCTAACTTTTAGATGGTACAATAACTGAGGACAGGTCAATGAGGCATATACCACGGGCGGCAATGCTCTTAGACACCGCAATTTCTGTTGCGTTATCTGGAATAGGCATCTATCATCTGACACAGCCCGGTCAGGCTTGGCGCTCGGGTATAGTTGAAGTCCTCTGCTCAATGTTACTCCTCATGGCTGCTCATCGATTCTCCCACACGAAAGCGGTGATAACGAATCTGGCAATTGCTGTACCGCTCCTCTCACTTGGCATTCGTCACTTGATACATGGAGGAGGGTGGAAAACAGGTGTCACTGAGTTGGTTTTCGCTGTCTTGTTGATCACGGTTGCTGTTACTATTCACAAACGGAAAGAGAGTTGAAACATATTGAACTGTCTATGGGATGGTGTGAACTCTTCCAACTGAAATCACAGAAGAAATTTTCTTTCAGATGGACTTTAAAAAACTAACTTGAGCAAAATCAATTGCCGGCCTAATGAAATGATGGTTACAGTTGTAGTGACATAAGTCAGGCGTGACGGATAGGTAGTCGTATCAACTTGGTCATTCTATACGCCAATGAACCAAGTCGGCCAGGTAAAGACCTGTTGAAAACTATGACCTTACATACAGTGTTTGTATTAGGATTCCACCTGGACATCCAATTGATATTGGTGATGAAATTGCATTCCTGGATGGTATCCTGCTCGGAGAGTCGGCGGAACACCTGATCAAGTAATACCAGGCCAGGAGACATATTAGAATAGTTTTCATCATACGCAATCTTTAAAGCATAGTAAGTATCGTCTATGACTAATCCGATTAGTCCTGCGATGGAGTTTCCGTCAAGGTTTAGCAGGTTAATCTCACAAGCATCGATTTGGGATAGCGCATCAGTTAATTGATAAAAGAATTCTTTATAGTTTGGGTCCGAGATGATGGCAGTTCCAGAGGCTCCTTTCCAACCTGAAGCTTCTGTAATCATGAATCTATCCAAATAATGCCTTAAGTCATCAGTTTTGGATGCGACACTAATTTCTATGTCCCCCATTTTTCGTAATTTCTTTAGTTTTCTATTGCTTTTCTTTTGCTTTCTAGTAGCTACTTCGTTACTGATTTCATCAAGTGTGGCTTTGGTGATGTAACCACTAAAACCAATATGTTTGCGCACAAAATTTAACTTCGGATCTTTCTCCAACTGGTTCATCAGGCAGGAATCATCGAGGCATTTCCAAATATCAATAGCATGCCAGGCAAATCCCGAGGTATTTAAATAGTCGATAAGTAAACTAAATAACGGTCTTTTGTTTGCGGCGATAATATAGTCAGTAATGCCACCGAGAAGGATCGTATCGGGATATGTTCTGAAGATGCTTATGGGCACCCCGAAAATTCTGGTCTTCCGCAACGCGAGTGGTACGATCGCAATTGGCCGATCCTTTTCACTCAGCAGGAAATAGAACACTGAACCATCATCGTGTTCAAAGGAGTTTATATAACTTTGATGCCACTGGTAAAGATGTAAATATCGCTTTCTGGCCATGGAGTCCGTCAGAAAGTTCCACTCATCTTCAATCGATGACAAACCCTCTCTTCCGCGGACGTGTTTAATATTTATGTCTGACATAATGATTGTCACTGCGGAGATCGAATAGGAGAAGTGTAAAACGCATTAGCTTGGTGTAGTGGGCGTTTCTTTCCAAAATCGCCACCAGAGAAACTTTGCATAACGGCCTTCTGCGTACTTTCGGAATTTACCAAACTCATGAAACGCTATGGAGCCTGTATTATGGTCTTCAACAGAACTTCGTGCAATATTTCTACCGTTATCGATCAGATATCGAAATTGATTGTATAAAAGATTGTAAGTTGAAAGACCTCCGCGCCTGTATTCCGGATGGGTCCAGGCGTCCAGGAAATACGCCTGGCCATCGGCAAAATTCATCTTTATAGGTAGATCGCTAACTGAGTTTTGAGCTTGCTTTGACGTCACAATCCACGATATTGATGCAGGCACATTTCCGACATAAGTGCAGAATGCTATTGCCCCTACGGAGAGTCTCTGTCGATAGTCGAGGTTTCGACCGTCAGACGTAGCGAATGTAGTATAGAAGTCAAACCCGTCTGCTTCCAAAGCCTCCGCTTCTTCGTTGGTGGAGACAGACACCATTTTGATATCCGGGATGTCTACGGTAAAGTCCTTAAGTAAGTCAAGTGTGTTATGAAGTATTCCTTCGTACAAATAAAAAGTCTGAGATTGATATAAGCGTGGGGTGAGAAATCGGAAGACCTTACGCAGAAGTGATGTCGTCCCTTCTGAACGTCGAACGTCCCGAGCTCTTTGGAGTTGCCATTTCAATTTATCAAGCATATTGGGATATTCTCCGGACCATTGATTGAACTTATACTACCCAAATGAAGAAATGATAGTCAAGATAACCAAAATTGGAAACATCTATTTGGAAGAAGACCTGCCATGCAAAAGTGGCAAAGAGACCAGTCCAATGACGATTACAGTGCCCATGATTGCCACCCTTGCAAGTATAGCTGCCAGAAGAACCGTGCCTTCTGAGATGTCACTCAATGGAACGCTTAAAGCAACAATGAGACCCTCGGTAATGCCGAGACCTCCGGGAAGAAATGATAAGCTGCCCCCCAGAGAGGCAAGAGGGAATATTGCTAGTGCGAGTACAAACAACTGCGAATCAACGTCGATTCCGGTTGCACAAAGGGAAAGAAAGAAGATAGTCACTTCTACCATCCAGGCACAACTTCCCAAAGCAAAATTTGGTATCAGGGCGCGACGTGTAAACAGTGAGGTTTGTGCAATACTGGCTTGATTTAGCATCTGATCAAACCCTCTTCGAATGAGAAAACCGGGAAGCTTTCTGCGTGAAAAATAGCCGAGAATTGGAGCACGAAGAATCACCATAAACAGGATTCCGGTAAGCATAATTCCGGCCACGATAAAATCAGGAGCCTCACCGAGCATCAGGAATCCAATGCTTGCCAGCACCGCCATCACCACCACATCAGTAATTCTCTCTGCGATGAGAATGGGCAAACTGGTGGCAACCGGTATACCGAAGTAGTCACGGGCATAAATGCTTTTGGCTATTTCCCCAATCCTTGCAGGTGTGAAGATGAGTAGTGAGCCTGCAGAGAACAGGAAAACGGCAGTTATTCTTTTGAAAACGGTAGAGGATACCCACTTAAGCAGAATCTCCCATCGATAGTAGCGTATGGCGTGGTTTAGAATGGCCAGGGGAATTAAGAAAATGAGATACTGCCACTCAAGGGCGTCCCATGCATCCGCGATATCCCGAAAATCGTCATCGTGCGTCACGATGGCAATGACTACCGCCAGAAGGCCGGCAGCTGCTAAAAGCGTTCCAAAACGTCGAAAACCGGTTGCCTGTGTGTTCATAATGATTAGGATAAATCGATTTGCTGGTTTATAAAGGCTCTTTCTGCATAATGACTATGGTTCCGTTTCCAAAAACTTGCACAAACCCGGCATCAAGGAAGTCATCCGGTGGATGAGGGAGAACGCGCATATCAAGGAACAGGAATTCGATATTCTCTGTATCAGCTAAATAGCGAATCACATCTGGTGGGATGTCTTCCATCAACAAACGATGGGCAATAGCAATTTGGTCATGCTCTTCGGGAAGTATAAAAACGTCAGGATCACCGGCCATGTAGGTTGGCATATGGGCATAACCTTCTATCCACCATCCATGGTTATGGCCACGATCAGCGGCTGTAGCTGCGACCCTGACTTCGGGTATTCTGTTCTCTCTCATCCATTGCATTGCCGGCATGACATTGGCATCAACCACCGTGTACCAGTCATGAGCAATTCTGAATCGTCGATATCCCACACCACCTATAACAATTACCACCACCAGCACAATGGTAAGTGTTGCGGCCAGTTTGGAGCGATCAATTGCGAAACGTGATGGGGTGGATACATATAGGTGTAGAAGCAGTCCAGTGAGAAGAACAAGTCCAATTTCGATGAAAGAGATAAAGCGAAGCTCACGAAACAGCAGAAAACCCACAAATCCCGGAATAAGCAAGGCAAGAGTACCGTCAACTAATAGAGAGCGTGAATTTAATATCGACAACACCCTTTTTGTCCCCATGAAGAAAAAGACAGTAGCCACGATGAGGACGCTTAGCCATAGAAGGAACTCCGTTCTCCAGCTACCTCCGAGCCAGTTTAATAAATCGGATATGGGCAGATCTCTCTGATTGACAACGGATTGTTCTGTTGAAAATAGATAATCCCAGTAAATAGAGACAAATGGTAAACAGAGGATTATGGACGGGAATATCCAGAAGATAAGTGCTAAGCGAAAGCGGGCGTGTAGAGCAGTTCTGTCGCTATTCCACAGCCTGTAGATCCAGATTGAGAAGATCACCGCAGTCGATCCAACGAGTATGGTGGCGGGAAGAACATTGGAGCCCACCGTAATAGCTGTGGCTAAAGATGCTAGCAGGAACCATTTCTTCTGTCCCGTGTTCATTCCCTGGAGTACCAAAAACACACTGAGAACCAGAAACGCGGTGCCCAGCAACTGCGGATAACCCCCAAAACACAATACCTCGCTGTGATAGGGGGTAAAAGCTACCGTGGCTGCTAGTGCGGCCGATATCCAGGGGTGAAGTGCAGTGCGGAAAATAAGATACATCGGAATACACGTGAGAACTGAAGCGGATATGCCCAACAGCTTGAGGGTAAGCAGTCCGTCTCCCTGCGCTATCATCCTCACCAGAAACGGGAAAACCGGTGGATAGAATTGAGACCCGGCTCTGACCTGATCTCCATTGAATAGCTGGTGCCCGAAGGCAAGCCATTGCCCGCCATCAGATCCGGGTGGCGCTACATTCCCACTAAATTGCATCCAGCGATCGATAGCAATAACAATCATGAAAAGTAGGAGTAGAAGAAGCCCAGATAACTCCTGGTGTCTAATGACCCATGCTACGATGGGATTGCCTGTGAACCTTTCGATAGGATACCTTGCGTTGCTGCAGTCCATCTTCAAATTACTCAGGTCAGGCAGTTGGGGAAGTTCGATGGAGGATATCTTCTATCAGAGCTACTGTTTTCCATCCGTCTCTGGCTGATACGGGTAGTTCCTTACCGTCTATTACTGAGTCAAGGAATCGCTTTACGAGTTCATCATGGCCAAACGAATACTGTCTGCGAGCGGCCTGTATCCCGGAAGCTCCGATTCCACGCCAGAACTCAAAAGTACCACGTGCCGACGTTTTCAATACATCGCGTGCTTTATGAGCCTTTTCCGGTGGCAAGTGGATAAGGATATCGCGGAAGAGGTCGAGAACCAGTACTCCCTGTGAACAAAAAAGGATGAACAGCCACTCAGAGAATGGCGACCCGAAGCACATTGTCAAATAACCGGTTCCGCGTTTTCCTTTCAAACGGACTTCGGTTCGATCCATTGTAGCAGGTGAATTTGAGCTGGCATCGGTACTCCAGGCTTGCTCCACGTGAAC
Source organism: Chloroflexota bacterium (assembly GCA_013203045.1). Lineage (GTDB taxonomy): Bacteria > Chloroflexota > Dehalococcoidia > SZUA-161 > SpSt-899 > JABMQN01. Next base: position 6,050 of record JABMQN010000093.1, read on the forward strand.
GTCGCCAAGAAAGTGCCTCATCAGGTATAGCAGATGAGGAGACTCGTCAAAAAACAGGCCGCCCGGCAGTTCATCGTACCAAGTGGGAAGACGGCGCTGCCAACTAGTAAGCTGGATACCCATGGCCCATTGCACCTCTCCGACATTGCCCTTTTCCCAAAGTGATTTTGCTTTCAAGGCTGACCTTGAGAAAAGATGGCTGTGGGCTGGACACAAGATAACACCGGCTTCTTGAGCGAGCACTTCGAGGGATCGCCCTACCTCAGATGTCAAAGTAATTGGCTTTTCTACCAGTACATGCTTACCAGATCGAATAGAAGCCTCGATAAATTCGGCGTGAGCGTGTGGAGGAGTACAAATAGAAACAACATCCAGTGGTTCGTTCAAAAATGAATCGAGATTATCGGTGAAGGAAGGGACTCGGAAACGCTTGGCTGTGGATTGAGCTTTACCGAGGTCGCGATCGAAAACCGCTGTGAGTGTGGCTCGTTTATCTCGCTTAAACGCAGGAATATGGCGATCTGTGGCGACCCATCCGGTTCCAATCACTCCAACCTTGACTTGTGGATGGCCGCTCACCGACGGTTGATCTCCTCTTGATAAACGCGTTCTGTCTGTTCCACGATGAATTCCCATGAATATCCATCCTGGACCAACTCTCGTCCCCGGTTTCCCATTTCAATAGCAGCAAAACGATTGTCTAGCATGTAGACTATAGCATTAGCTAAGGCAGAACTATCCCCGACTGGCACAAGGTGACCGCAAGTGGAATCTTTCAACAGTTCGGGGGTTCCGCCAACTGGAGTGGCTATCACTGGGAGCGCCGAGGCCATAGCTTCCAGTACAGTGAGAGGCATTCCTTCGGTAAAAGATGGCCTGACAAAAAGAGTTGCATGTCTCATTTGGTCTGGCACATCATGTCGGGTGCCGAGAAAACTGACTGCGTGCAGTATATCCATTTGATCGACTTTCGTTTTTAGTCTGTCAAGCAATGGCCCGTCTCCAACAAACACGAACTTTGTGTCGGGATGCCGAAGCAGAACCCATGGGATTGCCTTAATGAGTGTCTCAGGGCCCTTGTTGGATATTAGACGCCCTACAAACAACACGGTTTTCCCGATGGGTTTGCCATTTCGTGGTGGGCGAAATACGTGCGAATCGACTCCATTAGGGATAACTGTAACAGGGGTTGATGCGTGGCTGATAGAGCGTGCATGGTCAGCTACCGCATTGGATACAGCGATCACATGATCACTTCGGCGCACGATGAGATTCCCCATAGTGGATTCATAGATCTTTACCAGCGTACTGAATATCCTGCCTTCGCTTTCCAGTTTACCCAGGTGGAGTGTGGTAACTAACGGAACCTTAATAAACGGTTTTAGCAGAGCTGTTGCCTCGGTTGTTCGGAAGAAAAGGTTGTGAGCATGGATTATATCAGGTTTGAATTCATGGATGGCACGGGCGATAGAATACATGACTGGTATTGAGGCAGTTTGCTGAAGACCCAGCCGAGGAGTGAGGTCAATACCTCGTATACGGCGTATTGTCAAACCGCCGTCAGTTTCTTTGAGTGGGGAAGGACAAGTCCTCACGGCCATCACAAAAACGGTGTGATTTCGCTGGACGAGCCCTTTACATAACATAGATGTTACGTGTTCAACACCCCCGCCGAAATGAGGTGGAAAATAGTCGGAAAGCATTAAAATGCGCAAATCAGAGCCCCATGGATTAAATACAGGACTAGGTATAACGAGGGTATCAGTTGATAGTATATTACACGATTGTGTATTCGTGAGCAACCGGTATTAAGGTAGTATTGTGAAAACAAATCAAAAAATACATGATGCGAGTGATTATGCATCGTTGCTCCCACCCTCGAGCCACCCAAAGGTAACTCGGGGGCCTGTGGCCCCCGACCCCATAAGCGCTAACTTAGACATTCTCCGAAGTTAAGTGCACCTGGGGAATATCGAATTTTGAACAAGGAATTCTGAATGCCGAAGGTAAAAAAGACACTTCGTAATTCGAAACTCGCTATTCGACATTCGATATTCACCTCGCAACCAAGGGTCGCTGTTTGCTTAAATTAACGCATATGGCCCCCCACATCATCCTCACAGCGCGAGGCTTAAACTGTGCTTCGGGCGACCCTGAAGGGTCGCGCTACGTGACAGGTAGAGGTGAAAGGTTTTTGAGCCTTAATATAATGGAATCTGAAATTAAAACTAAACAACCTAAAAACATAATAAGGAATAGACATGGATAAACAATGAAGGGTGCGAAGGTAGAGCAAGACTAGGAGGGTTATCAATCTTTAGAAATAGATTGTTCGTTACAAGGAAGTTGTTGGTGGTTGTGTCCGTTTTGCCGTTGAAACCGTTTGCGGATGAGGTGCAGGAAGTTTCCCGTTCCATCACGGAAGGGGTTTAATTTGGGATATCCGGAGCGATATCCATAGTTGATGGGAACTTCGCTGCAGCGAGCCTGCAGACGGCAGGCAGCCTCGATTTTAATTTCCTGGGAAAGTGCCATACCGCAGGAACGCAATTCCATTTTGTCGATAAGATGTTTGCGGAAAACCCACATCCCGGATTGTGAATCGCGGAAAGGCAGGCGGAAGAGCGTTCTGCTGGTCAGATTGAGAATGGAATTGCCGATCTTGTTAATGCGCGGCATTACGCCGTTGGTCATGAGACGGAAACGGTCGGCACTGATGAAATCGAGGTCTTCATCGATCAGCTTTTCGACCATGGCTGGCAACATCGAAGCGGGATAGGTACCATCGGCATCCAAGGTGCAAATGATGTCTCCTTGAGCTTCCTTGAATCCTTTTTGATATGCCTGACCGTAGCCCTTGATTGGCTCAGATACAACTCGGGCGCCAGCTGTTCTGGCAAGATCACTCGTACCGTCGGTTGAACCGTTATCTACAACAAGCACTTCGGTATCAAATCCAAGGGATGAGAACTGCTCGACGGGTATGCTGGAGACAACATCTGCAATGCAGTCTGCTTCATTTAAGGCGGGCATGATTACAGTTACAGACCGGTTCAAATTAGCTCCCCTCTACTCTAGTATTCAGGATCAGGTCGAAAATCATTATTCGGCAGCAGCCGGTGTTCCGGATGACGTAGTCTCCGGTACGCCCCTGCGAGAAATATACTGGTATGGGTCATCAGAAGTTTTGGCGCGTTCAATGAACTGGGTAAATTGAGACTGCGTGTAATAGGTTTGGTATACGGATATAGCCACGCGCAGGGGACGATCAACGGGATTGCCGTATTGATCAAATATGTAATAGCCATACTCGTTGATCCTACCGTCAACGGCAGGATTGGCTTTTATCATGTATTCCTGTATATTTACTTCTTCGGCATAATTATCGGCCAACTGATCGAACGGGCCATCATAGTAATCATTGCGGGTGACGCTGTGCTGGCGTATGCTGGCCAAAACCTTTCGTCCCAGATCGTCTTCCCAAAATGCAAATCCACTGCGCCTTCCCAGGAATATGTCATCGTATTCGCCCACGGGATCAAGGATATCCGGCACACCTTCCTCTTCGTTGAGTACCCAGAAGAAGTAGTCCTTCTCTTCGTTGAACATCAGGAAGAACTGGTAACCTGATTCATCAAATGTGCGCTCCACCGACACTTCGTTTTCGCGCAGCGGGAAAAGATTGGGCGGGTCCTGAGAAAGCTGATGCAAATTGAAAGTGACCGTTTTACCATTATAGGAAACGTCATAAGTGAAACGATCTATCTTTTCAATCTCCACACCATCTTTCGGTTGGAAGAGTTTGGATTGGGTGAATTTACCTTCACCTGGAGAAGCGAATTCGTCGAATTCAAAATAGGCGAATGAGAGTTCACCTTCATCTCTGTATCCGGTTGCCAGCCGAATATTGCCCCACAACTGCCGACCATCAATATGAAGCCCGTAGTAATAGTAATTCTCTGAAGGGTATACAGTTACGTGATCGGGAAGTTTTGAGAATACATGCCAGAAGACGGTCTCGATACTTTCCAGGTCAATCCCTTCAGGATCAGCGTAAAACCCTTCAATCCACTTCTGGTTTCGGTAGAAATAGGTAGTGGGATCATTCGGGACGAAGTTGGCAAAAATGCTGATAGTATCATCAATTGTGGCGTTGGTAGTGGGAGAACAGGGATTTTCAACTGCTGCCACATCACCGGTCCAGCCGGAAAAAGCAAAACCCCAATCGGGTTTTGCGGAGATCGTTATCACAGTTTCTGAATCATATTCGTAGATATCAGCGGGTGGGTCAGTGGTGCCACCGCCATTGGCGGCAATAGTAAAACTAGTTGGAGAAGAGGACTCCTCGGTAGCCAAAGGTTCGGGGGATGCGGAATCACCACATCCCCCGATGCTTACAGCTGCAATAATCAGTGCCAGCGCCGGAATTAACAACCAGCGCTGGCGTTTGTTACCTTGAATCATATGCTATGTGCCATTGTAAATATCGTTATGGTTGGCATCAAGTACTATGTCCTCACCGTTATTCCATGCGTTGTTGGTATTAGCATCATGGAACAGGATTCCCAGGAGATTACCGGTTAGCAATATCTGGAAACTGGCGCCATCGCCGTTAGTGAGGCTACCTGTACCTGAGAGTATTATAGTGTCCGTAGCGGAATTGTACAAGCCGTCAATCGTTCCGCCCTCAAGTACCAGGGTATCTCCAGTGGACCACAGCTTATCGCTATCGTTGTCAAACATCAGGATGTCATAGGTCCGCGTGCCGGAGACGGTCGATTCGAATGTTGTCAGCGTGCCGCTATTGACAATGCTCTGAGAAACTGGTGTTCCACTGGTTACAGTGGCTGTACCGTCAAGATCGATAGTGATATCCGGTGCGCTACTGTAGTCTGCGGATACGGTCGGGTCATGTGCCTTCGATGTGTCTGCTGTATGGCTGGTGGATGCGGCAGCATCATGGGTTCCAGCTACCGAAACGCTCGGGTCGTGCCAGGCTGAAACAGCATTGTCATGAACCCAGGATGTGTCCGGATCATGGTTCTTGGAGAAGAACGCATCGTGGCCGAGCGATACTTCCGGATCATGACTGCCACCGGTGGAATCTACCGGGTCATGGTAGGCAGACCGGATACCGTCATGAATCCAGGTGGTGGCCGGATCGTGACTGGCCGAGAGGAATGGGTCGTGTCCCGTAGACTGGGCAGCATCATGAGTGCCACCTACGGAGATGGTTGGGTCATGCCAATCGGATAGTGAACCATCATGGGCCCAGGACGTGGCCGGATCGTGGTTCTTGGAGAAGAACGCATCGTGACCGAGCGAGACATCCGGATCATGAGTGCCACTGGTGGAATCCACCGGGTCGTGGTAGGCAGACCGGATACCATCATGGATCCAGGTAGTGGCGGGATCATGGTTCGCCGAGAGGTATGGATCATGGTGTGTGGAAACGTCCGGGTTGTGTCCACCGGAGGATACATCCGGATCGTGCCAATCGGAAAGTGAACCGTCATGAACCCAGGATGTGTCCGGATCATGGTTCTCTGAGAAGAACGCATCGTGGCCTACCGACATGGCAGCATCGTGATCACCAATTGATAGATCTGGAGAATGGTAATCGGATCGGATGCCATCATGGGTCCATGAAGTATCCGGGTCATGATTTGCAGAGATATATGGGTCATGGCCCATGGAGATATCCGGCTCGTGGCCGCCGCTGGAAATTGATTGAGCATGCGTATTGGATACCGCGCCATCATGGACGTCGGACGTAGCCGGGTCATGGTTGGCGGAGAAGAAGGCATCGTGGCCTACCGAGATGGCCGGATCATGGAAGCCTTCGGAAATGGTCTGGGTATGGTAATCGGTAAAGAGGCCGTCATGGACGCTGGAATCGGCCGGATCGTGATTACCGGAGAGATAGGGATCGTGTCCGGTGGA
>JABMQN010000094.1 GCA_013203045.1 Chloroflexota bacterium
ATTCTAACCCGCTGGAACGTGAGCGCGGGATCACCATTCTGGCCAAGAACTGCGCTATCGACTATACCGATCGCGAAGGACGGGAACTGCACATCAACATCATTGATACACCGGGACACGCGGATTTCAGTGGTGAAGTCGAGCGGGTACTCAGGATGGCTGATGGCGTTCTTCTGCTGGTCGATGCCTTTGAAGGCGTCATGCCGCAGACACGTTATGTCCTCTCCAAGGCGCTCTCGATGGGCCTGAGACCGGTGGTGGTGATCAACAAGATGGATCGTCCGGATGCCCAGCCCAACGATGTACTTAACGAGGTTTTTGATTTGCTGGTGGACCTGGGGGCTGATGATCATGTCCTTGATTTTCCCACTATTTATACATCTGCGCGTGATGGATGGGCGGCAGCGAATCCGGATGAGAAGACATCTTCGGATATTCATGATGTGTTCGATGCGATCATCGAATATATCCCTGCTCCGCAGCTTGATGCTGATGCGCCTCTGCAGGCGCTTATAACTACACTGGACTACAATGATTACGTCGGGCGGATCGGCATCGGTCGGGTGTTCGCCGGAACATTGTACTCCGGGAAAGACATTATCGTTATCGACCGTGAAGGCAACCATTCGAAGCAAAGAATTGGCCAGCTCTTTCGATTTGAAGGTCTGGGCCGCAAGGAAGTGGACCGTATCGATGTCGGGGATTTGTTTGCGGTAGTGGGTCTTGATAAGTTTGACATTGGAGATACCATCGCCGATATCGACCACCCGATCCCGCTGTCAACTGTGCACATGGACGAGCCCACCATCCACATGACATTTCGCATTAACGATGGTCCGTTCAGTGGCCGTGATGGCAAGTACGTTACCGGTCGGCAGATACTGGATCGGCTGCGAAAGGAATTGAAATCCAATGTAGCTCTCCGTTTGGAAGAGAGAGGCGATGAATTCATTGTCTCGGGCCGGGGAATTCTTCATCTGGGTATTCTCCTGGAGAACATGCGCCGAGAGGGCTACGAATTGACTGTGGGCAAGCCGGAAGTCATTTATCGAGAAAAAGATGGTAATCTGCAGGAACCGCTGGAGCTGCTAGTGGTTGATGTGCCCAACGAAAGCACCGGAGCTGTCATGCAGCTTTTGGGAAACCGGCGGGCCGAGATGGCAAATATGGAGACGTCAGATACTCGTACTCATATCGAATTCAAAGTGCCTGCCCGCGGACTGATTGGTTTGCGCTCAAAGCTACTGACTGCTACTCAAGGAGAAGCGATCATGCACCATCGTTTCTTCGAATACGGGGACTTCCGGGGAACGATTCCCGGTAGAACCAGTGGTGTGCTGGTTGCCGCTGGTACAGGCCATGTAACCACATATGCCCTCGACCAGCTTGCGGATCGGGGCACCCCGTTTGTTGAACCTGGCGATAATGTATACGAAGGACAGATTGTTGGGGAACATTGCAAGGACAACGATCTGGAAGTGAACATCATTCGGCAGAAAAAGCTCACCAACATGCGTGCTGCAGCCAAAGACGCTACGATTGTACTAAAGACCGCCTGGCGACCGGAACTGGAGGCAGCGCTGGAGTATATTGAGAGTGATGAATTAGTGGAACTAACTCCTCAGTCAATACGCTTACGCAAACGATTCCTCAGGGAATCTGATCGCCGCCGGGCAATGAAGAAAGCTTCTCGCTAAGATCACCAGCTGGTGTTGATTTAGTTTGCATTCGAAGTTGGCTTGGCCAATACAACTGCTCGACTCAGCCGGACGGAAGGGTTTTCCACTCGAATGTACCCGTACTCCTGGGCTTCGGCCACAAATTCCTCGAAAATACTGCTGGAAACGTGCATCTTTGGCTCGATGAGAAAGAACCGGCCGCTGGGCTTGAGGAGCGTAAAAACCTCCCGCAGGAAGCCGGAGGGATCGGGCGTCTCATGGGCCATCCAAAATGCCAGCACGAAATCGAATTCCTCACTGAGACCAATGCTGTTGACCTCGCACTGATGCGGTCTGATTTGCTGGGAGAGCCCGGCCTTTTCCGCCCGTTTAGCTACCATCCTCAACATCTCCGGCTGGAGATCAACAGAGACCACCAGACCTGTCTCCCCCACCAGACGGGCCAGTCCTAGTGAGGCGAATCCCCTGCCGCAACCGATATCCAGGGCTTTCATCCCGGGTTTTACGTGTGGGCTGAACATCTTACGAGGGCTGTGTAAAAGCGGTCGCACGAAATTGTCTAGCAGGTAGACGTGCTGCCAGGGGCAGACGTGATTTCCGGCAGGGTTCTCCGATTGTTCAATCTGATCTGTTTTCATTATTTTCCTCCTCGATATATAGTTTAGTAACTAAACTATAAGGTAAAAAAAGACTAAGCGTTTTTTGACTGTTTTTCCATCAGATCCATAATTTCGTTAAGTTCGTTCATTACGGTAGTGTGTGTCTTGAGCTTTGATTTGAACTTGTCACCAAAATACTGGCGTACTATATTGTACGTCTGGGCATGGTACTTTTCATGATTATGGTAGCCATTCCAGCCAAGGTCCGTGAGGAGCAATACCACTTCGCGGTTATCGGTACCGATACGGGTTTTGCGGACCAGTTCTTTTCTCTCCAGCTTATTGACCGTTTGGGAAATGGCACCTTTAGTTACATTCATGAGTCGAGCCAGTTCGGTCATGTTAATCCCGGGATTTTGCCCGATAGATTGAATCGTGTGTATCTCTGCCCGGTAGAGTGGGACACCGGTGCCGAAATCATTGGCGGGGGAGTGAGCGGTGCCCATTCTGTTCATCACCTGATCTAACAGACTCATAAGCTGATCGAAGGCAGCTCTTTCCTTATTCATGACAATTAGTATAGTGCCTAAACTATAATTTGTCAACCCGTTTGCATATGTATTAAATCGGTCAATAGCCTATTTTGGCGCATCCCTACGTAATCGCACTGGCCCGGCCTTACCCACTTATTTCGCAGGACACTATCACCAGCTTAATCAAATTCTGCTACAGAATAGTCTTAAATTAGAATTGTGGTTTCGGGGGTATCCAATTTGATCAAGAAAAGCTACAATAAGAGTGGCATAACAGTAAACTCTGAGCTTCGGATAGAGTCGTAACAAAGATAATGTCAGTAACAAAAATCCATGCAAAATAGCAAAATACCCACACTTAGAATCGGGGACTTGGAAGTCAATCCCCCTATCGTCCAGGGAGGAATGGGGGTTCGAATATCGAAAGCCAACCTGGCTGCTGCTGTAGCCAACGAAGGGTGTGTGGGGGTCGTTGCCACCGTTGGGCTGGGTAGATTTGAAGATCATCCCGGATCGGAATTCGTTCGGGTAAATGAAGAAGCCCTAAGACAAGAACTATGCAAAGCCAAAAGCATGACCGATGGTATCATTGGTGTAAATGTGATGGTTGCGCTTTCCAATTATGAAAACCTCGCCCGAACCGCTGCTGAAGAAGGCGTTGATCTGATTATTTCTGGTGCCGGACTTCCCCTCGATTTGCCAAAATTTGCCCGAGGAACGTCAACCAAGCTAATCCCCATTGTATGCTCGGCAAGAGCACTTCACATCATCTATAGGAAATGGAAAACGCGGTACAATAAAACCCCGGATGCAGTAGTCGTCGAGGGACCCAAAGCAGGCGGCCATCTGGGATTCAGATATGAGGAACTACTATCCGGGGAAAGTCCTTCACTTGACGAAATGCTCTCAGAAGTGATCGAAGCTGCCAATTCATACGATCCACCCGTTCCCGTGATCGCTGCGGGTGGTATCTTTGATGGGCAGGATATTGCACGCGTTCTCAAACTGGGAGCTTCCGGTGTTCAGATGGCAACCCGCTTTGTATGCACGAATGAATGTGACGTACATGAGAATTTCAAACAGGCCTACCTGAATGCGCGGGAAGAGGATATCGCCATCATTAAAAGTCCCGTGGGAATGCCAGGACGAGTCCTCAATAATGAATTTGTAGCGAAAATCAAAAGGGGCGAAACCGTTCCCTTTAAATGCTCCTACAAATGCCTCAGAACCTGTGATCCCAAAACTGCTCCATATTGCATTGCCAAGGTCCTGGTAAATGCCGCAGAAGGAAATTTCGACGAGGCGTTTGCTTTCTCCGGGGAAAATTCCTATAGATGCAATGAGATCGTTCCGGTCAAACAGCTAATCGATCAACTCACTGAAGAGACTGCATACCACCTCAGTAAAGACACGGAGTGACAATGCCCGTTGCGAAAGAGATCGTTGTTACCGGCATAGGTGTTTTTAGTTCCATCGGGTGTAACAGAAATGATTTCTGGAACGCTCTTATATCGGGCAAATCTGGCATAAAACGTATTCAAGCATTTGACCCTGATGGGCACTTGAGCCAGGTCGCTTCCGAAGTTGCTTCTTTCAACCCCGAAGAATTCATGACCCGTAAACAGGCCCGCAGGATGGCCAGAGTCTCGCAACTTGCCTCATGCGCTGCCATCGACGCGGTGAAGGATGCCGGTCTCGATTTGGAAAATGAAAATCTAGCAAGGATCGGGTGTGTTATTGGATCGGCCGCCGGTGATTACACTAACATCGAAGAACAGCACGTCAGATTTCAACAGAAAGGGCCGGGGTCTGTCAATCCTCTCGCCATCCCCAAAATTATCCCGAATATGCCGGCAGCCAATGCAGCTATCGTCCTGGGAATTCACGGACCAAACCTGGCAATCGCCACGGCCTGCGCCACAGGTGCCTGTTCCATCGGCACGGCGCTCGGCATTCTGAGTGAAGGCAGGGCAGACGTCATGCTTGCTGGCGGGGCAGAATCCACCATTACTCCCCTGGTTGTCGATGGCTACGCCTGTATGAGTGTTCTTTCGAAACGCAATGATGAACCTGAAAGAGCCAGCCGTCCTTTCGATATGGATCGGGATGGATTCGTGATAGGTGAGGGGGCCGGAGTGCTGGTTCTTGAAACCATGGAACACGCCCAAAAGCGTAGCGCCGAACCGTTGGCGATACTCAAGGGTTTTGGTATGACGTCCGATGCCTATAACATCGTTATCCCCGAACCGGATGGTAAATGGGCTGCGGCCGCAATCGCGGAAGCGCTCAGAGATGCGGAACTCAATCCGGAAGATGTTGGATACATCAATGCCCACGGAACATCCACAAAGGTCAATGATAAGATCGAATCTATAGCCATTCATAATGTCTTCAAAGATAGAAATGTCCCAGTGAGCTCAAACAAGTCCATGATAGGCCATACCTTAGGCGCTGCGGGGGCTATCGAAGCTGCTGCCACCGTACTCACCGTTCATCATGGTATTCTGCCCCCCACTATCAATTACGAAACCAAAGACCCGGAATGCAACCTCGATGTGGTGCCTAATGAGGCACGCGAAGCAAGTATCAATGTAGCCATATCTAATGCGTTTGGCTTCGGCGGGCAAAACGGGGTACTGGTCTTCACCAAAATCTGATTGATAGAAACAACGTATCTAATCAATTAAGGTACATCGTAATTTGCTTATTCTTTTCACCTTGTATATTCACATTTACATTTTCGACTAAAGGAAATAGAATACGGGCAGCACTCTCAGTGAGGTGAGCAATGGAACTAAAACTCATTCCCATCGAGAAACCGGAAGACCTCAACTTCATCCTAGGTCAGACGCACTTCATCAAAACTGTTGAGGATGTGCATGAGGCATTGGTCCAATCAGTCCCGGGTATCAAATTCGGCTTAGCCTTCTGCGAAGCCAGCGGGCCTACTTTGGTCCGCCTCTCGGGAACGGACGATGAGTTGATCAAGCTGGCCAAGGAAAACGCTCTGGCAATCGGTTCCGGGCATTCCTTCATTATCATGCTTGGAGACGGCTACTTTCCCATCAGTGTACTCAATGCTATCAAGATGGTTCCGGAAGTATGTCGCATCTTCTGCGCTACTGCCAATCCCACACAGGTGGTGATTGCCGAAAGCGAGCAAGGCTGCGGTATTCTGGGCGTGATTGACGGATACAGTCCTAAAGGAGTTGAATCGGATGCGGATGCAGCAAATCGCAAAGATTTTTTAAGAAAGATCGGGTACAAGTTGTAGCAATAAGTTGCTAGATTTGGCTATGGCAAACGGGGATAACATCCCCCTGTATCCCCCTTCAAAGGGGGACTGGTTGATTCCCGACGTTTCCGAATTCTAGTTTTAACAGCAATGAATTCACAGCTTCTCACAATCAATGGTAAAACCAAACCCTATGTGATGGCTCACCGTGGTAACCTGGTTGCCTGCCCTGAAAATACCCTTGCGGCTTTCCGACAGGCAATTGCCGATGGTGCGGATATCCTCGAGACCGACCTTCGTTTAACATCCGATCTCGAATTCGTGTGCATCCACGATTCCACGGTGGATCGCACAACCAACGGAACCGGCGCAGTAGCAGAAATGACACTGGCTCAAATCAAAGGATTGAGTGCAGCGTATGGTCGATCAGAGTTCGAATCGGAGCATATTCCTACCCTTACCGAAGTCGCAAGCATTCTACCGCCCGATGTAATACTCGCAATCGAACTAAAAACAGATTTCTTCCTTGATACTGAAGTCTGTAGTCAGCTAATAGCTGAGTTGGATCGGAATCAAATTCGCGAACGCACCATCGTGTTTTCCTTTTCTTTGGCTCGATTACAGGCAATGCGAAACATAGCTCCAGATATCATTGCAGGTTGGATTACTTTAACCAGGCCATGGCCCTTAGTCGATGCTCAGTTGCTTGGTCCATTCTGGCCTCTGATTCTGGCAAATCCTTTCTATGTATGGATGGCTCATTTGCGCGGTCAAGCGGTATGTCCGCTCGATCCAACCCCTGCTTCACGCCTTTGGCTATACAAATGGTTGGGCTGTGATGTGGTGCTTACTAATGACCCAAATGCAACATGTAAGGCATTGAAGAGATTATAACCCTCCAATTTGCAGTAAAATCCAAAATAGGAACAATCGTTTATGCCGGATACCACCGTCATCACAAAGGATGAAAATGATCGAGTCACTAATAGGGGTTACCGGGCCGCAGGCCCCGAAGTATACTAGTGCTTAGCCAATCAAGGATTTATGGCCGTTGCTATCGTGCATATTCCCTTGTATTTACGAGAATAGACTTTGACATGTCATTCCGGACTCGCAGACTGTGTCACAACCTGAAATACTAATCAGTTGTGCCATGTCATTGCGAGCAAA
>JABMQN010000095.1 GCA_013203045.1 Chloroflexota bacterium
GTACCTTCCAGTGTCATTTGGTATCAGCAAGTGTCAAGAAGTTCGTTAGCAAAATGTTAGCAAAAATGGCCTCATGCTCCAAAATGGATACCTCCTGTTCAACTATGATCAGTCAATCAGCCGTTGAATTTGGGTGCTTCAAATGACTGCTCTTCGGAGTTCACTCCTACTGTCCTATTCACTCGCATTTCACTACCATTTAATCTCAACGAGAAGGTGACAAAGTACGCAAATTGTAACCTTGAGGCAGATTGGCAGTACGGTGGGTGATTCACATTGTACCTTCAACTTTACGTGAATCAGATCGATAATTGAGGGCAGGCCCGTAGGACAATCACGGATACCTTTGTCATAATAAATAGTGCTGGGATCGTGACATATGTCAACATATCTCAGTATGCCATTTCTTCTCCTCATTGTTGAATCATCCCACATCCATACCAGTGGGATGATTCTGTTTCTGCCCTGTATTTCACTACCCCACCAACTCCCTTTAGCCTCTAATCAGGAACTTCCGAACGTTACCACTCGTCTTGTAGGTAAATAGCCTTTATTCAAAGGGAGGTATTCTTATGACTGCGTATTGCATGAAGTGCCGAAAGAAGGTTGAGATCAAGAGCCCGAAGAAGATCACCATGAAAAACGGCAAACCGGCAACTCAGGGTACGTGTGGGAAGTGTGGGACGAAAGTGTTTAGGATCGGGAAGAGCTAGAACCGGTTATAAAGACCTTGCGGCTGATGATTAAGGAGGAGTTATGATTGAAATATCAAGTAAAATAAAACTCAGTAGTCTGATAGTCCTGCTGCTGGTGTTACCATTACTAGCTGCGTGCTCTTCTGATAATCAAGAGACATCCGTGCCCTCAGAAGAGTCAACAGTACTTATTGAGGATACGGTGATAACCATCGGTAACCTTACCGACATGAGCGGTCCGGCGTCGAACGCAATGGGAATAATTGATATGGGGCTGGTGGATCTGGTTAGATACTACAATGATCATGACCTTATACCAGGCGTCGAGTTGAGGGTAGTCTCCTATGACAGTGTCTACGAACCAGCGAGGTACATACCTGGTTATGAGTGGTTAAAAGAGAGGGGGGTAGATCTGATCTTTTCTCCTGTGCCAGTAGCACCAGAGGTGCTGAAGTCCCGTTGTGACGAGGATGAAATAGTCCTTTTTGGAGCATCTGCAAGCCGGGAAGGATTCTTTCCTCCCGGGTATACGTTCTGCGGGAGTATTCTTCCTGATCATATGGCGTATACTTACCTCAAGTGGATCGCAGAAAACGATTGGGACTACATTACCAACGGGCCAGCAAGAATTGGTACAGCAGGTTGGACAAGCCCCATGTTCGAAGATTTCATGGATGCTATGAAAGAGTATTGTACTGCTCATCCGGACCAGTTTGAGTGGGTGGCCGGATTTGCAACCAACCTGGGCTTTACCTGGGGCCCCGAGATAGAAGCGCTGAAAGACTGTGATTATCTATACCCCCCGATGGCAGCACTAGCGACTTTTGCAAAAGATTACCGTGCTGCTGGATATACTGCCAAGTTTATCGGCAGTGATCCACATGCAGCATATATGGGATTAATTGATGATGCAAACCTGTGGGACGAGTTGGATGGAATGCTTTTTGCCAGGGAATCCAGATGGTGGAATGAAGACGGAGAACTGATCGATTTGACTAAAGCGATCCTGTATGAGAATCACAGTGATTCAGCGGAAGACATCATTCGAACGGGTGTCGGCTACTTGGCTGTGAGCCAGGTATATTTGATACTGGAAATCATCAAGGATGCTGTCGAAGCCGTCGGTCCTGAGGGTTTCAACTCCCAAGCTCTCTATGATGCGGCCGAGTCGTTTTCTTTGAGCGTCGACAATTGCGGATTTAGCTATAGCGACACTAAGCGTATGGCTCATGATTGCTTGGGAATATACGAGTTACGAGCCGAAGATCAAGACTTGTTCAGACTAGACCCTGAGTGGCAACCCATCATCCGTGAACCTTAGGATCAATCACCGGTATCGAATGCAGGGAATGATATCAATATTTAGACAATAACCCGTTACAATCAAGGGGGTACTTTGGTAAACTTCAAATTCACCCCGCTCCAATTTTGGGGATGATATAACAATTATTACAGGTCATTCTGAAGAAATTGAATCTATACTCCCAAGGGGTGACATATCCCAACTGTGCCATCAGGTTTGCATATAATATAATCCAAGAATCTCGGAGGACGGAAATGACTCAAGCATTGGAAGGTATCAAGGTTGTTGAACTGGCACAACTCGCTGCTGCGCCGATGGCCGGGCGTCACCTGGCTGATATGGGGGCTGATGTGATTCATGTCGAACATCCGACCAGAGGTGATACGTGGCGCGGTATCATGGTAGCTCAAGGGGATACATCAAGTATCAATTGGAATTGGGAGAACTACAGCCGGAATAAAAGAAGCGTGACCATCGACGTGTTCAAAACCAGGGGCAAGCAGATTATCACCAAGCTGATCGAAAGGGCTGATGTCTTCTTAACCAACATGAGGCCATTTGAGCTGGAGAAATCTGGATTACAATATGAAAGTCTGAGCGTTGTGAACCCCAGGCTCATTTATGCTTCCCTCACCGGTTTCGGTGAAACGGGTCCCGACAGTAACGAACCGGGTTACGATCATACGGCTTACTGGGCCAGGTCTGGTATAGCGCATATGGTAATGCCAAGTGATATACCACCGGATTTTCGTGTTGGGGCGTTTGGAGATAATTTTGGCGGAATGGCCCTGGCGTTTGGGATAACTACCGCTCTCTTCGTCCGTGAAAGAACCGGTTTGGGCCAAGAGGTGGATGTTTCTCTGTTTAATCTGGGTGTTTATCAGCTTTCTTTTGCGATAGCTCAGACGTTGATGACCGGACAGGAGCAACCAAGGATAGATAGAAAGGAGATGCCTAATGCATTGATGAATACCTTTCAAACAAAAGATGGAAGGTGGTTACTCCTTTGCATCTTGCAGCCGGATCGTTACTGGTCAAGCCTCTGTCAGGCGATAGACCGCCAGGACCTGGAACATGATCCAAGGTTTGAATCGTTTACACCCAGAATAGAGAACCACGTTGCGTTGCTCGAAATACTCGAAGAGGTTTTTCGGACACTGACTTTAGAGGAGTGGAAAATCCGCCTGGCAGGTGTGCCATTCGCCCCCGTACAAAATCTTTCAGAGGTTATTGCCGATCCACAGGCCGAAGCCAATGACTTTTTTATCCCATTTGATCATCCTACCTATGGAGTCGTGAATATGGTGGCAAACCCGATAAAGCTCGGTAAAACCCCAGCGACGATAAGAATGCGTGCACCAGAGTTCAGTGAACACACAGAGGAAATTCTACTCGATCTCGGTTATGGTTGGGACGATATAGCAAGACTTAAGCAGGAAAGTATTATTGCTTAGTGATTCTCACTGAAATGATAATGGTTGATTACGCTTCTTTTTTGTTCCGTTTTCAATTGAATTAGGAAATACCCTGCCACCATGTATTCACTGGGCTTTGTAGTTGAAAAACCCAAGCTGATGTTAGAAGCTAACACGTTTATTTTGTACCTCCTGAGATATCTTTGAATGGAATTTGGAGAAATGTGCTATTATCCAAGCAATTAATGGGTTGCCGCCAAATTCAGTTTGGTATATTCCCTTGGGCCGGTTACACGGGACGTTGGGCTTTCTTCTACAGAAAAGATATATCTGATAAATATGGATTTATCTCCAAAATGGCGGGATATGCGTACTTGGTTGTAACGTAAATTGAGTTTGGTGAAATTGCCCTGTTTTCCTAGGGTTTTTATATGAAATGAACGAAACAAAAACGCTATTAAAGGTTCTATTGGAAAATGCTGAAATTTGATTTTGGATATAGGTCAACACTGGAGAATATCTATGAAAAAATTTGTTGAACTGGGTGCCTTTGTTTTGCTCATCATCGGTACTCTCGGTCTCCTAATCAATGAGATGATTTTCGATTGGGGGAGGTCTGCCACTCTAACTTTCGCTGCTGTAAATGTTGTAGGATTGGTTGCTTTGGCTCTTGCACATTGGGGCATGAAACAGGACACCTAGGTCATACTTGCTCATACCGCAACAGACGTTAGTTTTAGCCTCGTTAGAAAAAGGCTAATGAACTACCCCGCAGCAAGCTGACGGGGTATCAATTCGGAACCTTGTATTTATCGCCGCAAGCGGCGGGGAATTCAACCCAAAGGGATTAAA
>JABMQN010000096.1 GCA_013203045.1 Chloroflexota bacterium
CGAATATCATGCTTTTTTTCCAACTCATGTACAATTTCATGGTTGTCCAATTCACCCTTCGGCCATGTATTGTTATTTTCACATTGATGTTCTCGGCCCACCCTGCGAATTCCTGTGCCTGCTCCAACATCAATTTGGGATCATTCGTGGTTACTTCCACTGAAAGGGGATAAGGGGAGATCAGGTTGGCGATTTCCACAGATCTTTCCTTGATTCCTTTCATTCCACCAGTCACGCCAGCCTGGAGTAGAATGGTAGGATTGGTGGTTACGCCTCGGATGATTCCCATCTTGAGGTATTTCTCAATATCACTAATACTTCCGGTATCTAGAAAAATCGGCATGTTTTCACTCCGTCGTTGATTCCCACTTCATTTCTGAAACCTGAATGTTCGGATGAGACACTACAAGGTGCCAGATAACACTCTGGAAGGCTTCAGTATGGGTGGTTATTGTACTTTGGTTGACCGTCGGGATAATCAGGCATGCATCTCCCACCTTACCGGCATACCCACCATCACGACCCACGATGCCCATTATTTTCGACTCTCTAGTTTGGGCATATTCAAGCGCGCGAACCAGGTTTGCACTGATGTTTCTTTCTGCATCTCTTCCACCCACAGAAAAGACAAATATCCCGTCTTTCTGATTGAGCTTGGAACATTTGAGCCATTCCACGAAGACAGTATCCCATCCTTCGTCATTTGTCCGCGCGGTTAACTCCGAGACGTTATCGCTCGGTGAGTAGGATTCAATTCCCGCGATTTTCCTGAAGTCATTAACGGCATGGGACGCATTCCCAGCACCACCACCTACTCCCAGAAAAAACAAACGCCCTCCATTCTCTCGAATACCAACCAGCAAATCGACTATCTTTTCTATCACAGTCCGATCTATTCCATCGACAACTGCCTTGACTTCATCCAAATACCCACTAACGTATGACACTCATTCTCCTCTCTATTTCTTCTGAAACACAGCGCGAGTAAAGGAACTTAACCTATTCATTTGCAGGAACTCCTGGAATGCCTGAAGAGTATCGCTATCCCTCTGGTCTATAAGATATCGTACAAAGCGCGGTATTTCAATCGAAGCATTTTCTTTATATGCATTGGCAACGATCTGGACATCCAGCAGTCCGGGGGTACTTAGTTCAATGCATTCAAAACCATGTCTTTCAAACAAAGTCATCAGACCTTCTGTCGAAAGAACATTCATTCGATCCGGAGGGAAAATGCTATTGGACTTATCCCACAATACCTGTAGATCAAATCCACTAATAGAGATTGTAGTTAAAAAACACAATCCGCCTGTAACCAGCACCCTTTCCAGAGCCCCAACAAAGGCATCGACATCTGAAAGTCGGTCGATCACCTCAAAGAGAGTGACAGCATCTGCCTTATCTGAGAGAGAACCAATTGAATCTTCCACAACTTGGACACCGGTTTTCTCATAGCTAACATGGCTCAAATCAACTCTTGGAGTGACAATGCGTATCTCTTTAAAGAACTCGTTTTCAATTAGTTCCTGCAGGAAAGGAGGGTGAATGCTGTTAATACTGGAAAAACGCTGTGCGGAAGGAAAATACTCTTCAATAGTCTCGATAATCCACTGAACTCTCGGTTTGAACAGTTTCTCTCTTCGTTTCGCTTCGGTCTCTGTTAGAAGATGTTGATTCCAAAATTCACGAGCATTTGATTTCCGATAATATTCATCAATCGCCTTTTCATCAGGTCGGGGAGAGACGTAAAGCGTCTTGCAGTTAGAGCACTCCTGATATTTCAATCCGAACTTGGAAAAGGCCTCACTCCGCTCATCGCTGAGACAAGCAGGACAGTCACAATCCACTAAAGATAGCCCACTGAGAAAATACGATTTCACATCATCCTGCGTAAGTTGCAGATAAGTAGTCAGAGTTGTACCGGGCTTGAACTCAAACTCTCGGATATCGTCGTATTGAACTGTGGTCTTCATTCCCCTCTTTCCCCTAAGTCTCTACACTTTGTATTTTGTGTCATCGTTATATATTCTGTCAATGAGTTCCATGACCCTCAAAGCGTCCGTAGAGGAACTGCTGGTAACGCATTTGTCATTCAGAATACAATCCACGAAATCACTCACCTCAGTAATCCACGAAAGGTCCCGATCAAAATACGTGACCTCTTCCCGAGGGTTACCCAGTGCGAAAGTCTCATCCTCAAACTGCCGTTTTCCCACTACCAGTGTCTCCCTGCCATAGCTACCTGTCTTGGAGAGCAATCCTGAAATGACGAAATACCCTTTCTCCATGAATACCTCTAGTCGAAAAGTATGCTTCCAGAGAGTAGCTGAGGAGTGTAGCATAGCAACCTGACCTTGCTCATTTCGCATCATCGCGAAGGCATTATCTTCCATATCGATATTCCAGTAGGAATTCGTCACGAATCCCTTTACCTCTTGGAAATCTCCGCAGAACAGCCTGAACAGATCCATCATGTGGATTCCTTGATCGAGTAGAATCCCACCTCCCGAAATCTCTTTTTTGTTCCTCCAAGAATCCTCGAAACCCAACCCCCCTGATTTACCGTACACTCCTCTCAGAGAGAGTATCTTGCCGAACCTTCCGCTATCCACCAACACCTTTGCTTCATTGACACACGGATGATAGCGATGGTTAAATCCGAACATCAGTTTTGCAGGTGCATTCGCCTCTTCAGCCTCAATGATCTCTTTAATGTCATTGACTGTCCTGCCAGGCGGCTTTTCACAGAATACATGCTTTTTTCTATTCAAACTATCAATGACTATTTCAGGGGAAAAAGCATTAGGGGTACAAACGAAAATAACATCAACATCGCTTTTCAAGAGGTCTCGATAATCTGCGAAAATGGGGCATCCGAAATCTGCGTCAGTCAATGGCAAATTCGCATCGCAAATCCCAGATAGCTCCAAGTTGGGGTGTTCCTCGACTACAGTCTCGCGAATTTTCCCCATGTAGCCATAACCGACTATTCCGGCTTTTAGCTTATTACTCGTATGTGAATTCATCAGTTATCATCCATATCAAGAAACCCCGCCCCATCGCAAACTACTGGATTTCGCCCGAATAACTTCACGTAGGTTTCCACATCAGCGGTAGGTACAGGTAAATGCTACACAATTTCCGAATGTGGCGCAAGTGACAATCCATCGGTCAAAGAATACCGAATTTATAGAAAAGCCTTAAGACTTTCCTCGTCAACAGGCGTAAAGTAGTCAGATAGCACCTGTTCTCCTGTATTGCGAAAAGCATTTCTATCCCGTTCCAATATCTCAGCTATCAAGCTAAGACTATCCGTAATACCTTCAGCTGTGCTTACAGGTGGTACAGGATAGTCTGCCCAAGCAAAAGGATCAAAGAAAAAAGTGTTATCCGGTATAACCCTGATTACAGGGATTCCTCTTACCGCGCTTTCCAAAATAGTCACCGATGCTCCAGGCGAAATGACAGTATATGTCTTGGAAAGCCAATCCTTCATTGTACCAACATCCGCAAACTCGACGTTCGTCATCCCAATTTCGCCCAAGAACTCGTACAGCTCTACCTTCGGCAACAATGGATGTGTTCTGATATAAGTTATATACTCGGAGCTATTATCTAATGCAACCTTAACCTTATAAATGAGCTCATATGCCAAATGTTTTTCATACGGCAACGGAATCAAGACAATTTTTTGTCCGGCGGTATCTTGATGTTCATTGGTCCGGTTATCACTCACTGAGACAAATCGTAAGTTGGGACCTGGTTTCAGGACCTCAACAGGGAAGCCGGCTTCGCCAAGTATCCTTAAGTAGGCAGATCCGCTACAGACTATTCGATCAGCAATCGGATGCGTTGTGACTTCGCCTGCGGAAAGAAACATCCCCAACTGCTCCGAATACCAGACAGTATGCTGATAGGCCACAATTTTCGCCAGGGGGAAATAATTGTGATTACCAAGGACAAAAGGTTTCTCAGGAACATTATTCTCGAATGGGTAGTAGAAACCATCAATTTCGAACCCGGCTTTACTCAACCTTCCCAGTAATGGATAACACAAGTTCAATGTCAACAACTCCGGATTAAAACCTTGCAGCAGCTGAACCTCGCGAAATAGTGAAGTAACATCCATCGACTCCAACATAACGTTTCTCAGTGGAATCCTGAGTTGTTTGAATCCCATCCAGTACATTTGAAAATAATCGATCAACTTGAGATAATGGTGCGGTATCAAATAAGGATCCCCTTGAGTAGCCATCAGATGGTATATCTCCTTGGCAGAACCAGGGAGATTGAAAAACATCGGCAAGGTCCAGACCTCGTACCCTTGAGACCGAAGCCAAGCTGGTAATACACCAAAATTACGGTCATTGAATTCACCGTTGTCTCTAAAAGTACCTTTGGTGATCCAGGTTCTAATGACCACTCTTCCCGTTTTCTCCGGCTTCTTCACGGTCAAGGGGTTAAGCTCGCGGAATGCGGCTCTTCTACTTTGGGAATTACGCCAGAAAAAATCCATCGTTCGCTTCAAATACACTAGCCCTAACCGACCATATTGAGCGATTTTCATTCTAATTCGCGCCGAATAACCAACTCGTAGTCTTCTTTCAGAAGCGAGTTTTGAAATACTATCCATCAGCGCCGGACTTTCAGCAATAAACACCACTCTTCGATTCGAACCATTGGATTCATCCAGAATATCCCTCGCACAATAAAGATAAATTATATTGCGGAGCAGAGGTGTTGAGGCAGAGTTCCTCGATGCCAAATGGGTTCCCCACCATGTCAGGGAATCATGCTGCTTATTTAAATCTGCAAACATATCCAGAAATGATTGGTGTATTTCCGTGAGTGCCCCATGAAACTTTCCCGATAGATTTCGGATCTCAACTTTACCTGAATAGTACTGCTGCAATCTCAGATATGATGCGTAATCATCGGATAAGTAATAACAGTGGTCATCATCCCTCACTATTTTCCCCAGTTTAGACAATGCATTCTTTTTTGTTATGAGTAATACATCGTTGGATGACATTTTATTTACCCACGCGTAACCGCTGTTTTATTCGGAGTCTCATGCTTGGCAACAATACTCGGCCCCATATTTTGGCCGATGAATCCTCCTGAGAAGTAAGTGGGACTCTATGCAGAAGAGGTGATGATATATCAGGGTTTACTATTGGATATGAACTGAATATTCTTTGCGCTCCGTGTTTCAACAGCAGTTTAACTTGAGGATTGGTGAAACAGGTATCTGGTTGCCCAAACGGAAACGAAAACATATCCCTATAGTTGGGATACTTTATTAGCGTATCACGATTGTCTGAGTAAGACTGCACAAGAGACTCGTCAGACATTAAACGGGGAACATAGTGATTGGAGAGATGATTCCCAAAGAAAACGTAACGGTTCCCACATGCCTTTTCAAGGTCTTCCTCATTCGAGAACTCTCCGACAAACTCTCTTACTTCAGATTCGATTTGGCTATCCGAACCCTCGATATAGGTTTCGACGATCTCTCGGGTACAGCGCAAGAATAATGGGCCAGATGATCGTGATAGCGGCGATTTCTCATCAAGGAACCTCACGAAATCCGGTTTTCGATCACACAAATAAGTAATCAGTCCTGCCCAGAACACCTTTCCGTTAACAGGTTCCATGTTCAGGAACACTATAGCAGGCATCTCCCGTTTCGCGAGCACAGGTACGGCTTCTTTGAAGAAACTCCGGAATCCATCATCAAACGTAATTAATGCAGCATTAGGAGGTATATCAAGCTGTAGTAACGCATCTGGGTTGATAACATTGAAATTCTTTTTGATAAAACCTAGCTGATAATCAAATAGCTCTGGGGAAACACTCAAGTTATGAATCATGCAGAATTCGCTGGGCTTTATTGAAACGTCATGAAAAACAAACACGGTCAAGGTACGCTTCAGTAATAGGTTATGAAATAGCCCAAGGGAAAATCCCAAAGTCCGGTAGATCAGTGGATTTCGCATCCTGCCCATCACACTTTAACCAATTAAGCCTCAATCATACATTATCGGAATCAGCGATAGTAAAATGCCATGAGCGGCATTCGCTTAGACTTGCAGTAAAATCATTTCGGTAGCCGATAACAGGTACGTTCTCTCTCGGAAGAAAACCAAACCGTTTGAGAATAGAGAAATAAGGGCTCGATTGGACGCACCATAACCTTATCGCGTTTACTTGGTATTTGAAGGCCGTATTCAAAACCATCTTGAGTAGCGGTATCATGGCCGTTTCTTGACCGGGTAAAAAAAGGTAATCAGCAAGGAACAAATAGCTCACTCCCTCACCAGGTACTATTCGGTAGACCAAGTATCCGCAGATTTTTCCATTCTTTCGTACTAATAGGAATCGATACTTATTGGGACAATTGAAGTATCTCCATTTGAGCGCTTTTGTATCCCGTTCAATGATAAACTCATAGGGACTCTTTGCTTGATCCCAAAACTCTTCCCAGTCTTCAGGGAGTTTTTGGATTTCCTCAATAGCCAAGGTTCTATCTGAGAAAGAAAACATATTCCTTAGTTTTAAGTAGAAGAACGCCAATATGGGGGAGACAGAGCCTGCAATGCTACCCGGTATCCAATGGGTCATTCTCTGAACTTGAGGACCGATATTCAGCGGAATAGCCATAGACTTCACGGTCAGGTTGGAGATCACTTCAAAATTGGCTTTCTTTTTCCAACCAGGAAGTGCCTGATCATTAGGAAGACCATATATGAACTCAATACCTTTCTCGATAGCATTTTCTCTGGTTTTGTTACCGACAAGAGAAAACATGCCTTGTCTCTGGTATCTGGTATCGGTATAGGTATCTCCAATTTCGGCAGAACTAATTCTACTACCCCTGAAAATTAAGGATTTGGGAGTCACACTGGTTGTAGATACGATCTCATCCTGATCCTTGATCAGATTGATCACACCCGGCATCAGGTAATTATCAACGATTTTCCATTGAAACAACCCCATGTCTCCATAGGTTCCATTACCAGTGTACTGATGCTTGAAAAACAATCCGATTTGGGGCAAGTCATCGTTTGTGTAGCTAACAACTGTCCATGCCATTCAAATTTCCTGCAAAAGAGTCATATACGTGCATTTAATGATAACAGACTTATAAGTGAAGCTTCAGTTCTACATAGCTTTCTCATGGAGAACTAAAGCTTCACCATGGATAACCGCAGTGCCATGCTGATTGGTACAGACAGTCTCCAAGGTAATCAGTGGTTTATCTTCGCGTATGTTGGTAATCGTGACCTGAGCAGTGATTGTATCCCCGATATACATTGGGGCTTTGAATTGGAGTGATTGACTCAAATAAATCGTTCCTTCACCAGGTAACTGCGTCCCTATCACGGCCGAGATGAGTGATGCGCCGAGCATTCCATGTGCGATTCGTTTCCCAAAGCGTGTCTTCTGAGCATATGTCTCATCTAAATGAACAGGGTTATTATCCCCGGTAATCTGAGCAAATTGCTGAAGGTCGTTTTCTGAGATTGTTTTTATTAGATAGGCTGATTGTGATATATGGTACTCCATAAGGACTTCCAACGATTGAAGTTATTATATCCAAATGCGCTTTATTACTCAAGAAATGATCAGGCTAAATCGCACGACTGTTCAAACGGGGTGTCTGCTTTCTCACTGAGTAACTTGCGAAATCTCGTGACCGCTTTCCCATCCAGATAGGGATCGATCACGCCTTTTACATGTGTGTTCAGAAACTCGCTGTACTCTTCCTCATCTGTTTCGTAGAGCAATTTATGCACCAGGCACTTCAATTCGTCATAGTCATGTGCTACCAGGTTGGGTATCAGGTCATATCGGCAACCTCTCCGTCTGTTGCTCGGATCAAAATAAATAGCCTTTCGTCTGGCAGATAGGGCTTCCAATGTTGACGAGGAAAACGCATACGTAATGGTCAAATGGCTTGCAGCCATTATTTCAGACGGGTCTCCCTTATATCCAGTAAAATGACAACGAGGATGTGCTTTCAACTCAGCTAAGATTGATTGGTATTGCTCAGTTGGTTCACGGCTACCCCCATGCAACTGATAGAGTCGCACAACCGTTGCCACAGCTTTCTTTTCTTTAATAATCACCAGTATTCCCGAAAACTCATCCAATAGATTGAGTATAGCTCTGTAAAAAGCTATTCCATCTTCCAAGGGGGAAATAGAGTTCGGTCCATAGCTGCTATCAAAAAAGGAGAGTACTTTGTATTGTGTCCTCATGAATTCGGGAAACGCTTTAGCTATGAAGTTTGAGGATAGTCCATTCTCCAAAATCTCTCTTATAGGCTGCGCCCACAGACACCCAATGGTTACATAATTGCGTATTGCCTGCGGATGTAGTGCGTAGTATTTGGTCATTTCATCATTCCACGATATATAGTAGTCATAGTATAAGAATGACCACAGCCAGTGCCTGTTTGAGTTCAAAGATGAATAATTCAGTGGAATTGTGAAATATTCCAGGGATCCGGAGTGAGCATAGTACCATGTTTTTGCGCCACTCTTATTCAACAGTATATTCCTGCTTATATGTGATATACCCTCGTCATTCAACACAATGAGATTCTTGACACTAATCTGTTGTAGTATAGATGACCATTTCAAAAAAGTAACTAACAAGACGGAGTTCGCATGAATGACGAGGTCTCTTTCAAAAAGGCCATGAAATATATTCCGTATATTATAACGTACTATCTTTTTCAGCAAATGTAGTTTTTCGTTGGTTGCGAAACCTCGTGGCAAAACGATCCGTTTAGAACAATCTATCACACTCAACCCTTTTGATTGTATCTCATCCATATTATCCTTTGAGATATTAGGGGCTAAAAGTATGAATACCGTATTAACTTTGTTAATAGCATTTCTGTCGAGGAGAAAATCAACCGGCCTGGTTTTGAATTTCATCTGAAAATCTGGGTTGACGATAGCTATCGCATGTTTATACTTGTTTGTTCGAGGAGTACCCTTTGGGGACATGACCAATTTGCCACAAAAGACTGCCATCACACTAAGCTGTAGGAACCAGTTTGTCCCCTTCTCAACGAAAGTTTTTATTCCTTTTAAATTCCACCATCCCTGAGTGCAAGCAAAATCAATGTTGTCATGACTCGGACAAAACGCCCCACTGTTTCTGACTAATTTCAAGTATCGTTTAAATTCAGATGAAACAAATAGAATTCTCTCATCGGGCTGTAGCATGCTCTCTTGCTGAGCCATGTATGAACTGACATAGTAAAACTGCGATAACTTTTTGGCCAGTTCCTTTTTGTAGGCCATTTCGATGGTAACATCCTCATGGAGTTCTATCATGCCCTCTATCAGACTGGAACTGGCCTTCACAAATTCATACACCCGGTCAATATTATCCAACGACATCCCATGGCAATCGTTATACCCTTGCCCCATTGGGGGTATTTCAGTTATCCTTCCTTTCCGGACGAGTTTTCCCAAAATCGGCTTCTTTTCAGAGCCCGCAACACCAAAGAACGCAATTCTGGAACCTCTTCGCAGGTGATAATAAAGCAAAAGAATCTGAGGAGTTGAAATCTCTTCAAAAATGACTTTAGCGTGGTGCATTAGAGTTACTCTGCTACGTCGTCGTGCGCTGACCTGTTTACTATTCTACCTTGCCTATGATCTTCGCGGGGTTCCCAACTACTTTGGTATAGGGGGGAACGTCTTTAAGCACAACTGCCCCCATGCCCACAAGTGACCATTCGCCAATGGTGATGTTTTCCAATAAAGAGCAGTTTGTACCCAGGTAAGCGCCTTCTTTGAGATGGACATGAGCTCCAATACATGAATTGTTGGCAACATATGAATAGTCATCCAAAGAAACATTATGCCCGACCAATGATTGCGCATATATTTGAATATGGTTGCCCAGCACCGCATTCGGTCCCACACTCACAAAAGGCTGAATGCAAATCCCGTGCCCGATCTTCGCAAATTTCGAGATCACTGCTGTCGGGTGTATTAGTGTGGCAAATCTCTCTGTGGGAATTTGAAGGTCGGTAAGTTTGTGCAAGTATTTGTAATTCAGTTTGGTTGAGATAAGTGTATACATGAAGAAGACATCTGCATTATTTGCCCATTGCTGAGCAGTGGAGTGATCGATCTTACCCAACACCGGATACCCATTGATCGGTTCAGTTTCAAAGTCATTCAAAAATCCGATGATTTCCCATTCCTTGTTGTTCTCGTTGATATCTTCAACAGTTGAAGCCGCGACGGTTCCATTGCCCATACCACCGATAATTATCAGTTTCTTCATTCCTGATCCTCTTTCTTATAGATGCGTTCATATCGTTCAAGCACTTTCTTGGCTTGCCTCACCATGGGAGGTCCTATAAACTTTCCGTTAAGAACAGCTACACCTTTATTCATCGTTTCCGCTTCTATAAATAACTGCAGCATCTCACGGGCATCTTCGACATCTTGTGAAGTGGGTGAAAAATATTTGTGTGCAATCTCCAGTTCTTTGGGGTGAAGGATCAACATTCCTTCATACCCCAAAGTCCTGGCCATCCTAGCATTGATTTCGAGGCCTTCCAAGTCATGCACATTGATATGAACCGTATCGATCGGTATGACACCGGTTGCCCGAGCGGCCATCGCGATCATAGCACGCGGGACATACAGGCTAATCCCTTTGGGGTCATGTATACCTTCCAAATCAGCAATAAAATCTTCGCATCCATAAGCGATCGCGATTACCCGGTTCGATGCCAGGCAAATCTCTTGAGCATTGAGAACGGCTGCGGAGGTTTCGATAAGGGTAATAATCTTGAAAGTGCCGATCGGAAAGCCTTTTTCATACTCGATCGTCTCCAGCAGTTTATCAAAAAAGTAGATGTCTTCTCCCCTCATTGCCTTGGGATAAACAAATCCATCAATTCCTTCAATCGTAAGTCTATAGACATCTTTCAAACAATGACCGCTTTCCCTGTCATTTATACGAGGAAAGACTTTGAAGTTCTTAAACAGCCCTGAGGAGACTTTCTGTTTGATCATCTCGCGTGCGGTTTCCTTATTTGAAACAGGCATGACAGAGTCTTCGATATCCAAAATCAGGGCATCTGCGCTACTGAGCGACGCGCTGATGAGCAGTTTTTCATTATGTCCTGGCACAAACATCATGCTGCGCAAAAGAAAATTACTTCGTCTCATCTCAGTTACCTCGTTTAGGCACAAGCACGTGCCGTCGTAATGTGAGCACTAGCTCTTCCTTTTGATTAGAAGCTTTTGTTTCAACGTACACGACCCCCCGGTCCGATGCACTTGTTGACTCGTGTTTACTCAGGATTTCGGTTTGGGCATACAATGTGTCCCCAATGAATACTGGCGCATCATGACTGATCTTCTCATAGTCCAGATTTGCGATGGCCATCCCGCTTATTTCAGATACTGTCATTCCCACTACTAAACTGATCACCAATGGACCACAAACCAGAATTTTGCCATATTTTTGATCTTTGCAGTAGTTGACATCGAGATGCAGCGGATGGTGGTTCATAGTCAATAGTGAGAAAAGATTGTTATCACTTTCGAAAATCGTCTTTCCCGGCCAGTGCTTATACATATCTCCAATGTGAAAATCCTCAAAGTAACGGCCAAACTGCTCTCTTATATCATATTGCATATATTTTACCTCTTATCATCGCGAGATTAGCGATTGCAGAATCTCGTGTAATTCTACAAGTACTGTTCCCGATTAAATTACTTGGTGTTCGAAGTCGCTCCATATTTTTTCAATCGCTCGCGTTTGCAAGCGTATCGGTCTATGCCCACAGACGACCATGCCCCCAGTCGATTCCGATTTCTTCAAGAGGCCGCCGCGATTCTTCGTTATTATCCCAATAGTCTATGATATCTGCAATCGGTATGCATCTTTCCCTCCCGCTCAGAGCAGTGTATACCTTTCGGCAAAAGACCAAGTCTTCGGGATAATCCACGGTTACCCTGACTTCCGGCCGTCTCAGTTTTTCATCGGGTTTTTGAATATTCAGTTTGAACTCATCCTGATGATCGAAGATATAGGAATTGACCAGCTCACTTTTGTGTCGGGAGATTCCCTTGATATGGCAAGTCCGCAAAGCCTCCGCTTTCATAATGGAATATCCAGCACCTTCGGGCAGTTCCGAGAATTTAGACAAATCATAATCCCCTCGAATGTGCTGTTCATAGAGTTCGTCCAAATGCTCGTGATACATGAACGGGCAGTCCGTTGTGATGCGAAAGACCATTTGGGTATCGAATTTGTCAACGGCTTTCAAGATACGTCCTAAAACATCGACGGTATCACCAAAGACATAGTTCCAACCGTTCTTTTCGGCTAGGTCAGCGATCCCGTAGTTTTCCTTTTCATCGGCGATGGCCAGGCATATAGAATCGATATATTTAGACTGTCGAATATACGCCACTAAATATTCAAGGATTGTAATCTGTTTTTCAATATCGATCAACTGCAAAGGCTTTCCATAGAGTCGGGTTCCCGTAACTCTACAGGCTAACATAGCATCAAACTTCGTACCCATTTTGTTTATGTTCCTCTTGATACTCACACTGGCATAGCAGGGATGTTCATCGCAGATCAAATAGTCGATTCTAGCTTGAAATCATTGATGAATTCAGGTTTCAGTAAATCGCCAAGTGCCAAGCCAACGTTGTAACTTGCCGCATTTTCCGCTTCAATACGAAATCCACATGTCAAAAAAGATTGTAATGAAGGAGCATTGTCTCCTTTAACAGATGCTTTGAACGCTTCAATACTGCGACATTGACTTACTAGGTAGCAGCTTGCCCAAACAAGAGTTTTCCCATAACCCTTTCCACGTGATTTTGGATCAAGGACTAGTATCCCCAAGGTCGAGTCGTAAGTGCTGCCGACCGCTAATTGGATAGATCTATTCGACGTTCGATCATTTCCCATGTTTTGGATACCTGACGTCCCAATCAAATCTCCCTCCATAAATAGACCACATATTGTATCTAACGGCGAACTAAGAATCCTTTGAATGTTGATGTAAACTGTAAACC
Organism: Chloroflexota bacterium; assembly: GCA_013203045.1. GTDB lineage: Bacteria > Chloroflexota > Dehalococcoidia > SZUA-161 > SpSt-899 > JABMQN01. The sequence goes on from JABMQN010000096.1 coordinate 13,083, forward strand.
TATCGATTTGCCATATCTACAATAGAAATATCTTTTCGTAATAATCTTCTCTTTCACTTTGAAAAAAATCGCTCATTATGTTCACAAAACGTTTCTTGGGCAACTCCTTATACCTCGTTTCCATATTCTCAATTGAATCCCATAAGCATCCTCGATGCCCCACAATTTTCTGAAAATCCTCATAGAGGCAAGCTATTGAAACTGAATTATCAATGCTATGGCCTTTGACAAACTTGTTTATGTGTAAGCCTTCTAATTTATAGCCGATCAATTCCAGTCGTTGTTGCCAACCTCCAAGTTCAATATGTTGTCCAGCTTCAATTCTGTTTAAACCAATGCCATTAAAAGCATGCTCAGTTATCCTAGCCATTGCCTCTAATGAAATGAATGGCGACATTTGTCTATCCACTGCCCTATCGACGACGATAGCAACACTACATGCTTTTTTTGCTAAATCAATTGCAGATAAAGAAACTGTTCCCATATATTCTTTTTTGTTCGAAATAATCAGCATGAGTCTGGTTGATTTTTGTGAACGGTAGAATTCCACTTGACCTTCTGAGGTATTTGGAAATATCCCCTGTTCCAAATATTTTGTAATAATTGCCTGATTGAACCATGAATACCATTTTGATTCTCTTGAAAACTCTTCTGTGGGAATGCAGAGGTCCATAGTTTCGCCCTGAATAAACACATCAAGTTTTTTCATTACTGTTTTCTCCTTTCACATAATTAGTAATCAATTAAGGTAAGGAATTGCATTACGGCGTTTACAATTTAATGTTTTACCAATGTCCAATCTCTATAGATCGAGCATTTCTTCAGACATGGCCTGATCTGCGCTTACTTGTCTGTTCACTCGACGCCCAATGTACCTCTCGATATTACGCGGATCCAACCCACCCCCCGGTCGCTTGAAGGCAATATCTGATTCTTCCAGTATCTTTCCCTCAGGGATATCTCTTGCAGCCACAATGCTGCGTCGCATTTTAGAGCGATCCTTTAGCTCTTCGATGCTCAACGTCTTATCTGCGCCTCTAACCGCGTTTGCATACCGAAGATGAGAATTGGCTCTCTTCCAAGCTTCAGGATGAAGACAGACTTGCCAATCCGGCCCTCGCCAATCTGGTTCAGGGGAGAGGTGTTTAGCAACGATCACTGCACCCCGGCTCGCAGCAACAGCAGGCATGATCTCGCTATCCGTATGGTCCACAAAACCAACGGCGACACCGTATCGATGTTCCAACATTGGAATACAATCCAGTTGCGCATATTCGACGGGTACTCCAATTCCACTTTGAGAAGCCATAATATGCTGGCCATGCAATAGGGCGAAATTGCTAGAACCACCGGCACGTACACGTGATACAGCCCAATCAATTTCTTCGATCGTTCCCATCAATGTTGCAATCAGGAAAGGTTTACCGCAACGAGCAAGCGCATCAAGTATGCGAGGATTGTTCAGGTCCGTGGCGTTCATGGTGAGTGCATCTGCGCCCATTGATGCTACTGGACCAATAAGCTTATCACTTAGGCAAGCTGCTTGAAAAAACATGTTTTTCGAATGGACTGCAAAAATCAGTTCCTCAATCATAGTTAGTGTGAATTCACGTTGTTGATAGATATCAAATCCTTGATGGGTGGAAACATACAGATCGGTAGCAATGGAAAGTTGAAACTCAATGCCATCAGCACCACAATCAAATGCTATATCTATCATCTTCAAGGCGAACTCAAAGTCCCCCTGATTCGCCTGGCCTTCTTCGGCAATCATCAATGCAGGAAGTGTCCGGCTGCATCGACGGTCACCGATTTGAAGATACGGTATCTTCTCTGATTGTTGATATCCCATCTCTTCTCAGCAATACCACAGAATCTAGGTAATATCTGCACCTGTTATTAATACTTTATCAGCTGGAAGGTCAGTGAAGTGCTGATCGTTGATCAACTCCAATACTCTGAGACCTGACCGAAGATCGAGATCAAACTCTATATCGTTGGCCCGAACCCGTTCGAAAAAGCAGGCCATTTCAGCCAGGTAGCGATGATTCGGTTCAAAATCATATGTCATGATCTCGGGTTCAGGATCATATTGGACTCCATCTTCCAGAACCTTGACCCGGTTGGGTGCCTGCGAAACTCTTGCATCTCCGGGCGCAAAACGTTTGTCCTTAGTACGCCATACTTTTAACATGTTCCTGGAGAAATCGGCCTCTATGTGGCCTTCACTCCCAGTAACGATCATATCTTTGCGAGGGAACCGGCTCAGGAAATCTGCAACATTTGTGATAACTACTCCTTCCTCAGTGTGAAGGAAACAGAAAGCGCTATCCTCTACATCAATCGAAAGAGACCCCAGTTTGGTTTTCCAGCCTACGATCTTATCCACTTCGCCAAAAAGCCACCGAAACGTATCAAAACTATGACTGAAACTCGTGAGGGCAACCCCGCCCCCCAACGACCGACGTGCCGCATACTCCAGACGATAGTCCTCATGAACATGCCAGTCTGGCAAATACCAGCCGCTGCATGAGCAGACGTGATGGACTTTCCCGATTTCTTGCTTGTCTAGCAATCCCTTAAGAGTCAGATAACCCTCATGAAATCGAAAGCTCTGTCCCATCATCGCCGTTACGGATTTTTGCTGGACAATGCTAAGTAACGATTCAATCCCTTCCAGAGTATGCGATAACGGCTTCTCAACCAGCATATGAATACCTCTCAATGCAAGTTGGGTTGCCATCTGTGTATGCAGGGATGAAGGGGTAGCTATAACTGCCGCATCGATATCAGCGCTATCGATTGCCTTTAAATAGTCATCAGAACACGGAACCATGCCCACTTCTGTACAGGTTTGTTCCATCAGAAATGGATTAAGATCGCACAGAACAATATCGGCTCCGAGTGTAGCTGCATTCTTCGCATGCCGGCGGCCTATCGATCCACATCCGATAACCAATAATCTCATTTGCTTAATCCCTAGTCCTGATCGATTCCCAGCTCGTCATTGAGTCTCCGTATCACTTTGTAGATATCCATGTCTTTTGATGGAGGTGATTGATTCCAGATAGGGTCTGCTAATGTCCATTTACCTTCCGCGTCTCTGACCCACATGTCTCCACGATATCTTTCCACAATTTCCCAAAACTCCTCGCCCGATATATCCAGGAAATCACAATATTCCTCTACGAAACGATCTGCACAAAGACCATCAAATTCCTTAACCAGTGCTATGCCCTCGTCGCGGGTGATCTTCCCTGCCCGAATATCCAAACAGGCCTTATCGGTAGCAGAACCGTACCCGAATTTGATGTGCTTTATCTGACCATTGATGGTATTGATATCTGC
>JABMQN010000097.1 GCA_013203045.1 Chloroflexota bacterium
GGTTGCTGCTATGGCACCGCGACCGATTTGCCCTGGGGCACCGTGTGGACTCATCAACCTGATTCCTATGGCCCCTCACTGCACGCTGTTCATCCGACTCAGATATACGAAATTTTTCTCGATCTCCTGATATTTGCCACAATCTGGTTCTTAAGGCACCGCATCAGAGTTCCTGGCGGCATCTTCCTCATATACATTTCGCTGTACTCGATCGGGCGATTTATAATCAGTTTCTGGCGGGAGAATGAAGAGGTTTTACTGGGCTTGCAGCAGGCCCAATTAGTATCTCTGATGGTGTTGGCAGTGGCGATTGGTCTACTGGTTTATCTCTACAGAAAAGAGCCCTCGGAGCCAGTGGAGATAGCTTACGTAGATGATACTGCTCCCTAGTGTACTGTCCCTAACACTTCTGTACATTTGTTGACCTTACTTATGGTAGTTCCCACACCCTCCGCCAGTCAAATCTCCTGTCATCTTCTACACGGTTCTTGAGGAATCGCTTTGGATTATGTTCTGCTATGTGACATGTGATATCATAGGATCAAAACGAATCCTTATTTGTGGCGGAACGAGGTTCTCAGGAGGAAAATGGAAATAGGTGTAGACCCTGTAATTTTTACCATTGGCTCATTGGAAGTGCGCTGGTACGGGGTTATGCTTGCTCTGGCGGTTTCCATTGGAGTTTTGGTGACGGTACTTCTGGCCAAAAAGGAAGTGATTGGCAATATTACTCAAAACCAGATACTTTCCGTGGGGGTTTGGGCTATTCCCGGAGGCGCCATCGGGGCGAGGCTGATACATGTTTTTGATGAATGGAGCTATTTTGTGGATCATCCGGGAGAGATCATCGGCATTGAAGGTCTGGGCGCCTTTGGCGCCATTCTCGGGGGAACGCTGGCCGGAGTCATTTATGCTAAGATCAAAGGGATTCCCATCGGCAGGTTGTGCGATGTTTGTGCGTTTGGCCTGATCTTGTCCCAAGCAGTGGTCCGAATTGGCTGCTTCTTGAATGGTTGCTGCTATGGCACCGCGACCGATTTGCCCTGGGGCACTATGTGGACACACCCGGACTCCAGTGCTTACAACGATACATATTTACAGGGAATTTGGGTACATCCAGCGCAGGCATACTTGATTATTCTCGATCTTCTGATATTTGCCACCATCTGGTCCTTAAGGCACCGCATCAGGATTCCTGGCGGCATCTTCCTCATTTACATCTCGCTGTACTCGATCGGGCGATTTGTAATCAGCTTCTGGCGGGAAAATAAAGAGGCTTTCCTGGGCTTGCAGCAGGCCCAATTAGTATCCCTGTTGGTTCTGGCAGTGGCAATCGGTCTACTGGTCTATATCGTTCGGAAGTCCACATCCGAACCAGCGCAGGTATCATTCGTGGAAACAGACCATACTGAGTAGTCAGGCCAATTATCGGCGCTTCTTGGTTTTTTTCGTCCCCGAGAAGAGAATATCTTCCCCTCCCCTGTAGTCCGGGGCTCCGATTGGGACCGGGTTGCTAATTTTGGGGTCCATCAACCGTGATTTGATGCGTGCATCGAGACTATCCAAAGCGGGGATGGTGGCGGTGACAAGTGTGGCTAGCCTGGTATTGTATCTGTAATTCAGGATCTGATGCAGCTTGTCTTTAGTCCAAGCGGTTGCTGTTTCCATTCCCAAATCATCGAGGATCAGGAGTGGGCTGGTTTTTATTTCGTTGAGGCTAAGCGAATCACCTTTCTTTTGATCCCCACTGGCATTGTACCTCAACCGCTCAAGCAGTTCCGGGACATTGGCAAAGAACACCGGACGATTGGAATTGATCTGTCGATTAGCAACAGCCGCTGCCAGATGGGTCTTTCCAGAACCTGCCGGACCTACTAGAACCAGCCAAGCCTCGGGTTGCTCAGCGAATTGCTGAGCTGCATCCAGTGCTATCTTGAGACTGGCTCTCTCTTCCCTATCCGCATTCATTCCCTGAGGATCGAAATCCTTGAAACGCATTGAGCAGATAGCCTCTTCAGTCATCCCGACGATTTGACTGTGAACAAGAGGTGAATCTGTTTTCAATATCAGTTCGATGGATAGGCCAGGGCTCCGCAAACGGGTCTGTAGCCGTTCATCCAGATCATCCACAGATATTGATGTAACCACTGTAGGAAGCTGAGCGTTGAATCGGGAATTCAATACCTGAAACAATTTTTCTTCTGCCCAGGGCGTGCTACTGTGGGTTCCCAGATCATCGAGGATAAGCAATGGAGCATTCTTAACGCGCTCAAAGAGATCGTCGTACGTAATATCGCTGGCAGGGCTAAAGGTCGTGCGTAAATGATCAAGCAAATCAGGGACGATAGCCCAAAAGGAAGCTATCCCCTGGCTTAGGCAATGATTGGTGATTGCAGCAGCAGTGTGAGTCTTGCCGCAACCGCTGGGTCCGGTAAGTACCAGCCAGCCTTCTGGATGATCAGCGAAGGCCCTGGCCTCTTCACAGCAGGATTGGAATTTAGCCTGCCTTTGGGGATCACCATCAAGTCCTTTGGGCTGCAGGTTATCGAAAGTGAGCCGGGTCAACGGGCCGAGATTGCTGTAACGTTCCAGTCTTTCTATTCGGCCTTTGTCGAGTTCCCTCAGCATACACGTACAGGGAAATGACTTCCCAAAATCAGGATGATCCGTAGGCACATCGAGGGTCACCATACCACAATCGTGGCAGATAGGGCATTTCTCGGTTTCTATCTCAATCCCTTTTGGTGAGATGCCCGAACCTTCGAATGTACTCTTTTGGGTCAGAGTCCGTTTGAGGATTCTCCCTAATTCTTCCATCGTCCTTTCCCTGTGCAGCCCAACGTTCCAATATTGTGTTTATATAGCGCCAGCTGCGCTTATTCATTCTGACCGATTCCTTAAAAGCATCCTCGATCCAGGAAGCGGGGAATCGATTCTCTGCATATTTCAAATCGTCTGCGATTATGGGGTTCAAAAGCCCGATGTGCTGTTCGTAGAGCGAAAAGATATTTGCAGACTCTTTGATAGGAGCGGGTTCGATTTTTATCATGCCACCTAGCTTGATTCTCCCACTTTCGATTTGTTCGATGGCTCTGCGATCTTGCTCTGCGTTCAGGAAATAGAGTTCTTCTGAACCTTCGTCACTTTCGAGGTGCAATCGGAGAAATGTGCCCCGAGCTACAGCCGCTTCCAATCCATGCTGTAGATCCTCGTCCGATGAGCCATCGTTGGTGATTCCGGACATTAATGATTGATCGCCACGAAGCTCACTGTAGGTGATAAACCTGGGATAACTCTTCTTGCGGTAGAGTGCCCAAAAAATGTAAAGCGTTATTTTCAATTCAGGCAAATCCCGTATCTGTGGCAGAATCGAACTGAAAAATGGATTAGGAATTGATGTATATTCTGTTTTCTCCGGGAAACCTGTGAAGCTGTTTTCTGTACTCATAGCAAAGCTGGTTTCTCCTCTGGTGCAACTGTTGGTAAATTGTCAAACCTGGTCGTCCGTTTATCGAAGCGCAAAGTAATTTCTCCGGTGGGGCCGTTACGATGTTTGGCGATAATTACTTCCGCATTACCCTCGGGATAAGGTTCATCGGGATGTCGTCTTTCCCATTCCTCGGATGAATAGTAGGCATCATCTCTATAAATAAACAGAACAACGTCTGCATCCTGCTCTATTGAGCCACTTTCTCTCAGGTCGGAAAGCATGGGTTTGTGACTTTCGCGTTGTTCTACGGCGCGGCTGAGCTGGGAGATCGCCAGTACTGGCACATCGATATCGCGGGCCAGCTCTTTAAGTGATTGTGAAATATAGGTCATTTCCTGGACTCTATTGTCGATACGCCTGCTTGAGCGCATCAATTGAATATAGTCGATTATTATCAGATCGACGCCGTGCTCGCTTTGAAGACGCCGTGCCTTGCTTTTCATATCCGATTCTCTGAGGAAAGCAGAGTCATCGATGAAGATGGGAGCTTCGGACAGGGCTTCCAGTGCACCCATGACACGATCGCGCTGTGTTTCAGTGAGGCTGTTTTGCCTGAGCGACTGACCGCTAACACCGGATTCGCCGGAGATGAAACGATATGCCAGTTCAAGCTTGGACATTTCAAGACTGAAAAGCCCTACTTTGGCTCCCTGATTGAAAGCTGCATTTCGGGCTATATTAACAGCAAGACTGGTCTTGCCCATGCTCGGTCTGGCCGCCAGAATGATCATGTTAGAGCGATGCAGTCCCCCCAGTTTTTTATCTAAAAGAGTGAATCCGGTATCAATATGCGGGAGGAATTCATCGTCAGCACGACGTTCAGCAAGACTCGTTTCTTCGAAGTAGCTATCGAGGACGTCTCGAATATGAATGAACGCGCTTGCTCTGCTGCCATGGCGAAGCTGAAATAGCAAACTTTCTGCCTTATCCAACGCATCATTGGCATCCGGTGGGGCATCGTACCCAATACTGGCGATTTTTGTGGCGGAATCGATGAGATTTCGCATCACCGAAAGGCGACGCACAATCCCGGCATAATGCTCAATATGGATTGATGTGGGAACATTAAGGACGAGATTGCTCAAATAGGCGGAGCCACCTAGAGCCTCTAGCTTGTCACGGCGGCCCAGTTCGTGGGCCACTGTAATCTGATCGATCGTTTCGTTTCGCTCATACAGGGAATAACTGGCGTCATAGACCCACTGGTTCTTGTCCCGATAGAAATCCCCGGGTTTGACGGTGCCTATGATTTTGTAGATGGCCTCATTATCGATCAGAAGGGATCCAAGAACGGCCTCCTCAGCGTCAAGGTCATATGGCGGCATTCGGTCATCGTTCATGACGATACCTCTCCAACGCTGAGATTCATTCGTCTTCGGCAACTAGTTTTTCAGGTTCCTCTGCAGCAACTTCCTCAACGGTTTCGGCGACCGGTTCTTCAGGCTCTTCTGCAGCAACTTCCTCGGCGATCTCTGCGACCGGTTCTTCAGGCTCCTCTGCCGCTACTTCCTCGACGGTTTCGGCGACCGGTTCTTCAGGCTCTTCTGCAGCAACTTCCTCGACGGTTTCGGCGACCGGTTCCTCAGGTTCCTCTGCAGCTACTTCGTCAACGATTTCCGCGACTGGTTCCTCAGGCTCTTCTGCAGTTATTTCGTCGACGGTTTCGGCGACCGGTTCCTCAGGTTCCTCTGCA
>JABMQN010000098.1 GCA_013203045.1 Chloroflexota bacterium
GGGCATCGCTGCTTAACTATGTGTCCGTTTGGACTTGACCACCCCATAGTCTCACTAATCTGATAACCCTCGATTTAGGTCAGAACCAGATATCTGACATTTCTCCTCTTGCCAATCTGACAAATTTGGAAGATCTTAATCTATGGCGCAATCAGATAGACGATATATCTTCTCTCGCCAGTAGTACAAATTTGGAAATACTTCAGTTAGGGAACAACCAAATTTCGGATATTTCTGCTTTGGCTGGTCATACTGCTCTAACCGAACTCGATCTTGAATCGAATCAAATTGTGGATATTTCCCCACTCACGAATGCTACTAATTTAGTTGATCTGCGACTTGGCTATAACCAAATCGTTGACATATCTCCTCTATCTGGCTTAGTCGATCTAGAGTGGCTTGAAATTCGAAATAACCAAATAGAGGGTATCTCACCGCTTATTGGTCTTCCAAATATACATAGCTTGGAACTAAATAACAACCAAATAAGTGACCTTAAACCACTTCTGGACAAAAAATGGGAAGAATGGGATGACTTAGAAGTTGCAGGCAATCCCTTGAGCGAGACTTCGCTAAATGTGTACATTACCCGGCTTGAAGAAATGGGTGTGGATGTTGAGTGGTAATGCGCTCTGGTTTTCTGTCACCAATCACATAGCACGAAGCTTCAGCCTCGCCTTCGCTTTATGCTATGGCTGGCACGGCCTCGCCTTTGTGGCAACAGAGCGGATTCTACCTCTAAAACAGCGACCTAAAAAGATCGCGCTACATTGATCATCCCAGAATCAATCTTTGAGGATCACACACGTCTCTAAGAATTCTGAGTTCTTCATCTGAGGGTGGTGGGATTTCACGTGCTTGTGAGATGTCCACTTCAAAACCCATGTTTTCCAATACTGTTTGAGGAGCGGTTCCCGGGTAGCATCCGTCCAGATACATCTCTTTCGTTTTTTCATCAAAGCGCATCACCGCCATATCGGTGATCACGGCAATCGGCCCACCCGGTGGTAGCCCTTCCTTTTCCCGACCTCTGGGGCCATCGATCCATCCCGGGCTGGTGAGGTAATCGAGTTTGGGCACAAATCGTCTTTTTTCGTGCTGCATGAAAATGATCGTTCTTCCCACAAAAGAGGCCACGTCGCAAGCGCCCCCACTGCCGGGGAAACGCACATCCGGTTTTGCATAGGAACCGATGGTAGTTGAATTGAGGTTGCCGTATTTATCGATCTGCGCTGCACCCAGAATTCCCACAACGTGTTGACCGGTGGCCTGGTTTTGCATAATCGCGAAGGCGTCAGCGAGTCCGCTGTTCATCGAAGAGCCGTACATAATTCTTGAATCGGAAACGGCCAGAGGTATCTCTTCGAGTTTGGGGTCGATGGCTCCGGTTTCAAAGATGATGACGCTCTCCGGGGCGCTGATGTGTTTGGCCGCCATCGCAGCGAGCATGGAAATTCCCGTGCCGCAAAAGACGATATCGCCATTCTTGATCTCACGTGCGGCAACGATGGCCATCATCTCCCGCGATGTATACTTTGTCATCGTATTTCCTTGATTATTGACCGCAGAGGACGCGGAGAAAATTGAGGTTATTCTGGATTGTGGCAGTTGAACTACCGCAATCCAAAATCTCAGCGACCTCTAACGTTCTCTGTGGTGATTTTCATTGCTTCCTGTCTAAACCTGTCGAATAACCCGTTCTTGGGTCTGCCGTAATACTGCGCAATCTCTCGTCTCCGACCAGGTTCAGCAATTCCTGGTGATCTTTGACACCATAAACGCATCGGTCCAGGTATTCCTTAAAACGATTATCATCGCTGGCATATTCTTTATATTCGTTGAGATAGACGGGATCATAGTCGTAATATCGGTAGCAAGCCGTGGGATAGGCTCCAAAGGGAACATGCACCACCGCATCCGCATAGACAAATGGTATCTGGTTTGAATCGGGATTCTCTCTGAGTTCGCTTGAGTCAACTAGGTCTTCACAGGTGACGATCAGATGCTTTGCTGCCTTCGCCTGTTCGATATCTGAAAACGTAAGACCTTCCATTCTGAGTGTGCCCTGCGAATCGCATTTTTGGACATGAATGATGGTAACGTCAGGATTGATTGCCGGAACCAGAGCGACTTTGGATACGTCACACCAATTGCCAAAAGGGTTGTCCATGATTACGAGTTTGTCATCCGGTATGTTGGGGTTTTCTTTTCTGATCGTTTCTGAGAACCCCCATCGATCCGTGATATCGGTGCCCAGTGAAGATCGGGTGGGAAGGAACGGGATGCCCATAGCCCCAGCCAGAAACCGAAGTGTCATTTGATAGTTTGAATAATCCTCGATCAGAATACTGCCCTCTTCTGCCGCTTTCTTGAATCGAATACAGGTTGGGGCGAATCGGCCATTACCCCCATAAGCGATCTCCAGATTTGATACACATCCCGCACCGATGAGTTCATCCACTCCTTGACCGTTGGAGTGTGCATAGAGGTGGAGGTCTTTGATCCCCCGTCGAATGATCTCATACACTGCGGCCATCGGGTTTCTGTTAATGGTAAAACCGCCGATGGAGATATGCGAGCCGTTAACAACGTATTTGCTAATGGCTTCGCTCAGGGATGTAACCTTGTTTTGAGAGGTGTTCATAATTGTACTGTTGGGTATCCTTTTTCCCCTAAAAGATTGATGATCCCGTTTTCTCCCACCAGATGTCCCGCACCAACAACCACAAAGTATATCTCGTCATCCTCAAGGAACCCTTCGATTTTCTCTACCATACCGAAGTTTCGCTTGTCTATTAGTTCCTCACTGATAGGTATGAATTCGGGGTGCTCGTCTAGGTCTTCAAACATGATCTTTTCCATTTCAACGGTATTACCTGTCTCCCATACCTCGAACATATGTTTAATTTCTTTCTTTGTTGGGATATTTTCAACTGCATCTTCCAGCAGTAATATGTGCTGGTCCTCGGAAAAACTGTCGAACAGGTTGATTTGAAACTCTGCTGATTCAAGGTCGATGATATCTTTGCCTTCTTCGTGTGCTTTGTTCAGGAAGTACTGGTCAATACCGTAATCGCCGGTGTATCCATAATCCTCGTAGACCAACACTTCGATTTCCATTGCAATTACCCATGGTTCGAAAGACCTGAGGAAAAATATATTGAAATCCAGATCATCCAATAATTCGTCTGTTTTTTCATAGAGATCCTGGGGAATATGATCGCGCAGGGTATCACCCCCTGAATACATGCCCTTTTCCATCATGAGTGCGGTTGCTTCCATCTCATTGAAGCTGGTAACATCGAATTCTGCGGCTACATTTTCGGCCTGGTCAAAGGCATCCTCTATGGCATCGGCCAATGGATAGAGATCGGAGCTAGCTATGTGAACGGAACCCACCACGTAGACCGTGGTCGTATCCGAGGTTACTTCCCAGAGAAAGGAGTTATATGGTTCTTTGGTATCTTCTGAAGTTGAGCACCCGGGAATGATGATGAACAACAAAAGTAAAATAATGAAACTGGATGCATACTTATTCATTTGGAATACTCTCCTTTTTAATACTGATTAAGACGAAGGAGATAGTGTGATTTTCAAACAGTGGTTTCATTGTAGCAAGGACACACAGCCATGACAAACCATTGGGATAGGGGATTGAAGCGTGATGTGACTTGGGGGTTCGATATGAGGAATCGGTTTGCTATATCAAAAGCTCAAGCCTATGAGATCTGCAACTACGTTTATCTAATTGGGTATTCCTTGATTGTGAACAGGGTCGGCGTTTGGCATATCTCTCCGATTTCAGACTCGAAGTGAATCGCCGAATTTCGCATTTAACGGCTATCCTTCGTTCGTAGCGATCAAGATTTGGATCGCGACCAAGATCATGTAGTCGTTTGACGAACTCATCCATGATTCGCATTGTTTGATCTCCCAAGCTTGCTGACTTATTTGAAAGGCTTGAATGACCTGAGGATTATCTCCTTATACTTAAGACGTAGAAAAGATAGTGTTCAGCTCACCTATTGTGAGATACTATCTTTGCGTGTCAATAAATGGATGCTCATTCAATGTGAATGTAAGTATTGGTCCTTGGGGGTTGATAATCCAGCAATACTTTTGGGCGAAAAACCCCTCAAACAGGCTCTAGCTGGTCATGGGTATGACTGGTATCCTAACCAGTAATTCATTTATATATTGTTTACCTAATACGTTCCGTGCGATTTATAATCCTCCAAATCGGTTTTTTGCAATGTAGTTGATAGGGGCAAAAGGGGAACCAGAAAGCGTGCAAATCCTGCGAAGTTGTAGCGAGTGGCATTTGATATAATCGGAACGTCCGCATGCAAAATGTCCCCTTCTGCGGTTTACCTGCACCACGAATAAACTATTTATCCAAATCACTCCGAAAAAGGTTTTCTCTCTAGCTTAGTATTCTATACGGATTATTTTCCGCGAACTCTAAGTGTACTACCAAGGAATTCTGGTATATCACTGTTTAGCGTATTCAAACAGTAAACAAAGGAGGAGAGATGTTGCAAGCTTTGTTGAGACAGGTGATTGTCCTTTTGGGAGTAGTACTGTTAGTGTTTACTGCGATAGCTGGCTGTAGTGGTGGTGGAGAACCTTCGCCATCACCGTTGGTGCAGCCGAATGGTATGCAAGAAACACCTCCTGCCGAAGACGTAGTGATAACCATAGGCAACCTTACGGATTTAACCGGGGTTTCCTCTAATGCTCAGGTCTATATAAATGCGGCGCTGGAAGATATGGTTAAGCATTACAATGACAACAATCTGATCCCTGGTGTAGAAGTGGAGATTGAATCGTATGATAATGAGTTTAATCCAGCCCGTGATATACCAGGGTACGAGTGGCTCAGAGAGAGAGGGGCTGACCTGCTGGTAAGTTGTGTTCCACCGACTCCGGTGAGCCTCAAGTCCACGGTGGATAAAGATGAGTTTGTGATGTTTGTCGCAACGGCTAATCTCGAGGAAATTTTGCCTCCCGGGTACGTATTTAGTTTTGGTATCGTCCCTCAAAACTGTGCCTATACCCTTGCTAAATGGATATCGGAGAATCATTGGGATTATGAGACCAATGGCCCGGCCAAGATTGGAGGAGCTGCCTGGACGGATGCTTTTTCAATCAACTTCATGGATGCAATAGAGGAATACGCTGAGATGCATCCGGAGCAGTTTGAATTTGAAGGCGCTTATCTCACCAATTATTCATTCATATGGGATTCTGAGATCGAAGCACTCAAAGACTGCGATTATGTTTTTACGCCAACCCCAATGCATGTTTTTGTAAAAGACTACATTACCGCTGGTTATGAAGCCACATTCATCGGAACTGATACTCAGGCTGCGTTTATGGGTCTGATAGATGACGGAGATCTTTGGGAAGAAATCGATGGGATGCTTTTCGTTCGAGCTAGCCAGTATTGGACAGGGGAGGGTCCCATCATCGATTTAACTAAGGAAATACTGTTCGAAAGTCATAGCAGTGCTGAGGCGGAGAAGATAATGCGGTCCGGTGTCGGGTATCTTGCTGCAAGTCAATGGTTTCAAGTGCTGGAAATAATAAAAGATGCTGCTGAGACTGTAGGGCCACAAAACATCGATTCAGAGGCCCTCTATAATGCAACGATATCATATTCCGAAATGGTGAATGGTGAGGAACGCTACAGCTATGATGCCACCAAACGCTATTCCCCAAACTACTGCATTATACAGGAGGCGAGAGCAGACGAGCGCAATCTCTTCCTGATCGATCCAAACTGGCTACCATTTGAGTTTGAGCCGTAAAAGCATGGTCCCGGAAACGGAAATTGTACCAACTGGTACTTGGTTGGGAAGAATGCTCTGATTATGTCCGTTCATACTTCGATAGAGCTCAGCACCCAAGCTCTCTTAGGAGTCACAAGTTGACAAAAAACATGCACAGCTTCCCCATCTCTACAGATGATATCACCACTGAGCTTCTTACAGATGTGCTGAGCGAACACCGCCCCGGTCTGGTAGTAGAGAGTTTTCAATTAGCTAACACGGAGCTCTGTGGTGATGGCTTTGCCTCCACAGCCGATCAAGTAGTTTTGGATTTAAAATATGCCGAAGGCTCTGCGCCAGATATGCCCGGCCGTGTGATGCTAAAAACTATGCTGGTAAGTCCGCATGCGCCGAAAGCAATGTATCTTAATGAAGTGCGATTTTACCATGATATCAGGCCTCATATCGAATTAGAAACACCGCAGTGTTACGCGAGTCTATTCGATCCTCAGAATGGCCAGTTTGGTATCATCATGGACGATCTGAATGTTAAAGGGGCCAGCTTTCCCAAAGCTACCCAAGCCCTAAACTTGCAACAGATCAGCGGATTAGTAAAAACCCTCGCCAGGCTTCATGCGCAATTTTGGAACAGTTCATGCTTAAAAAATGAATTTAGCTGGATACCCACTCCCTGCTCTGGCGGTATGTTTGATATCTTTAGTAAGTTCGGTTTGGGAATCATTACCGAACAGATTCGCAAGCATCCGTTTAAGCAATCTCTAATCGATCCAATCGGTCTCAACCTTGACCAAATGTGGCAAATCATGTGGGAAGTCGAGCGACACTTCGAAGTCTATCAACCCCGAACGATACTCCATGGTGATTCCCATATCGGCAATACCTATTTGTTGCCAGATGGCAGTGGAGGCTTACTCGATTGGCAATTGATAGTGATGGGTTGTTGGGCTCATGATCTGGCGTATCTCATCGTTACTGGTCTTGAGACCGAGTTTCGTCAACGCCATGAGCGGGATTTGATCGCTCTGTATTTAGAGGAACTGAAACGCCGTGGTGTGACAGATATACCCAGCAAGAACGAGGCATGGCTGCTGTACCGAAAGGCCATAATCTGGGGACTTGTTATCGGTTGGCTTATTACGCCACCGGAAAACTATGGAATAGACATTACCAAAGCTAATATTTCACGCTTGGTGAATGCGGTACAGGACCTGGAAAGTTTTAATGCTTCGTGAACAAAAGAAAACCTGACTCATAATTAAAACCAAAGAGCATATCAAGTGGCTACCGTCGGACAGGCAAAGTCTCCAACCTACTGCTTCCACTAGTGCCTGCCACAGAGCCAGACATTACATCAATGTTCGAAAATCAACACTAATCGATCAACATAAGGCAGTAGTGGTTCTGTGTTTGGGTTCTGTCACTCAATGGATCTATGGAAAATCCGTTATTTCTGGCTGTCTGATAAACATCGATACCACATGCTTCCATTGAAGGTCGAGCTCTGTCGCGGAGAATGCATGGATCATCGTTCAGGTATGAGCACTCCTTGCAGAGTCGGCAGGGACCAGACAGGAATAGAAAGGCTTTGTAGTACCCCTCTTTAAATAGGTCTCCTTCCATATCAGTTAGCATCTGGTATTGTTGTCCGATGCGTTTCCCCCGATCTTCCGCGTAAGGTGCTTCGATGTGGAAAAGAATTGCCCGGTTGTAGGAATCGAGGATTGTTCTTGTTTCGTCAGGTTTCGGAGTGTTCGGAGGGCATGAGTGAGACCGGTCATATCCCGGACAACCGAACTGGCATTTGAGCCGTACCCATGCAGCCGTTATGACTGTTTTGGGTTCTATCTGTTTTGCCCCGGTAATCCCTCTTTCGATGGCTTGCGTACAGTACTTGTCTAAATCCGCATCGTTCATCCGATTCCCCCCAACGGAGCTTGCCAGTATTATAGACTTGCACAAAGAGCTATGCAACCATGATAATGAAAGCGATTGGGTAATGAGAGCTAGTCACCGGGTAATACTATATCTAAAAAACCCCACCAATGGAGCGTAGAATCACAGACGAGATGTTGATATTCTAAGACATATCTGGAAAGGATCTTCAAACAAAATGGGCGATAGATTGAAAGGACGAAATGCAGTCATTACCGGTGCGGGAAGGGGGATCGGCCGAGCGCTGGCGTTGGCTATGGCACAGGAGGGAGCGAACATCGTTGTGTGTGATCTGGGTGTGGAAGTCGATGGAACCAGGGAACTGGTGTCCCCGGCAGACGACGTAGTGAAAGAATGTGAAGTACTGGGTGTGAGGGCCGTATCCAACTACGGTGACGTTTCGAACTTCAACGATGCCGAAGCAATGGTCAGGGCATGTGTGGATAGTTTTGGCAGTATAGATATCCTGTGTAATATCGCCGGGATTGATAAGCCGAAGATGATCTGGAACATGTCGGAAGAGGAATGGGATCTGGTGGTTGATGTTCATTTGAAAGGGACTTTCAATCTCACCCGGCATGCGTCCCCTTTTATGCGTGAACAGCGATATGGCCGGATTATCAATTGTGTTTCGGAAGCTTTCATGGGCGGGCCGAGTCATTTGAACTACTCTGCTGCCAAGGGGGGGGTCGCTACGTTTACCTATGGTGCTGCCAAGGAATTGGGCAAATACAGTGTCACCTGTAATGCGTTTGTTCCTCGGGCATCCACGAGGATGTTTGCTGAAGAAGTACTGGTATCACTTAAAAAACGTGTTGAGGCTGGCATTATGCCTCAGGAGCAGGTAGATGAGATTGAAGTAGATCTGTTGCCTCCGGAATACTTTGTGAACTTCATGGTTTACTTAGCCAGCGAGCAGGCGCAAGATATCAATGGCCAGGTGTTTCTGACTACACCGGGAGCGATTGGGCTCTGGAGTCAACCTCATGTTGAAGTGCAATATCGACGGGATGCCAAAGAACATGGTCCCTGGCGTTTTGAAGAGATCGATGAGTTGTTGCCGAAGAAAGTACTTATCGATTATGTGAACACAGCCCCGCCGCAACCGCCGAAGGAGAAGTAACACGGTAATGGCCATTATAGTAAACGCAGCAAAATGTATCGGTTGCGGTTCCTGTGTGTTGCTATGCCCGGAGGAAGCATTGGACGTATCTCCTTCGTTCGTTGTTGAGGTTGATTCTGAAAACTGTACTGAGTGCCTAACTTGTCTCGATTGTTGTTCCAATGATGCATTAGGGGAATCCACGTAGAGACGTCCCGGCGGGACGTCTCTACGTGGCGGCAGCAAGGCTGCCGCACTCCAAAATGGGAAAAATGAAAACAGACATAGTCATTATCGGTTCCGGCATTGGTGGCCTGTGTGCTGGTGCGTTACTGGCTCACTCGGGTTATAAGACGATTGTTCTTGAGAGAATGCCCATCGCTGGCGGCCGATACACTTCAGTAAAATACAAAGGTTACACTGTTCCCACAGCATCATGGATGCTTCTTTATGGAAAGGATGATCCTGTTTATAAGACTCTGCAAGAAGTGGGTGCTCCGGAGATAGAAATGCGGGGTGCCGGAACTCCGATGGCCAGGTATCGAATCAGTGGCAATATCTATGATTGGCCGGAAAAGGGTGCACTCAGATATTTGCTCTCAGTTGCCAGCCATGACGAAGATGAGGTCAATCGGGTGATGACTGCGCTGGGGCAAGCGATGAGCGAAGAGACACCTTCGAATGAGATTTCCTTCAGAGATTGGCTCTTTCAGTATACTCGGAATGAAGCGATTCACAGTATATTCCAGGCGCAGATTGCAACCTGGTGTGGGATGAATGCCGACGAGTTGCCTGCTGGTGAATTCATACGAGCACTACTTTCATTCCGGGGGAAAAGCGATTTTCGTATCCCGAAGAATGGATTGAAGGATATCATCGATGCTTTGGAGAAGGTGATTAAGGAGAATGGAGGGGAGGTGTGGAAACTAACGGCTGTGAAACAAATCGTTGTTCAAGATGGGGAGTCTCGAAGTATTATCGCCGAACGAAACGGGAATGAGATGGAGATCGAAGCATCGGTAGTGATCAGCAATATTGGACCGAAGAAAACAATTGAGTTAGCAGGAGTAGGCAACTTTTCTGAGAGTTATCTCCGTGAGGTGAACGAGAAGGTGAGGCCAAGTGTCGGGATGGATTATCTTTTCATCACGGACAAGCCATTACTGGATTTCCCCGGAACGCTTTATACCACAGATACTCGCAGAAAAGTGAGTTGGAGTGTGCCCACGATGATGTGGCCTGAGCATGCTCCCAACGGAAAGCATCTGCTCCACGGATTCGCCGTTCCCAGGTCAACATTAGATTATGATCCAAAAGAGGAGCACGACATTTTCATGCAGGATTTGATGGATGTTTTCCCTGATTTCAAAAAGTGTGGTGGTCAGCTATTACTTAGAAGGAACTTCTGTGGGGAATGGCCGTGCACTCGTGCATGGCAGGGATATGATGTGACTCAAGAAACGCCGATTGAAAACCTGTACAACGTTGGCGATGGAGCAAAACCGGAAGGCTGGATTGTTGGTTCCGGGGCGGCTGAAAGTGGCCGGATTGTTGCACGTAAGATCATGGAGAGAATAAAGCCGTGGGGAAGGTGATGGTGTGTTGTTGTTAGGTTGCGCTGCTCGTTTTGTGTATAATTATTGGCGAAAAGTAGAGACGACCGGGCCGGTCGTCTCTACTGCTCAACCGTAATCCTTAACCTAGGTCAAAATAAAAACGTACTTGGAGGAATTCATGGAATTTGAAACCATTATTTTGGAGAAGAACGATCGGATAGCTACACTGACACTCAATCGGCCGGATGATCTAAATGCGTTGAGCCCTCAAGTGTATGATGAGTTATATGCAGCGGCTGAGGATGTTACCAGTGACGGGCAGACCCGCGTTCTGGTGTTTAGGGGTAATGGTAGAGCATTCTGTGCGGGGGCGGATTTGAAGGAAGTGCAGAAAATATTGGGCGATGTTCCCCGGATGCGATGGTTTGTGGAGCTATGCCATCGAACCTATAACATGATAGAGGATCTTCCTATTCCCACTATCGCTTCTGTGCACGGTATGGTGTTGGCGGGGGGGATTGAACTGGCTGAAGTCTGCGATATTATCATCGCCGCTGAATCGACTCGGATTGGTGATCAGCATGCACAGTACGGATTGATAGCCGGCGGGGGCGGTACGCAACGGCTTATCCGACAAATGAGTTTTCGAAAGGCGCGCGAACTACTCATAACCGGTGACTGGATGACGGCTAAAGAAGCTGAAATGCACGGTCTGGTGAGTAAAGTAGTGCCAGATGATCAGCTTGAAGTAGCGACTGGTGAAATGGCTGAAAAACTGGCCTCCAGGAGCCCGATGGCATCAAAGTGCGTCAAGATGCTGGTTAACAAGGGAATCCAAACCGATCTTCACACTGCATTACAACTGGAAATGGCCTCTGTACAGCAGCATTATCTCACCGAGGATTTTACTGAAGGGGTTAATGCGTTTGTTGAAAAACGTAAGCCGGATTTTCCCGGCAGGTGATTAGTGGGAAATACCCAAAATCACACTGCCGTATTTTCACCCTCACCTCAATCCTCTCCCTCAAGGGAGAAGAAGTCCTCTCGCCCCTCGGGGGAGTGTAGGGGCGTATTGCCATACGCCCGTACGAGTGAGGGGGACAGTATTGGTATTGTGACCCACACATACAAAGTTGACAAAGCACTAGCTTATGTCGTTCTGACGAAAGTCGCCGACGCGCCAAAGCCATCCTTCGCTCAGCTACGGCTGACGCGGCCATTATGGCGACGGCGCGTCAGAATCCAAAGGGGAAGTGCGGGAATGGATTCCGGATCACCAGACTGTGTCATATTTTGCCATGTCATTGCGAGTCCTTCCGCGGAAGGACGAAGCAATCTCCTCGGATGCGGTGAGATCGCCGCGTCGCCTGCGACTCCTCGCGATGACATTGTGACACAGCCTGTTGGTGCGTTTGGCGAGGCTGAAGCCTCGCGCTACATTTGATAGATAACCTCATGTAGGGGCACGACATATCGTGCCCCTACTCAATGGATTGTTACTGTATAACCAGCTTTCGCATCCACACGAAACCACCCAGTGTTACCAAACCCAGGCTCATTAATAAAATGGTTGGCATCTCTGGTATTGGAGGTGTCCCGTCGTCTTCATACTCGTTGGTGAAAGTTACAACGATGTCCTCATCGGCATCCAGGTGTACGGTAACACCATTGGTGGTTCTGCTGCAGTCGCCGCCGGTACAAGCAACTTCGGCCAATTCCCACGCTTCGGGTGCACTCTCGGTTATGATGTAGTCGCCCGGGGGAATGCCGTCTTTGGTTATTTCATAGATGGCATTGTTGTAAGGTAAGGAGAAACTGCCGCAGTTTTTAGCGGTGAACTGGAAGGCCCCATCTGCAACCGCACCGATGTTGATTTCCTTGACGAGTGTGATAGAACCCTTATTCTCACAAACTGGGCCGGTGTATTCATCAGCTCCCATATCTGCAATAGCGATGCCATCGCCATCACCATCCATGACGCGGGGCTCACCTTCGAAGTCGCTGGACGGTAAGTTAGGCGCGGAGTTGGTGCCTGTGTCAATGCAGGGTGAATTGGACTGCAGACGGAAATCCGCTGTGAGCATTGGTTCTTGGTCGATATTACCCTCTCCGGGATAACCGCCCTGGATATTTGAATAGCTGGCTGTAATGGTTGTTTCGCCGTCGTTCCAGATTTCATCTCCACCATCCCATAGGATGCAGTTGACCAATTCGCAACTGAATGAAAAATCCGGAGGCCTATATGATGCATAGCAGGCTAAGCCATTACCATTTGCAGCTGAGTTACCAAAGAAAGTGCAATTCGTCACGGTTGGCGATGATTCGCTGTTGTACATCCCGCTACCTTGATGGGCTTGATTGTTTTCGAACACGCAATTAGTAAGTTTTGGGTTTGAATAGTAATTGTTAGATAATCCGCCGCCTGTCTCAGCTGAGTTCCCTGAGAAAGTACAATTAATTATTTCAGGTGAGGCATAAGCAACATTAAATATCCCACCGCCATTGGTTGTTGCAGAATTATCGATGAAAGTACAGTTGGTTACTGTTGGTGAAGAAGAGGTCTCGTTATACATACCACCACCTGAGTATGTGGCTGTATTGTTAGAAAAAGTGCAATTTGTAATTAACGGATTGCTACTCGAATCATTCGCAATACCTCCACCACTATGGTTTGCTGTATTTTTAGAAAATATGCAGTCTGTTACTATTGGTGATGATTCGGCATTGCCCATCCCATGGTTACCATTTTCAATGAATATGCAGTTTGTCACAATCGGTGATCCCTTAAAATTGTACATCCCACTTCCAAGATTGTTACTGAATTTACAGTTGATCACAGTTGGTGATCCCAAATTGTTGTACATCCCTCCAATACTGGATTCAGAAATTGTAAAGCCATCGAGAATCGCAGAGGAATCCAGTTCAAGATCAGATGTATGATTGAAAACGTAGTAGCAGTTATCTGAATGGTCACCCGGTGTGCCGATATCACCATTAAGTATGGTTTCATTGTTCTCCCAGTCACGCTCAGCAAATTCATCATCGCCTACTGAAGGATCAAATCCACCGTAGATGACCACACCATTTTTCATTTGGAATGTAGCGGTTCGTGGATCGGTGGGATCGGTCTGGTTTGTTGGTTTATAGGTTCCTGCTGCCACCCAGATTTCGTCACCTGAAACAGCAGCATCCAGGGCATCCTGAAGATCGGTGTAGGCATCTGTCCATGATGTTCCGTCGTTAGCGCCGACGGCGTCCGCAGCAACGTAGATAGTTGTCCCCGCTCCTGCCAGGGCGATGTGTGGAATGGCTGCCACTACCAAACTGCTCAAGACGAGTATCAGTACTACTATTCCGGATGCTGTTTTGTTCATTAATCCGCTCCTTTGAAACTTGAGTTCCCAGGTATGTGCCCTTGTTTTCTGTCACGGAATAGACAGACCCCATATTTAGAAGCGAATATACCATTTTAGGGTAAATAGTTTAGTAACAAATGGTAAACAGATGGTAAACAAGCGGTTAATATTTGAGATTATGGCAAAATTGTCTACAAATCGTGACGCAATTTGTAGACAGAACGCGACATAGTACAACATAGAACCAGTCTCTTACAAAACAGCAAGGATTCCATCGCAGAGAGTGCCGAGATCGTTGAGGGTTGACTTTAAATTGTGTCTCTGTGTTCTCTGTGGGCTCCGCGGTGAGAGATAGGTAAAGATGGACTTGCTTGATTCCGGCTAAGCTGGGTTAGGACAGAGGAACGATTAAAAATATGGCGCGAGTGGGGTGTGACTATTATTGCGTGTTGTCCGCTCAGGACTTCTTCTTGATGATACCCTTTTCCATGGCCATGGCTACAGCCTGCTGTCGGTTGCGGGCATTCATCTTTTCGAGTATCCGGCTCAGGTGTCCCTTTACAGTATTCTCACTGATGAACAAGGCCTCAGCTACTTCTTTGTTGGTGGTACCGCCAGCAACCAATTCCAAAACCTCTATTTCGCGTTTGCTCAAGTTGGTTTCCTGATCTGTCTGCCGGGCATCTTTTTTCTCTTCAAGGTAAGCGAACTCATCCAGCATCTTCGCGGCCATAGGGGCAGATATAATGACCTCTCCGGCATGAACACGATGTACTGTGCTGATAAGGTCATCCACGCTGATGTGTTTGGTCAAGTATGCCCGCGCTCCCAGTCTCAGTGCACGAAACAGGGCTGACTCCTGCTTGGCATGGGTGAGCACGATGATTCTGGTTTCTGGTGGTATCTCCTTGATTCTGTGGGTCAACTCGAGGTAAACATCCTCCGGCATGTCCGCTTCAGTTATTACTATATCAGGGCGAATAGAGCTTGCCTTCTCCATAGCTTCTCGTCCTGAAGCAAAACTGGCTACCACCTCTATAGAGGGGTCGCGCTGCAGGATAGCGGTGAGTCCTTCCCGAAGGATTTCTCTCCTGTCAACCAGCATTACGGTTATCTTTGATCCCATTGATCTTGCACCTGTGGATTAAGGGTATTGTTGTTCCATCATTCTACAACTGTCGGTTGTTCATAGCAAGCGGTAAAGTATTGGTTCAGGGGTGTTGGTGGTATTGTGATACTCTCGCATGAAAAACCCTACAAACGGGGGCTATTCCGGAAGTATACGTACTGCTATTCTCAATTCGAGGGTCTCACCCAGAGGAGGCGGACGAAGTATGAGTGTTCGACGTGTACTGGTTCTATCGGAGCAGCCTGTGGTGTCACAGGGACTTAAGCTGATTATCGAAAATGAGGGATCGGCTGAAGTTGCTATAGCTCCTGACGAGGCAACGGCAGCTAGTCTTATTTCTAAATTGACTCCAAGTATTATCGTCGTTGATCGAGAGGACACAGCGATGGATATTGACCACCCGCTATTAAACGAAGAATATCCGTCTAAACTTGTGATACTGAGTCCGAATGATGACCGCATGATAGTCTATTCCCGTCAGGACGTGCACGAAGCTACTCTTGAGAATCTTCTTGGTGCTATTCGAGAAGAGGACTTGAGTAAAAGCGATTAGGCATTGGAGTCTCCTTTTCCTCAGCCACTGTAGAGGTTTTACCCGGAGTTTATTATGGAGGATATGCTTATGCAGATTAAAGAAGCTTTAATCGGAATAGTAGGTGCCGAAAATGTTTCTGACGATCCCCAGGAACTGGCTACCTGTTCCAGGGATCACAGTCTGTCTCCGGCGCGATCGCCAAATTATGTGGCTCGCCCACAGACAGCAGAGGAAATTCTCAAAATTGTCCAGCTTGCCAACGAAACATGCGTGCCCCTCGTTCCTTCCAGCTCGAAGGTTCATTTTAATGGAGGTGCTATCCCTAACCTTGGCGGAATCATGGTAGACCTCCAGCGGATGAACAGGGTACTCTATATCGATGAGTACAATCGAAAGGCAAGGATCGAGCCCGGCGTAACCTGGGCCCAACTGCAAAAAGAGCTGGCGGCGAAGGGATTTATGCCCCTGTTCCCGCTTCTGCCCCATGCCCAAAAATCCGCTCTCACCAGCCATCTTGAGAGGGAGCGCATCCTGATTCCCCGGTTCGAATTTGATGAACCCCTGCTGACCACCGAAGTTGTCTGGCCCAGAGGTGAGATAATGCGCACCGGCGCTGCCATTGCCGGGATCGGGGAGGATACCGGCAGTGTCGCCAGAGGAGCCTTTCCTCATGGACCGGGACTGGACTGGTGGCGGATGTTCCAGGGCGCGCAGGGTACATTTGGCATACTGACGTGGGGTAATGTCAAAATTGAGTATCTCCCCGAGGTCAATAAAACCTTTTTCATGCCGTTTGATGATCCCAATGATGCTATCGAAATGATATATCGGATAGGCCGAAAAGTGATCGGTTACGAACTGTTGATGCTGGATAGTACCAATCTGGCATCTATTCTGGCGGACCAATGGCCAGATGATTTTCACAAGTTGAAGGAAACGCTAGCGCCGTGGACGGTGATACTGATTCTTTCCGGAGCGCCGATCCTTCCCGAGGGCCGGATCGAATACGAAGAAGAGACCCTGCAGGAAATAGCCAAAGAACTCTCCTATAGTGATCTCAAAACTTCATTGCTCGGACTTCCCGGCGCCGAACGCAAGGTCGTGGATTTGCTGCGTAATGCCTGGCCTGAGGATCGGACGTACTGGAAATGGGCCGCCAAAGGTGAATGTCAGGACCTGTTCTTCATCACAACACTCGATAAAACCCCGATGTTCATCGAAGCGGTGGGGAGTGTGGTGGTGGAACACGGGTACTCGGTGGACGATATAGGATATTACATTCAGCCGATAGAGTCCAGCCGCGCCTGCCATTGCGAGTTCAATTTCTTCTACGATCCCGCCGATCCGAAAGAGGTAGCGAAAATAACCGAACTCTACACCGATGTGGCCAGAGTTGCTTTGAACCTCGGGGCGTTCTATTCGAGGCCCTACGGCATTCTGGCTGACATGGTCTATCCCCGGGCGACCGGGTACACCACGATGCTGAAGAAGACCAAAGGGGTCATCGATCCGCAGAATATCATGAACCCCGGCAGGCTTTGTTTCTAATGGAGGAACGATAATGACGTTGATTGATTTTGAAACCTATCGATGGGATGCCCAGAATTGTGTCCGGTGTTCGAATTGCCGGTGGGTTGATTTCATCTGGATGGCCAGTCTCCAGTTTTCCAAGATATGTCCCAGCAGTGCCAGGTATGGCTTCGATGCCTATGCGGCCCATGGGAGGCTGGAGATAGCGCTGGCCCTGGCCAACGGCGAACTTGAATGGTCGCCGAAGGTGCTGGAAGAAATATACACCTGCACGCTCTGCGGTGCTTGTGATGTTAAATGCCTGCGCAATGTGGGGCTGGAGCCCACGCAGACGCTCGAATGGATGCGGCAAAAAGCTGTTGATGATGGGCAAGGCCCCATGCCGGAGCACAAGGCAGTGGCGGAGAACATTGCCAACAACAGGAACCGATACGGAACGCCGAATGATAATCGAGGCAAATGGTTGCGCAGTGATGCCCGACCGGTCCAGAAAGCAGACGTTCTCTATTTTGTGGGCTGCAACTCTTCTTTCAAGCAGCAGCAAATAGCACAGGCGACCGCCAAACTGCTCAACGCTTCCGGTACCGAGTTTATGATACTGGGGGAGCAGGAATGGTGTTGTGGGAATCAGCTCTACAATGTCGGGCTGGTGGACCAGGCAAGAGAAATGGCTGAACATAACCTTAAGGCCATTGAAGAATCCAGAGCGAAGACGGTGGTGGCCAGTTGCGCCGAATGCTATCAGACGCTGAAGGTTATCTATCCCAAGCTGATGGGCAAGTCCACCACGGACCTGGGCTTCGAAGTGCTGCACATTACCGAACATCTGGATCAGCAACTGCAAAACGGAAAGCTGAAGTTCACTGCCCCGGTCAATATGAGGGTGACCTATCAGGATCCCTGTCGCCTCGGCCGAATGAGCGAACCCTGGACGCACTGGGAAGGGAAGCGCGGCAAGTACGGGATTTTCGATCCGCCGAAGCCGCGTCGCAAAGGAACCTATGGCGCTTATGATCCGGCCAGAAATCTGCTGAACGCTATCCCGGGCCTGCAAGTTGAGGAGATGGAACGGCGGAAGGATCAGGCCTGGTGCTGCGGCGCGAGTGGCGGTGTTCGGGATGCCTTCAAAGAACTGGCGTTATGGAGCGCCCGGGAGAGGATCGAGGAGGCGAAGGAAGTCACTGGCGCTGAGGCTATCATCTCTGCCTGCCCATATTGCAAGGAAAACTTCACAGAGGTAATCACTGCCGATAAAGAGAGACTGCAAACACTTGATATAACCGAAATTATGCTTCAGGCGATTTCCCCTGAGGGCAAGGAGGCTTGTTGAGATGGCTATTTTGAAGGAAGCCTATCAGGCGTTGGAATCGATCGTCGGACCGGAATTCGTTTCCGATGATCCCGGCATTCGTGAGGCCTATCGCAAAGGAGGATACGGTAAAAATCGTCCTGCGTTAGAGGGGCAGGCGCTCCGGCCGGGCTGTGTCATACTGCCGGGCAGCACTAAAGAAGTGCAGCAAATACTCAAAATCTGTACTCAGTATAAAATTCCCTTCATTCCTATCGGCTGTTTCGGTATTGCTACCCAGTCGCCCAAAGTCCCTGATGTGCTCAGTATCGATCTCAAGCGGATGGACTATCTGGAAATCGATGAGAAGAACATGTATGCCATCTGCGGTCCGGGCGTGATCTATGCCCAGCTCCAGGCGGAGTGCTTGAAGAAGGGATTGGCCACGGAAGGTCCCGGGTGCGGTGTTGGCGCGACGGTTATCGGGAATCATCTCAATGCCGGTGTCGGGCCGCTGGAATACCGCATGGGATGGGCGCAGCGCCGAATGCTCGGACTTGAATGGGTCTTGCCCGATGGTGACATTGTGACCCTCGGCTCCACCTCTCTGGATGATGAAGATTACTTCTGGGGTGAGGGCCTGGGACCTGATCTTCGGGGTGTTCTACGAGGCACCTTCGGATGGCAGGGTGGGATGGGGATCGTTACCAAGATGGCCACCAAGCTTTTCCCGTTCCCAGGACAGGATCTTGAGCGCACCGGTATTTCTCCCCGAACCGGATTTAATATGCCGCCGCACCTCATGAAGTGGCTCAATGTGTTCTACAACTCCATCGAAGAGGCGGCCTTTGCCATGCACGAGCTTTCCAAGGCTCAGGTGGGCATGGCTCTGATGACCGCTCCCTTTAGCTGGCGCTACTTCTCGCGGGCGACATCCAAAGAGGATTTCCACGAAAGCTGGCAGGAGGCCTTGCCTGAACTGAAGGAAACCACCCCGTATATGATGCGTATTATGCTGGTGGGGCTGGCCGGTCCCAAGCAGCTGGAATACGAGGAAAAGGTCGTCCGGGAAGTTATCGGGCGTGTTGGCGGTGATGTGCGTGAGGGTCGACCGTTCGACGAATCCTGGATCAACAACGCGGATGCCCATCGAATCATGTTCCCCGGAGGCATGGAGACCTCTATGAAATTCCATTTCGACTCGCTGGATGCCTCGATAGAGCTGGCTAAAGCCGCCGCCGAACTGAAGAGAAAATACACGCCGCCTCTGTTGGACGACTACGGCATTCCCGGATGGCTGCAGATGGGTGATTTCGGGCATGTGGCTTTCTGCGAAATCCTGGTTTACTTCGATCCAACCACTGATCCAAACGATTGCTATCAGCACGAGGTCGGGTTTGTGGAATCGGTGAGGCAGGACCTTGAATTAAAGGCCTATTGCGGTTTGCAGGGATCGTACGGGCCGGAGCCGCAGATTATCGGGCCTGCCTACAATAATTACCATCTCAAGGAAAAGGAGCTTCAGGACATTTTCGATCCGCTGCACATTTCCAACCCGCCGCGGCCACTTGATTATGCCTATGGAATAGATTTAGATATAGATTTGAGCCCTCAAAAATGAGATGCAGGATTCCTCCTGCCGGGGGCTCCGGGGGTGTCCCCCGGTTTTCTCTTTCCTCAAGAGTGGGGGTAAGGGGGTTGATTGAAAACGCGTGGAGGCATTTGTTATGGGAAGCGTAACTGACGAATTTTTCAAAGAAGCAGAAAAGATTGTAGGTAAAGGAAATATCACCGCAGATCGCGAAGATATTGTTGTTTATTGCAGGGATGAAGTATCGCAGGCACTGAAATCCTATATGGCAGACTACGCGGTGATACCAGCAAGTACTGAAGAAGTCCAGGCCCTCGTCAAGCTGGCCAATAAGCACAACGTAGCGTTATACCCCTA
Organism: Chloroflexota bacterium; assembly: GCA_013203045.1. Classification (GTDB taxonomy): domain Bacteria; phylum Chloroflexota; class Dehalococcoidia; order SZUA-161; family SpSt-899; genus JABMQN01. The sequence continues at coordinate 20,169 of JABMQN010000098.1, forward strand.
TTCTTACGGGACAAACCTGAGCGGAGCCACATCACCCCGAAAGGGTGGGGCTATTGTGGTGATGAGAAAGATGAACCGGATACTGGAAATTAACCAGGAGACTCGAACGGCTACCATCGAATCGGGGGTCACTTGGTCCAAGCTGATCTATGAAACTGGCAAGGTCGGGCTGGAGCCTTTGCCTCTGGGCGGTGGCCCGCATACAGGTGGACCTGTCGGTAATTACAGCCTTGGTGGTGGACCTACCGGGGCTATCGACATGAACGAAGTGGTCTCTCTTGAAATAGTATTGGGAAATGGGGAGATACTGAGGACAGGATCGGCGGCCTTCATGGGGCACGAGGAGGTCAATCCGTATTTCCGCATTGCTTGGGGGCCCAATCTTACTGAATTATACCGTGGGGCGATGGGCACTTTCGGCATCATCACCAGGATGGTCCGTCGACTCTATCCCGTTCGACCTATTGAGGAACCGATTCAGATCGGTTTTCCTGATCTTGCCACTTGTGTCGAGGGTATGCGCAACGTGGTTGAATTGGGGATTTGCAAGCAGGTAACCGGGCTGAACCGCATTCAGGCTGCAGCCATCGCCGCGGAATCCGAACTTCTCAAGGACACGGTGGAGTACAAGAAGCTGGAAGATTCAATGGCTGCATGGCTGATGATGGCCAAGATCAGTTGCCACAATGAGGATCAGGCCGGTGTGTATCGAAAGCTCATCACGGATGCTATCACCAAAGCAGGCGGTTCCCTGGTGCAGTATGAGGGTGCGGTTCAGAAAAATATCTCTCAACTCTGGGTTGGCAGTTCCGTGGCGGCTTGCCACTACCTGCGACATGAACCCAATTTGATGGCCTTCTTCTACGTGCCGCCTTCAAAAATAGTGGGCGCGTATGAAATAACCATGGATATAATGAAGAAACTGGATTATCCCATGACGTCGTTTTCCGGGAACGTTTCGGAGCCGAGGATGTACTTGGCTCCATGGGAGAGAACGGAGACTTTCATGATCGAGTTTGATATCGAATTTGATCCGATGGATTCCGAATCCATCAATAAGTTCCGCCAGTTCATGGGGATGTTTTTTGAAGCCACACTGAAGTATGGATCAGCGCAGGCCAGCGCCGGATTCTTCCGCAATATGGAATCGGGTTTGCTGCCGTCTTATTCGAAGTTTTTAAGGGATATCAAGAATGCCATAGACCCCAATCACATCATGGCACCAGCAGCAGTTTTCAAAGACATCTAAAAATGAGAGGAAACAAGAACAATGGTAAAGGCAAAACAAGATACAGTATATGAACTGTTATTCACACCTATCACTATTAATGGGATGGAGTTAGAGAACCGCATTGTGATGGCTCCGGCGCATGAAGGTATGATGGATGAAGAGGGGTACATTACCCCTGCTTACAACGATTATTATTTCAGGCGGGCTCAAGGTGGTCCCGGCATGATCGTACTTGGAGGGATACTGGTAAATCCTAGAAGGTTTCCCGCTCCCCGGCTAAGTGATGATAAATGTGTCCCTGCTTATAAAAATATGATTGGGCGAATTCACTCCGAAACTAATACTAAAATGGTGGCACAGCTTTATGATCTTCTCAAATCAGCCCGAGGGTGGAGGCAGAGTGTTGAGGAGGTCCCAATTGAGCAAATGAAGCAGAGTATCGATTTCTTCGAATCGGGCGCTATTAGAGCCAGAGAAGCCGGTTTCGATGCGGTTGAGATTCATGCCGCTCATGGTGTACTTCAGGCAGATTTCCTTTCACTCAAAAATAAGAGGAAGGGCGAATATGGCGGGAAAAAGCTGGAGAACCGGATGAGGCTCACCGTTGAAGTGTACGAAAGAGTTCGTAAGGCGCTTGGCAAGGACTATCCCATTGGCATTCGCATCAATGGCGATGAGTTTATCACTGGCGGAACCACCATGACTCAATCGACAGCCACCGCAGCCAAACTTGCCGAATTGGGGCTTGATTATATCAGCGTTTCGGTTGGTGGCAAATATGACGATTCATATGGGGCGGATCCGTGGGGTCTGGCCTTTCCCTATCCTCCCTGGGGAGGTTACAGCGGTTTCCGGTGCATGCCGGAAAAATACATGCCGGAAGCTACTAACATCTATATTGCAGAAGCTATTCGCAAGGCGGTAAGAGATGCCGGATACGATACTCCGATTATGGGTGCGGGGAGGATAACCACCCCGAAACTGGCCGAGAAGCTTTTGCAGGAAGAAAGAATCGATTTAGCTGGAGTCTGTCGTCAGATCATTCGAGACCCCGACTGGCCCAAAAAGGCAAAAGAAGGTCGAGAGAAAGAGATTAAAAAATGTGCCTATTGCAATAATTGCATTGAAACAGCCACGGTAGGCCCGGGAGGCTACTGCAAGCTGGATAAAGAAAAGATTTAGAAACTGTAGGTTGAAAGTTAACAAGTTGCTGCGATAGGACGGTTGACATTGGATAGTAGATATGAGTATGCTACCTCCAAACGATACTCGGAGGTGAAGTATATGAAGTAGAGTGAGGCAAAAGACGAAGCTGATTATGCCAGATAGTTTGGCTCGAAAGAGCGGCGGGTTGAGTGATACTGTGGAGTCTAGTTAGTTAACAAATGGAGGTGAAACGGTGACAATTCGAAGTAGAACAGTAACCTTGGTATTGGTGGCTCTATTAATGGTGGTCCCTTTGGTGACCGCGTGTGATGATGATGACACACCTACTCCTGTATCAACCCCGACATCTGTTGAAACTCCTTCGCCGACAGCGGCACCCGAGCCCACAACGGAACCGACCTCTACATCCACCCCAACACCGATTGAAACCCCTGAACCGACGGTAGCGCCGACTGAACCAGTAGAGGATATAAAGATTACCATAGGTGCACTAACAGACATGACTGGACCGGCGGCAAATGCGATCATTCCGGTTGACAAAGCTTTAGTGGATGTTGCGCGGTATTTCAATGATAATAACCTTATTCCCGGTGTTGAGCTTGAGGTGATTAAGTATGATGGCCAATTTAGTCCGGCGAATGATATACCAGGGTATAATTGGTTAAAAGAACAAGGTGCTGATGTTATCGCCACCATCGTATCTTCGGCAGCGGTTGTGCTTAAACCGATGCTAGAAGAGGACGAGATGATGATGTTCTCGCTGGTTGCCAGTGATGA
>JABMQN010000099.1 GCA_013203045.1 Chloroflexota bacterium
AAACCTGGAGTTTGAGAAGGCAGCACTGCTCCGGGATCAGATCATCGAATTGAGGAAATCACAGGAATAAATTAGTTCTCTTATGTCATTCCGCACTTGATGCGAAATCTACTAATTCCCCTTTGAAGGGGGACACAGGGGGATGTTGTTCCCCAATTAACTCCAGCATCTCCGGTCAAACACCTATAGATATCAGGAGACCTCGGTTTCGAACCCAAAAATAGCGATTGAAAAAGAGAGTGCAGAGATTCTTCTCTGCCGGGGGATTGGGGGTGGCCCCAAAAATCCATCGGACGGGCGGGTGGGATCGCACTCGCATGATAGTTCACGGGGCAAGGGAGGTGGATTTCCGGGTCAAGTTTTAAATGGCATGATAACACATTGTTCACCCATTTAGTGAGGGCAGCAAAGCTGAATCGCTGTTTTTGGGTCATTTCGCAACCTTGAAGTCAAACGACTTTTAAGCTAGAATTACATGGGAATCTAAACCTCGAAAGACGATCACCGAGGAGCATCTAATGGAAGAGCGAAAGTCATCAACAGTCAGTATCAGTGAACTCGCCGAGTATGTTCAGGGCGAGATTCTTAATTGCCCCGAGCAATCCGGAGAGTTAGTGGAAAACCTGATGGTTGGAGCCATGTGCGTTGATCCTGCGCCGCTTTACTTCGATATCAAATCCAACAAAGCTGTGATCACACGCGGTGATCGAGCCGATATCCAGCTTGGTGCTCTGGAAACTTCGACCAAGTGCCTGATCCTTACCGGCGGCACAAAACCAATCCCAAGTGTGATGCAACGGGCAGAAGAAAAGAAAGTACCGATAATTCTAGTAGAGAAAGATACCCCAGCAATACTCGCAGAACTGGAAGCAGGCCTCGGCCAAGCTATCACTGAAGTGCCCCCCGCAGATAGCGAGAGCGAAACCACTGAAGCTGCAACCGAGTAGTTTCAGTCCCCACAATAACATCCACTACACAAGCATTCCCCCCATTCTTCATACCCGCGTTTTCCTCAGGTATATCTTTGGCAGATTACTACTTTGGCATACGTAGCCAATATCGCTACACGTTTTCGCACTATAACCCCAGGCTTTCCATTATCGAACTACTCCGCAAAGAAGCCTTCTCTACAGACTTTTTCCTAAATATTTACTTTATCCTCCTTAACAGATTCAGGGGTTCTAGCTACATTAACCGAAATTTTACCAACTCTTTACCATATTTGCAATTGACAAACCACATCACAGATGTTTAAATAAGCGAACATTGTAAATAACTTATAAACAAATCGCTGCTGAATATTAATAGCTTATGAATAAACCTCAATCACAGGGCGCTTCAGCCCTTCCCGCCGGATTTGATTCATCCTGAAAGACCATTCAAGGCAGCTTTTCAAACTGCCTTTTGTTATTCACATAACCTTAATCTATTTAAAGTAAGGAGGTCGTACTAATGAGGGGGACACAATTAGAGATCATGCAATGGAATTTTGGGTGGCGGTTGGCACTGGTTGCCATTACGGTTCTGGCGTTACTCGGCGGTATGTTCGCAGCCGCGGGAGTAGACAAAGCTACAGCTGCCGATGGTGATTACTGGATATCGAAAGTTACTTATGGTAGCGAGGTGACTCACTGGACCGATACAATTGTTGGTAGCGAGTCAATAGACGGTGAACCGTGTTACGTTATAGAAACAACTTACGACCAGCTTCCGTCACGCGATATGCCAGGATTTTTGAGTTGGGTGACAATTACCATACAACAAGGTGGCCTTACATTTCGAGCCTACAGCGATAATGACATCCGGTACACTTTTCAAGAAGCCGATTCCAACGTGGGAATGACGGCGAATGATCGATTCTATGAGAACCACAGTGGGCCCCACGGGAACCCGCTTTCTTTGGGGCAATCATGGACCCTCCAGGTAAGAACGGATTCCAGCAATGACATGGGAGATAGCACCGCATTCGTTTCTGTGGTAGTAGCTGATTCACTTGAAACTGTTACAGTGCCGGCAGGAACTTTCGAGTGTTATAAGGCGGTAGGTACCGTCGGCAGCGCTGGAACGATCACAGAATGGTGGGATTCCACCGGAACATTTGATCTCGCGCCCGTGAAAATGGTGGACACCGCCAACTTCAATGCTCCGCAAACCTTAGAGCTTGAAGAATGCTCCTTCTGTGGAGGTGGAGGTGACCCACCCACTACCTACAACCTTAACACAGCCAGCAGTGCTGGCGGTTCAGTCACTGATCCCGGCGAGGGTCCACAAGGGCCCTATGACGCTGGAACTGTCGTGAACCTGGTGGCAACAGCCGATACAGGCTACGATTTTGACGGCTGGACAGGTGATGTTGCAGATCCTTCCGCCGCTTCCACTACCATCACCATGGACGCAGATTATTCTGTTACCGCTAATTTCGTTGAAGAAGTAGTTGCACCAACACAGTATTCATTGACCACAGCCAGCAGCGCAGGCGGTTCGGTCACAGACCCAGCCACCAGCTCTTCCGGCCCTTATGATGCCGGTACTGTCGTGGATCTGGTTGCCACACCTGACACGGGTTACATGTTCAGCGAATGGACCGGCGATACAGCTGGTATTGCTGATACCAACGCTGCTTCAACCACAGTTACTATGAATGATGACTACTCTGTCACCGCTAATTTCGCTGAGCTAGTGCTATATGACCTGACAATTGCCAGTGGTGATAACGGTTCCGTTACCGACCCTGGGGAAGGCACTTTCGCAGATAAGGACGGTGGTACACAAGTGAACCTTGTTGCCACACCCGATGCAGGTTTCATGTTCAGTGCATGGACCGGCGATACGGCTGGTATAGCTGATGTAAACGCTGCTTCTACTACAGTTACCATGAATGGTGACTATTCTATAATGGCCGAATTTACTGAATTGGTTCAATACGAACTGATGACCGCCAATAGCGGAAATGGTTCAGTTACGACTCCCGGCGAAGGAGCATCCAACCACGATGCCGGTTCTGTCGTGAACCTGGTGGCCACACCGAACGCAGGCTATATATTTGATCGATGGACAGGTGATGTCGGGGATATAGCTGATCCATTCGCTGCTTCCACTACCATTACCATGAATTCTGATTGCTCCATCTCCGCCGATTTCGTTGAAGCACCTGAAGCCTGGAGCTGTCCCATGGATCAGGTCGCTCTGATCGCCCCATATCCGGGTGCGGGTAGAGCTGAGATAGGCAGCACCGTCCAGATTAGCGACATCTCCTTCAGTGGGGATTGGTTCATGATACTGGAACTTGATGAAGGTTCCGGCGCATGGTCCACCTATTATTCCGGATTTACCACTGGAAACACTCTCACGGAGCTGGAACCAGGCAAGTACTACTACGTAGTTGTTTCAGAACCTGGTTCACTGTACCTACGATAAAGACCTGAGGAGGTGAGTATAAGGAGGACAGAATAATGAGAGTGACACATTTAACTTCAACAAAACGGGGGATCGCGTGGCGACTCATGCTGATTGCCGTAGTTCTGGCCATGGTCTCTACCATGATCATGGCTCCTGCCGGGGCAGGCGCCGCTATGAAATCTCCTGACCAGCAAATTGAGGCCGGAGAGGCTCAAGTCGAGTTCCCACCGGTTAGGTACAGTTTGATACTTCACCCTACGGGAGATGGCAAATCAACCCTTATTCCTGCAGCTAATGGCACCCCCTGGCCCTCCGGATCGGACAATCCCAACCACTGGGAGCGCGTATCTGACGAAAGCGACCACACTTTTGTCGGTTCCGTTTATGTCTATCCGGGCGCATATAATACAGACTTGTATACCTATGACTTCGAGGCGACTTCTCCCTATTCCTATGGGGAGGTAGTTAGCGTAATTATGCATGCCCGTTTGTACTCAACCTGGTTAAACAGCAATTGCATAAAACCTGCTATTAAAATTGGTTTTAGGAGCGAAATGGGCTCGCCTTTAAAAAACGTTGGCGGGGGAGTTTTTCTAAATTATGGCAATTACGAAGAAGACATCACGTATATGAGAGATTCCTGGACGTGGGAAGATATCGAGAAGGGTCAGTTCGGATTAGCCTTGAAGGACGATCTATTCGGCGTAACAAACTGTTCTAAATTTTTTATCGAAGTGATATGGGCACCGTTGCCGATACCTGAGCCTGATGATACCGATGATGACTCAGACGGTTTCACCGAGAACCAGGGGGACTGTGACGATACGAATGCCAGTATTAATCCCGGTGCAACTGATATCTGTGGTGATGGCATAGACCAGGATTGCAATGGCAGTGATTTAACCTGTTCGACACCTGATCCAACACCGGATCCAACAACTCCTCCGTCTACGACGGTACCAACCGAACTGAGCATTGGCATTTTGACGGCTTCTCCAATATGGGGCAATATCACTATTAACGGTTCCCCCGCACCGGCTAATTCGGAGGTACGGGCTCTGGTTGGAAATGAAACTCAACCGAGACAATCCGCAATGGCAACCGCAGCCAACGGGGCATACAGTATGCTCTTGATCGGTAACGCAGATACCCAAGGTGAGGCGCTGACCTTCCAGGTGAAAGAGAGCGGGGCCACCAATTGGGTGGACGCTACCGCAGATCCAGCAAACCCCGTATTTCAGGGTTTTGTTGCACAAACCGTCAATCTGACATCTATTACACTTGCGCCGATGCCGACGCCTACACCAACACCAACACCTACGCCTGCACTACCTCCTCCTCCTCCTCCCGCAGCAGCAGGTGGTGGTTATTTTGCACCAGCAGCGCAGGCAGCACCGGCATCTACGCCTACACCTGCGTCGACACCTACACCAATGCCTGTGTCTACGCCTACCCCACCACCGCCACCACCACCGTCGCCGCCGACGCCTACACCAACGGCCACGGCTACGCCTGAACCTACGCCTGAGCCTACACCTGCGCCAGTGACTTATGTACTAAGCATAAGTGCAGCCGAAGGAGGCTCTGTTATTCCGACTTCTGGCGACCATACGTACCAGGCAGGGACAGAGGTTACGATCACTGCCATCCCGAATGAGGATTGGGAATTCGACGGCTGGAGCGGCGACGCCAGTAGCACGGACACAACTATTACTATCGAAATGTCCGATGATACCAGCATCACCGCAGCTTTCAGCGAGAAAGGGTCCCCGGTGAATATGCCCTTGATAGGCGGTCTTATTGTAGCTTTACTCGCTATACTGCTCACCCTGGGCTTTTTCATGGCAAAGAAGCAAGGTTGGATAGGAGGCACATAGGCAAATAAAGTCTCTTTGTCAGACAAAACATTAGGCTAACAAACACGAAGGGCGACCTATATAGGTCGCCCTTCGTTGGTTTTCACGCCTCCAATAGCTACTCCTCATTAATCCGGCAATTAAAAGGGGACATAATTACCTTATGTGTCATTTCCGCGCAGGCGGGAATCCAGATGGGGGGATGGGAAGTGGATTCCGGCTCGAAGGCCGGAATGACATGCCGTATTTAGTTGCCGGATTAATAATAGGCCCACTATTACCCCTTCATCGCCATGTCATTCTGACGCGCCGTTGACAAAATACCAGTTCACCCAGTCATTTGCTTACCCCTCTTAAATAAGCTGGATTTGCCGATTATTATTCCCTCATAGAGAGTACTTTCTTCCCAGGGTTTTCCGCACTGAAAACGTTCCAATTGTAAGTAAGGAATCCTGACTATCATGGGCCATAACTCTCATTGACAGATTCACCTTCAAAGAGGATAGTAAGGAAGTCCTATTGACACTTTTTAATATTCAGGGTAAAAATATGTAACCATAAAAATGTTATGTAAACAGCTTATCAACAATTTAAAAACGAGATATAAACAAAAGCCATAGTTTCAATAGAATACAAAAAGTACAAGGAGGGTTATATGAGAAAGACACAAATCAGCTTCCCGCAATGGGAAAAAACACGACGCACATTATTGGCAGCCGTGGTAATTGTTGCCATGCTTGGCACCATGTTTACCACACCGGCAGTCCCTGGGGTTCCAGGACTCCCCAGAGCGGATAGCGCTTATGCTACCGATATCAACGTGGGTGATACAATTGTTTACGACGTTAATTATTGGGAATATGTCGCGTATTATCTTCCTATCATAAACATTGATGAAGTATGGACTGAGACCATAACCAATGTGAACATCACGAAGGGTGCGCCTGACCAGACAACTCCATGTTTTGAAACCGAAGTTACCTTTGATGTACCGAATGCAAACCGGAATATAATGATAGGGAGTATGGCAATGACGCTAGTCGTGCATCAACCTGGTAAGAACTGGCGAGACCTCGACACTAAAGATATGCTCCAGAGATACCAAGAGGGCACTGCCTTGGGCATATATTTTGCCGAAAATGACATTTATGAAAGGGATTTTGTCGGTGATCACGGGTACCCGTTTACCCCGGGCCAAACATGGACCCAAAATATACAGATAGATTCCTCTAATCCCCAGGGAAACAGTACCACCCCTTTCAACATAACAGTAGCTGATCAGCTGGAAGAGGTCACCGTGACCGCTGGTACCTTCAACTGTTACAAGGTAACTCATACCACGCCCGTTTGGAACATGAGCGGGTACACTATCGACTATTATTGGGATGCCGACGGCATCTATGATCTTTCTCCGATAAAGATAGTTGATGAATTCAATTTTAAGGGAACTCAGACTATGGAGCTACAGGATTTCCCCGGCAATGTCACCCCACCAACGGTAGCTTCCAATGATGAGTCTAGTGTTGATGCTGTTTCTGCTACTTTGAATGGTACCCTCAGCGACCTCGGCACTGCTACCAGTGTTGACGTCTCTTTTGAGTGGGGGACCGATACCAGCTACGGCAGTGAGACTACTCCTGAATCATTGAGTTCCACCGGTGCTTTCACCGCCGATCTCTCCGGACTCACCACCTGTACGGAATATCACTTC
>JABMQN010000100.1 GCA_013203045.1 Chloroflexota bacterium
CATACGGTTTCGACTTTGTCGCACTGGGCTCCATCGACGGTCTCCATTCCCATAATGTTGCTGGTCCACACGTCAGAGGCATTACCGTAAGCCACATCGTAGGTGAAGCTGGCACCAGTGAAATCAGCAGTTGCGGCTGGTGGTGTGGTAGTAGCCGGCGGTGTGGTAGTAGCTGGCGGTGTGGTAGTAGCTGGCGGCGTGGTCGTGGCCGGTGGCGTGGTCGTAGATTCAGGTTTTGAAGTCGGCGCTGGGACACTGGTGTTCTTGGCAGGCATTGGGTCGTATGATGCCAGCTCTTTAACTTCGTTTTCCTGATAGGTAGCATATTCTACAACCTTGACTGGAGTGAGTAAATCGTATTCAGCAGACCACCAATCGTGGTGGAGCAATGCACGATCAACTGCCTCGCCGTCTGTCGCAACCTTGGTGTATTCCAGCTTGTAGCATCGGAACGTTCCGGCAGGTACCGTGACGTCTTCAATGGCAACAACTTCGAGTTCCACGGTGTCAGTGTACGGTGGCGCCAGCGTATCGGGTACGAGGTCGGTGTAATCGTCAAATTGATACATGTCACCAAAGGAGTACGGTTGGCCGTGATCACCGGTGTAGGTTAGGGTTTTGGTTACTTGCAGTTCGATCATCCCGGCGGCTTCGAGCAAGACGGAGTTTCTCTTGGCGTCCATTGTATCCTTGGCAATGTAATCCTTCCTCTCAAACGTCTTCAGCGGATAGCCTTGAATGGCGTCATAGCGGAACGGTTGCACATCAAAAGCCCATTCAGCTACATAACAGTCGGTGCCCTCAATGGCTTCCTCTCCCACAACGGTTGCAGTGTGTACCTCGGACGTCCCGTCATAGCTCACGTCAAGAACCCATGTGAGGCCAGTGGCTGGCTCAGTAGCAGGGGCTGTCGGCTCGGTTGCAGGTACCGTCGGCTCCGTTACTGGAGCATTAGGTTCCGTGGCGGGAGCTGTTGGCTCCTTTGTGTCATCATCACCACAAGCAGCAAGCAGTGGTAGTGCCAGTAACAGAATGGCTATAAAAATTATTCCTAGTTTACTTGAGATTCTCATTACTTCTCCTCCTTATCGTTGGTAAGTTTTCTGTTAACTACTGTGTAGTATGTAGACTATCCGATCTAAGGTGGGATCCAAATTACATGTTTTGTCTATTTTGTATATAGCCAACCGGACCTCCTTATACTCTAAACTCAATCACAGACTTTCGAGACCCTTCTCCTGTCACTAGCTGTTTAATGTCCATGATTTGTGGACAATAGGATATCAGTTTTTATCCTTCTCGACAATGTCCTACGCCTCAGCGTTAGCCTCAAATATAGCATAGTACGTGGCCGTTACCCTGTTTTCCCTAATACATGTCCCATCAAGTGAGATGAATCTCGTTCAGATTTATTTTCCAGATAATTGGAGAAAGCGATCCGAAACCGCTGGTTTTTGGTGGGCAGGTCAGGTGTGATTAAGATATTAACGGATAGTTACCATACTGGTGAGATGCTTCCACCATCCATCGCAATCGATTGGCATCAACTGCCGAATGAGAGTGTGAGGTCGATAGTATATAACCACCGCCTCTAGCAGCATCGCGGAGCGCTTTCTTCACGGCGTCTTCAATTTCTTGGCGGGTACCCCTGACCAAGAGATACGAAACATCAAGATTACCAACCAAAACTAGGTTATGTCCAACATGTTCACGCACTTTTCCAAGGTCCACTCCTGCGGTGGGTTCAAGTGTCAGAATACCATCAAAGCCCCACTCAATGAATTTGTCCAGAAGCTGATAAATATTCCCGCATGAATGGAATATCATTTTTTTGTTTTTCTTATGGATTGCTTCAGCAACACGTCGATAACTTTCCCCAAACAAGTCTTCGATCATTTGTGGCCTTAGCATCGGGCCTGTCTTTTGAGCAAGGTCATCTCCGGTCAAAACGATTTCCACGTCCGAATCCATAACTTGCTCCAGGTATCGCAAATACAAGTCCGTGTGGAATTTGATAACACGTTTGATGAAATCCGGTTTCTCGAATATGAGCTTGGTGAAATTCACGAATCCGATTGGCTGCCAACAGTTTTCGAATACTCCTGGGGCGGCATAACCAATCGGCATGATCCTATCCCCAAAGTCCTCCACCACTTTTTTGTGGAACACGCCTACTTCTCCTATCACCTTATCGATAAATGCAGACTTGCTCTCAACCCATTCTTCCCATTGTTCTTCTGTTTCACAAAGGGGTCGGGTGTAATTCAACAGCATATTACCCTTTTCATCCGAGGTAAATTCCCAAACCCGACCGAATGCATCGTGAAATACATATCCGATCGGTGTCTGAGGATCCTGAACCAGTTGCATATATGCTGCGTATAAGGACCAATTGGCATCGAAGCCCAGTTTAATGGCGCTCTCCTGAACGCCACAATGGACCTGATAGTAGTTCGTGAATCGGGATGATTCATCCGACATCATTTGCACAACAACATCTTTTGTCTCTGGATTTCGAAGCATCCCAACGATATCCACCGTATCAAGCCCCAGAACCTGGTTTACTGTGCTCTGGTCCAGAATGAGGCCCATCGTTGGAACCCGGTCTGGCTCCTCATGATTCATAGCGGTCAGTATTCGTTCTTTAAATTCCATGGTTACTCACTCCACCGCTTGATAATATCGGTCCCTGTTACCGCATCAGGAGCAAAAGCATCCGCTTTCACCTCCGTGGCAAATGTTTCTGTGAGTGCGGCTCCGCCAATGATGACTCTGACCACATCCCTCAAATGCTCATTCTCTAGCGCTTGAATCACCTTCCCGACTTCCGGAGCAGTGATTGTCAACAGACAGGACATCCCCAGAGCAACGGGTTGATGCTCTCTCACAGCGCTGATAAATGTACCGGTGGGCACATCCACTCCGAGGTCTACGATATTAAAACCCGCGCTCTTGCTGTAGTTGATAAATATATCCTTACCCAAGTCGTGCATGTCTCCGGCTACAGTTCCAACGACGATCGTCCCTCGGCCGGAGGCGATACCCAAAGTCATCGCGGGTGATAACAACTCAAGTGCTGCTTTCGCTATCTCACCAGAGTATACTAATTCTGCCAGGTACCATTCACCATTCTGAAATCTCCTACCCACAATCTCCAGGGCACTGGTTATTGCATCCGCTGCTTCTGTAGCATTGATCTCACTGTTACCTTCGATCACCGATTTCACCTGAACGATGGTTGTTTGCATGTCCAGGGCGAGTAATGAGTCTTGCAGGTTTTGGCGAGTATCACCAGACATCTCTCATTCTCCCGATCAAAAGCACTCTTTTTGACGGTGCTGGGTTAGTCCCTAAAAGACCAATCATACCTTTTGACCTCCTCGTGCTAAGTAATGGAACATATGCATTGTCAGGTCCTTCTAGCTTCTAAAATCGTTGTTCGGTTTAAGGCTCATATATCACCGGATAATATGCCGGATCCTTTCTTACTATATCCTGATCCACCGCACTGGCCTCACGTATTGCCAGATAGTTCCATGAGGTCCGCTTGGTATTGCTGAAATTAAGCTCCTCATATCCATCGAACGTAATCGAGAAGGAAGTGGCGGTATCATACAACGATTCCGAGGAGAAATTACCTGGTCCGGCATCATTGATCGCCTTGGCCAGAACACTCAGGAATGTGTAAACTGGAGCGTACGTCCCAATATATGCCCCGCCAGACCAGTTCAAATAGCGATCAATTTCGCCGGTGCTGTGATGTTCTTCCAGTAATTGCCTGGCCAGTCGGGTTGTCTCACTATCTTCATTCCACCATGTGTAGGGGGAAATGATCAGCATACCATCAAAATCATTCCAATCCACTGATGCCTTAATCATGTGCAGAAAAGCTAGGTGAGCATCCGTTCCCAGAAATTTCGCTGTTCCTCCGGACTGTCGATATTCTTTGATAAACGTGCCAGGTCCAAATGCAGTTGCGGGGATCATTATGTAATCGCAGTCGAATATGGCGTCTACTTCGGTACTCCACGTAATACTATTACTCGTGAGATATCCTCCTTCCCATTCGAACTGGTCAGGGTGAGCATCACAATACTGTTCCATTGCGTCAAAGAGCGTAATTGCGTAAGACTCTGCCCATCCTGCCGCACCTATTTTCGCTGGGCCCTTCGTTTCATAATCCCAGTCAAGATCTGCGATGTACTTCATGAGCGTATAAGCGAATGAGGGAGTTGGAGCATTACAGCAGAAGATGTTTCCGGGGGGATCAATCATATCCTCACTGGTATTCATCGAAAACAGCAACATCCCATCCTCTTCAAGACGGGGTCTTACTGTAATAGGAGTGTTGGGAAGACCTGTGAGCATGACATCGGCGCCTCTTTCTTTGAGCCACTCGTAGCCCGGGATATCATTCGATGGATTGTATTGGGTGTCATATGTGATAACTTTTAGATTGGCTCCCGGTATCAGGTTTTCTGAATTGAAGTATGTCACGAGATCTTCTATGGCCACATCAATGACTGACATAGCTGATGCCGCCATTCCAGTTATGTCAGAAAAAACTCCGATGGTAACATCAATATCCTCTTGGGGTGTTGGGGGCTCGGTCGGTGTCACTGCGGGTTCAACCGGGGATGTCTGGATCGTGGTTGGAATTGTTGTAGGTGTAGGTGTTACAACGGGTGCCGGAGATTCATCGTCATTGCCACAAGCACTTATTACTGGAAAAATCATCAACAGAATAACCAGGGTTACTAGTACTGGCGAGTTTTCAAGTCTCACATTTCACCTCCGCTATTCGAAATTCTGGCCTCGGTGTATATCCATCCTGCGTTTGATAGGGGCTTTGCCAATTGATCTAAAGATGAATTGTGATTCACCTCCTTAAGTGAATTGGTGCAAGTATAGCACTGTGTGGCTTTTATATCAATGCATAAGGCTAGTAGTTATCAATATAAGTAAACATACGGTTTTAAACTTACATATTCGCCATAACCAGCATCTTGAATGGTAGGTTCCTCCAATGCCAAACGGTCAGTTCAGAGTAGGCCGAAAACACCGCATTCAACGGGTATAAACAATGCGTCAACAAGACGAATTTATGTGTTTCTGGTGGTCTGCTCCCCGGATCCTGGTCCATTTCGGGTGTAAGTAATTTTCAGGAGGAAGATCAATCAAATCCAAGTCCTTTCGGAGATGGCACATTTTGAGGAAAAATTGAAGCTAAGCTGGGGATCCCCCTTTTCGAGCACTGAGGCTCAACGCCCTGCGTAACCCGCCTTTTGAGGTCGGAGTTCACGCAGTTGTTATGTGTTTTAAATGATTTAACAATTCTTGAATTATGGCTACTTTGCATCAACACCTTTCATTTGACAGGGTATTTATCTACGATTAAGTCAAAGGCTTTTAGCGCAGTCTGAGCGGAACCATAAACTCCCATAATTTTAGCTGCACTTGTACGTTCGCCAACTAAATATAAACCCTCAATACCTTCGGCCTCGATGTCAATGAGTTTACTGCCTACATTTCCTGGGGCTTCCATGATAGTTGCTGGACCGAAAGCACGAATCTTCCAGAGCGCGTTTTCTACAACTTGAGGGAAAAGGATCTTAACATCGGCTTCCCAATCTTCGAAGAGCTTTTTCAAGGCGGTTTTATGGGAAGCATCATTCATCTGGAAATAATTGGGCTTTTCCCACCAGCCTAACTGCATCCAGAATGATGCCTGGTAACGATTTTTATCTTCACTGTAGCGCAGGGAGCTGGCGCACCAGGGTTTACCGCTAACCGGACCCTTCTGAGCCCAGCGCTGACCAGTATGATCCCAAAGCCCTTCCTTATCAAGTTCATAAGTTAAGGTGGCCAAATTTAAGGTCCTACGATGCGTGTACTCCAATCGTTCGGCGTACCAGGGAGAAAGATCATCTTTTGAAAGAATGTTGAAGATATCCCATATTGCTACAGCGCTGACAACTACTGGCGCTTCAAACAATGTCGTATCGCGAAACTGGGTTGGAATTACTTTGGGGCCTTCTTCGATTTCCACCCCAATGGCTCTGCCATTTTCGATCACTATACGGGAAACAGGCGTATTAGTGCGAATCTCGCCACCATTTTCTTTTATGGACTCAATTAATCTGGTGGCAATTGCACCAGTACCGCCTTTAACCCAGTAAGATTGGCTGGGCATAAAGCCGTTGGTATCTACCTGTTTCTTGATACTGTAAAACAGCGAACCAGCAGAATAATCGGTGGGGATCGGTAAGGTTCCGCCAAACAGCCAGCCAAGATAGCGGAAGAAGTCAATCACATTTTGATCATCTGTGTTGTCTGTAACGAATTTCTCGATTGATATGTCTTCAAGCTCTTCAAGTTGTTCGTAGGTCAAATCGACAGCAGTCTGCTTATACACCCTGATGAACTCATTCGGCGATTCCTGAATCATATCATCAAGTTTGCGCCATTGACCATCCATATAAACCTGACCGGAATTGGTCCATTCGCAGACATTCTCCGGAATTTCCTTGCCGATGCGCCGAAACACCTCATCTTGAGTTCCAGCCATGATGAGTCCTTTGATGCCGTTATCGACGGCAGACCCATTTAGTGTAGCACTTGCTGCTCTCCCGCCCAGGCCTTCTTCTCCGCTGCGTTCGAGAACCAGCACCTTTTTACCGGCATGGGATAGCAGTGCAGCAAGGTTTAATCCACCTGTGCCACCCCCAACGATTATGACATCATAGTATTCGTTTGGCATGACCAATCTCCTTATTTCTGTTTAACATTACTATCGGCAAAACACATAACACTTGAGCTCAGGCGCTAAACACGCAGTGTTTTGTCGCTCTGAAGCGATTTGTTATATGTCTTTATTGCCACAATAGAGTTTTATTCATTGGTACAGCTTTATAGTTAGCTAGCGGAAAATTTAAGGCGAAGAACTTTTTCTCCGGTTTGTTCATGTACCTTTTCTTCAACTAGCTTGAATCCATATTTAGAGTAAAAATTATATCCTATTAAATTCTTTTCAAAGACATCAACAACTAGATTACCGTGAAGATCTTGAGCTTTATCAACCATCATCTTGCCCAGTTTCTTACCATGATGAGTCGGTTGAAGAAATAATCCTCCAATTTCACTTCCGATGAGTGCGATAAAACCTACAACTACATTGTCTTCTTCTGCAACCCATGTCTCAGCATTAGGAAGATATAGTTCCTGTATGTTTATCTCTTCCTGAGCTTGGAAATCTTCAGGTAAGAAAGGGTGTGCAATTTTTTGAGTATTTTTCCATGCGGATAAAACAGCTTCTAAATCGGTCTTTTTATATTCTCGAATTATTGTCATGATTAATTTTCCTGTTTTATTTTCATATAACAATTAATATACGGCCGAGGGTTTTTCCCAGAACTTATTCATAAAACTGCCCATTTTGGCGTTGTTTGTCGATAATTCAGCTTTGGCTCATGATACTATACGGATGGCAGTATTTCAAGGAGTTCTATTCATGATTACTAAAAACATGAGGCTAAGGACAACTTACGCTTACCCGATCCTGAACACCTTCGTCTTGCACTTACCACACGTACCCTGAGTGGCTGGTTTGCCGTTTTTCATTTTGATCTTCTTGGGACTCTGGATTTCTACTTTCTTTCGGCACTTCATGCAATACGCTGTCATAAGAATACCTCCCTTTAAATAAAGGCTATTTATTTCCAAGACGAGTGGGAACGTTCGGAAGTTCCAAACGGGCCTATGACAGATGGCAGAAGAATGATACTCAGATCGTAGGACGTACAAGGATCGTCATGGGGGCGAGTTCGGGCTCCTAGGGTAGGTTTCCTACTAGCTTGGGCATTGTTCACCTTCATCAAAACTCAAGATACAGAGAGAATCACCCACTATACTGTTAATCATTTTTCGCACTAAAATCCGCCCCAAGGTAACAATCTGTATATTTTGTTACCATTCATTGCAGATTAAACGGCAGTGAATGGTATGGTCGAAGACAAGCTATTGTTTTGATTTTCGGTCTCTTCCATAATCCAACAGTCTGAATAAGGGTAGCTATCAGACTCATTTGTCGAATATAGTGTTGGGATTGGGGTTTTGGATCTGACCTCTGGGGAAGTCTTGTAGTAGCCAGGAGGATAAGAATTGAACAAAAGGTTTTAACGGATATCCTGGATTAGAGAACTCAAGAAGATTCGACTATTCCGGCTCACCAGAGAGGTTTTCCTGGTGAGGGTTCTTTGGCCGGATGGTTTTTTTGAACCGATGGATGGCGAGAGCCGCCCAGGAGTCTTTAAAGAACAGGTTTTTTATGCCCGCCTTCATTATTTTATCGGCTGCTGCTTGCTTATAAATATGGTGTTTCCTGGCATATTCAAGAACGAAAATATAACTCTCTTCAGAAACTGCTACAATACGGCGTCTACTGCGGTCGATTCCAGACGGGCGCTTTCTACGGATATCAATACCCTCCTGTTTTGCCAGTTGCTTTACCTCTTTTTCGAAGTCAAACATTGTTACGAGTAACCCCCTATATTAAAAATAGAAGAAACGATTGTTACTTCTGCAGATTTAGTTCTGGTGAAATGCGAATATAACCGCTGTTTGATAATCATCACAATTCCCAGACTTGATTGAACATGCACTTCATCTCTGGTGAGGGTATAAGGCAAAGGGTTCGAAATGTTTCAACAAAGGGGAGGAGAGAATTATGAAGCGATTATTCTTGGTCTTAATCATAATGGGAATGCTGCTTGTTGGCTGTGATGAGGGTATATCCCAAGAAGATTATGATGAAGTCCTGATTCAGCTTAGCGCCACAAATGCAGAAGTCCAGTTTTTGGAAGAGGAAATGAGCGAAGCAGATACCGAGATTCAAGAGTTGAAAGAAGAACTCAACAATGCAACACACGACTTAAATGACAGGATAGACAGTTTGGAGAGCGAACTCAACTCAGTAAATGACAGGATTGACAGTTTGGAGAGCGCATCCAACCCATTGAAGAATCCCAAACCGTCACCGAAGTCTCTACCATTATCTATGGTCTCAATCCCAGGTGGTACTTTCCAGATGGGTAGCGACGAACATTATGAAAATGAGTGCCCAGTTCACTCCGTGACCCTGTCACCATTCAACATGTCAGTATATGAGGTAGCCTATTCTCAGTGGATAGAGGTGAGGAACTGGGGAGATTCCAACGGTTACAGCTTCAACATGCCCGGAGATATGGGGAGTGAGGATTATTCTGGCGGAACACAAGATGAAAACCATCCGGTAACCACAATGTGGTATGATACCGTCCTATGGTGCAATGCTCTCAGTGAAATGGAGGGGCGCACACCGTGCTACTACACCTCAGCAGACCGATACGAGGTTTATCGCTCTGGCACAATTGACATACAAAACGACTGGGTAAAATGGGAAGCGGATGGCTACCGCCTGCCCACCGAGGCAGAATGGGAATACGCCTGCCGAGCTAATACGACCACTAAGTACAATTTGGGGATTTACCTTGACTCAAACGATGCAAACTTCGGTGCACATGAGAATGGGACAACACCGGTTGGGAGTTACGTTCCGAATAACTGGGGACTTTACGACATGCACGGCAACGTCTCGGAATGGTGCTGGGACTGGTATGACGAAGAATACTA
>JABMQN010000101.1 GCA_013203045.1 Chloroflexota bacterium
GGATACCAGTGGTTAAAAGAACAAGGCGCTGATGTTATCAGCACCATCGTATCTTCGGCAGCGATTGTGCTTAAGCCGATGCTAGAAGAGGACGAGACGGTGATGTTCTCGCTGGTTGCCAGTGATGACGTAATCAATCCTCCTGGGTGGGTATTCGCCGTCAATGTCAGCGGGGAACCATACAAATACACTTTTCTTGAGTGGCTTGCCGAAAATGATCCGGACTTCCCGCAAGACAGACCTGCCAGAGTGGGATCTGTCGGCAACCTAGGTGAATATGCGGCGACCCAGGAGAAAGGTCTGCGGGAATACTGCGAGGCCAATACGGATAAATACGAATGGGTGAATGGCTTTATGCTTGATTGGTCAACGGTGACATTCGGACCTGAGGTGGAGGCACTCAAGGATTGCGACTACATCTTTCCGCCGTCAACCGGGTTTTTCATCGGGGCATTTATGGGAGAATACCTGGATGCAGGTGGATCGGCCAAGTTTCTCTGGGATGATGGCCAAGTGGCGTATCTGGGCATGATAGTTGAAACTCTTGGCTGGGACGCTATCGATGGCACTGTTGCCACCCTGCTGAATGGCTGGTGGACAGATGATTACGAGATGCCAAGTCTTGCAAATCAGGTTATGGATGAATATCGCAGCGACGAAGCCGATGAAATGAGATATGCAGGTATATCCTACTTTGGAGGGTTCATGCAGCACTATTCTTGGGTCAGTATACTGGCTGAGGCGATAAATAGCGTTGGGCCGGAGAACTACAATTCTCAGGTGCTGTACGATACCGCAGAAGCATTTTCCATGACCCCCGCCGGCGGGGCAGAATGGGACTTCAGCCCTACCAAGCGATCGATCTCGAATGCTGTCGGTATATACGAGTGTAGCGCAGCGGCAGAGGATCTGGTAAGGCTTGATCCTGACTGGCAGCCGCTTATTTATGAACCGTAGAAATAGTGCTAAAACCAGATAAGTAAAACAACCATAAAAACTGAGTATTAGAATCCCCGTTAGGCTATTTAGAGCGGGGCAAGATCACTATATCCGAATTTCGTTGAGTGATCATAGATGCAGTTGCGTTGATTGTCTTCCCTAATGTTTCGATAAAGCATTAGGGAAGACGTATATATGTTAAATAATGTTAGAGTTCTTTGTGAATTAATAAGGTTGCCAGTTCACTAATTGCATGTTATGGGATCAGTTCTGGGGCTATATATCCCTGTAGTACAGGATGGGGAGTTAGATGGGTAACAACAGACCAAGTGTCTGAGGGAACGTCTGCATAATCAGTAAATCAAAAAAGAAAACGCTAATCTGTCAAAATCCGAAATAGTATCGGGAGGTGAACGAAATGGTGCAAAGAGCAGGATTCATCGGATTAGGGGACATAGGACTGCCTATGGCCAAAAACGTGGTGACGAAAGGTTTTGAAACGACGGTTTGCGGGCATGTGCGACGTGAACCGATTGAAGAGATGGTAGGGCTTGGTGCCAAGGAGGCCCCGAATCCGAAAGGGGTAGCCGAGAACTCCGATGCCGTCATCATCATGGTGCAGAATGACAAGCAGGCAGAAGAGGTGATCTTTGGTGCCAGTGGGTTACTGGAAGGTTTGAAAGATGGGTCCGGTATACTCCTAATGGGTACTTTCGCTCCAGCGTTATGTCGAAAAATCGCCGAGGCAGGGGCACCGAAAAATATCGATGTCTTTGATGCCCCGGTGGTGGGGGCTCGCATGGGAGCGGAGGCAGGAACCCTTGGTATTAGCGTGGGTGGAGATCAGGAAAAGTTGGAGAAGTACCGTCCACTATTAGAAACAATGGGCACCATCACCTATTGCGGTCATCTGGGGATGGGTCAGATCGTGAAAATTGCTAACAATATGTGTGCTATCGGGAATTCGTTGCTGCTGGCTGAAGCTGTTAACTGGGGAATCGCCAATGGTGCCAATGAGGAAATGCTGATCGAACATATCAAGATCGGTTCTGGTAACAGTTTCAGTGCTCAAAACTGGAATTGGCTCAAATGGATGTGGACCGATCCGCCGCCGCCTACGTATTACGTCGGTGCTAAAGACATGAGTCATGCATTGACTATCGGACTTGAAGTGCGGCAGCCTTGTCCTATAAGCGCTCTTTTGTGTGAGCTTCAAAAAGGTCCGCCACCGAAGATTCTTGAAAAATAACTACGATACTTCGGTATTGGTTACTGAGGGCCACCAGAGGACCAGTACCGGTGGCTGGTTCGTGAAAGAAAAACCCCACTATTGGGTTATGGTATGCGCACATTTTTCCTGATACATTTAATATAATCGTGTATTACTTTTAGATGGCTGTAACGAAAGCATATCATCAGATAGTTGCAATCAGAGCAGAAGCTTTTTATAAGAAAAGGAGGCATCATTGATTCCGATAATTGAGTTTCAGGAACGATCCCTAACCGGCCCGGTAATGAAAGGTGATGAATTTGATCTGGAGTTCTCGATGAAGGTTCGGGAACTGGTCAAGAAACATGATATCAAGTATAACCCTGAGGAACTGGTCGTCGATGATGAGACGGCAGACAAGGTTTTTAAAGCAGGAGTAGAACTGTTGGCTGAAGTTGGTGTCTTTCATATGGATACTGAGCGTGTGGTTCAGTTCACTAAGGAAGAAATCGAAGAGGTTGCCAGAGAACGCCGGGAGAATCCGGGCAAACACAAATTTGGCCAGGGGAAAGACGAGATCACCGTTGAATATCGAACCGGGGCTGATACTCGTCCGCCAACACTTTACTCCGGACCCTGGGGAGTAGCCAAGGAAGACTGGTTCGCTTCGTATGTGCAATCGTTTGTGCAGGAGGAGACGGTTGAAGCTCTGGGGATTTGCGCCGGGGTTGGCAAGATCGGGGATAGAGGTGTAAAAGCAGGCACGCTATCTGAAATGCACGCCGGTTTTTGGGAACAGGCCAAGATCAAGGAAGTGCTCAACAAGGTTGGCAGGCCTGGCATGCATCTGGGTCTACTGGCAACCGTCAGTACTCCGGCTGGAATTATGGCCATGATCAGAGATGGTGTGCGAGGCCCTCTCGATACACATATTGGAGTTCATATTGTACCGGAGCAGAAGTTCAACTGGAACCAGCTGGTACTGGCTCAATTCTGTCAAGATCGGGGAATAGTCCCCTGGCAGAGTGCTAATTCCATGATTGGCGCGCTTTGCCGCAATGCTGAGGATACGGCGGTTACCCTGATTGCCAATATGCTCGGGCAGATGAGCTATGGGCATGGACCATTATGCAGCTTGTGGGCAAGTCATCTTGATGGCAAGGCGGCAACATGGCCCAGCCAGTGGGCGTACAGTGCGGCTGCCAGGGCTTCGGAAAGGAACATCAAGGTTGCGGTTGGTGGTTGTGCTTCCGGTGTGCTGGCGAAGACCCCGTACACATTGCTTCAGGGCGCAGCAATGGTTGCATTATTTACTGCCAGCGGATATACCTATGGCTGGATTTGCGGTAATACCGGGATAGAAGCGCGCTATCTTGGAGAAGTAATGAAGGGCATGGCGGGCATGGAGCGACAAAAGGCCAACGAGGTAATCAAGGCGATCATGAAGGCAATGGAATCGCATGCCGGTGAAGTGAAAGGGAATACCACTCGTTTCATTGAGATGTACGATCTGGATACCGTACAACCTAAACAGGAATATGTGGATTACCTTGAGCGTGCCAAAGAAGAACTGGCGAAATGCGGTGTGCCGTATAGTTAGGCTTCTGAGTGATATGGAGTGCGGTAGTCGAACTACCGCAGAAATAGGAGCGGCAGTTCAACTGCCGTAGTCCAAATGATGTTCGAGGAGAAGTGGTAAATGGCAGAAAAACCTCAAACATGGGATATTGAAACGGATGTCCTCGTTGTGGGAACAGGTGGTTCCGGGCTTGTAGCAGCCATCATCGCTCATGATGAAGGTGCGAAAGTGACGCTGATTGAGAAGACAAACGTAGTAGGTGGAACAACGGCTGTTTCAGGTGGAATTCCCTGGATTCCCAACAATCATCATATGAGTGAAGTTGGTGAGACCGATTCGAAGGAAGAGGTGTTCACATTCATGAAAACTCTCGCTCAAGGGCGTTCGGATGATTCACTCATTGAAGCCTTCATCGATAACGCTCCTCAGATGCTGCAATATTTGGAGGACAACACGACCTTCAAAGTTGATGCTTTGCAGATGCCGGATTATAAGGCTGAAATCACTGGAGGCAAGAAAAAAGGGCGAAGTGTAGGGCCTCATACATTTGATACAAATTTGCTGGGTGACTGGAAAGAAAAGCTGCGCCAAAGTCCGGTTGCTGTCATGCCGATAGCCTGGGCTGACTATGAAGCAGCCGGTCATGGAATAAACTATATAAACAATCTTGATTTCGAAATGGTAATGGAACGGATGGCCGCCGGAATTGTCGGCATGGGGATGGGCACCGTCGGACATCTGTTAAAAGCATGCCTTGATCGTGACATCGAACCGCTATTAGAAACACGCGCACAAGAGTTGATTCTTGACGATGGTAAGGTCATTGGCTTGAAAGCTGAACTTGAAGGTAAGGATTTCTATATTCGGGCTGAAAAAGGGATCATTCTGGCTACTGGTGGATTCGAGTGGAATGAAGAACTGAAACGAACATTCCTTCCCGGGCAATACACTTATCCCTTGAGTCCTCCTTGTTGCGAAGGCGATGGGCTGAAAATGAGTATGGCCATCGGTGCAGAACTGGGTAACATGAGTGAAGTCTGGGGCATACCATCAAGTTTTATTCCGGGGGAAGAATACGATGGTAAGCAATTGTATAGAATGACTATGATGGAGCGATGCTTGCCACATACCATAATGGTTAACCGGTACGGAAAACGCTTCGTCAACGAATCTCATAATTACAACGATGTTGCCAAGGTATTTAGAACAGTTGATCCTGTTCCTCACAATTACACCAATGTTCCGGCCTGGTGCATATTCGATCAACAGTATCGGGACAAATATTTAATAATGCAAACGATCTTTCCTGGAGATCCGAGTACTCCGGAATGGCTAACGGAAGCGGGTACGCTTGAACAGTTGGCCCAAAAGGTTGCTATCGACGCAGATGGCTTAAAGGACACTGTTCAACGGTTCAATAGTTTTGTACAGGATGATGTTGATCTAGATTATGGTCGCGGCGAAGCGGCGTATGATAAGTATTCCGGCGATCCGAACCTTAAATCGAATCCATGTTTAGGAACAATCGAAAAGCCGCCGTTCTTTGCTCTCCCAATACATCTGGGTACTCTGGGAACCAAGGGTGGTCCAAGAACGAATGCCAAAGGCCAGGTGTTGCATATAATGGGGTATCCCATAGAAGGTTTATATGCAGCTGGGAATGTAATGGCCGGGGTGAGTGGTCCGGGTTATGATGGGGGTGGTATCACCATAGGATTGGGTATGACGTGGGGGTACATAGCAGCGAAACACGCCTGTGGGTAATCATAAATGATGTTAAATTGAGATGAATGTATCTCATCAGGTATAATGTCATTCCCGACTCGATCGGGAATCCAGGTGAGTGGGGATGATGGATTCCGCATCAACAGGCTGTGTCACAATGTCTTCGCGAGGAGCCACAGGCGACGTGGCGATCTCCCAGTTACGAGGAGATTGCTTCGTTTAGGCTCGCAATGACATGGCAAAATCGGTGGTAATTTAGATTATGACACAGTCTGCAAGTGCGGAATGACATATACTGGTTAATTTGAGTCATTTGGAGTGCGGTAGTTACACTACCGCAAAAATAAAAGGAGACAAACCAATGGCAACAAAACCGGAAAAATGGGATATCGAAACGGATGTACTGATAGCAGGATCCGGAGGAGCAGGGCTGACCGCAGCCATCATTGCTCACGACGACGGCGTTAAAGTGACGGTAATTGAGAAAAGCGGTAAGATAGGCGGAACGACTGCCGTATCCGGCGGAATCCCATGGGTTCCCAATAACCATCATATGGCCGACGTCGGTGTTTCTGACTCCACAGAAGAAGCTTTCACCTTTATGAAGACACTGGCGCAGGGGCGAGCCAATGATGATGTGATCAAAGCGTTTGTTGAAAATGCCCCGGTGATGATCAAGCATATCGAGGACCACACCCCGCTCAAACTCGATGCTCTGCAGATGCCGGATTACAAAGCTGAAGTCAATGGCGGTAAGATGAAAGGCCGCAGCCTGGGCCCGCCGGCTTTCGATTCGAATGAACTGGGTGAGTGGAGAGCCAAAATGCGCTGGGGGACGGCATCAATTCTACCAATGTCTTATGCAGAATATGAAGCAACCAATGCCATCAACTGTCCTATGGTTCTCGATTATGCCATGCTGGCGGAACGAATGTCCAAAGGTATTATGGGGATGGGGATGTCACTCATCGGGAACCTGCTTAAAGGCTGTCTGGATCGAGGTATTGAACCGGTTATGGAGACTCGTGGACTTGAACTCATTATTGAGGATGATCGAGTCATTGGTATGCGGTGTGAAAAGGATGGGAAAGACTTCTTCATTCGTGCTCCGAAAGGGATTATCCTGGCAACCGGAGGATTCGAGTGGGATGATGAATTGAAATCACATTTCCTGCCCGGACCTTATACCTGTCCGTTAACTCCACCCAGCTGTGAAGGTGATGGACTGAGAATGGCGATGGCGGTTGGCGCGGATCTGGCCAACATGAGTGAAATATGGGGAGTGCCCACATCGTTTGTTCCCACTGAAGAATACGATGGTAAGCAGCTTTACCGTATTACCATGGCCGAGCGATGTCTTCCCCATACCATCATGGTAAACCGCTATGGGAAACGCTTTGTCGATGAGGCCCACAATTACAACGATGTCGCCAAAGTGTTTCGCACCTTTGATCCGGTACCGTTTGACCATACCAATGACCCTGCATGGTGTGTCTTTGACCAACAGTATCGCGACAGATACTGGGTACTGATGACCTCTATGCCGGGTGATGGAATAGACCCGGAATGGCTTCCCAAGGCCGATACACTGGACGAACTAGCGAACATGGTTGGTATCGATTCGGAGAACTTGAAATCCACTATAGATCGTTTTAACGAATTTGCCCGTGAGGGAGTTGATCGCGATTTTGATCGCGGTGGAACGGCCTACGACAAATACTGTGGCGATCCGCGGAGTAAGCCAAATCCTTGCCTCGGTACTATCGAGCAGCCACCCTTCTATGCTCTTCCCGTATATATTGGCACTATTGGAACCAAAGGTGGTCCCAGAACGAATGTTAATGGGCAGGTG
This sequence comes from Chloroflexota bacterium, assembly GCA_013203045.1. Classification (GTDB taxonomy): domain Bacteria; phylum Chloroflexota; class Dehalococcoidia; order SZUA-161; family SpSt-899; genus JABMQN01. The sequence goes on from JABMQN010000101.1 coordinate 7,306, forward strand.
TTAAACGTTTTCGGCGAGGCTATCGAAGGCCTTTATGCTGCGGGTAATGCTATGGCCAGCGTCAGCGGACCGGCCTATGGTGGCGGTGGATTCACTATAGGATTGGCTATGACCTGGGGATACATTGCTGCAAAGCATGCTGCTCAATAGTAATAGAAACTGGCAAACCTTTCGCATACAAAAAAGGGGGTACGGTGTTAGCCGTACTCCCTTTTATATATTCCTGCGAGAAGGTAAGATTCTAATCTTGGTTAAAGCTCGATTTTACATGTCGACGTAATATTAACCGAACCTTAACTGACTATTAACCGATTTTTACTGATTGTTTGCATGTCAATGTGTTATACCGTAACTATAGCCTGATCGACGCAGGTGATAATGCAGTCGAAAAGGACACTCTGACATGCAGACTGATATCAGGAAAAGAGAGATACTTTACATGATTCCCATGATGGCTATTGTGTTGGATTGGGGATCAACGGTGATCGCTACCCTGAGACAGGGAGAATTCAACGAGATCAACCCGATTGCTCGGGCGATGGGGTTTGAGGGCGCAATCTGCTATGCGCTCGGATTTGCGTTGATAGTTGGCGTGATTCTCTTTCGATGGGGAAGTCGTTTCGATGCCGATGGGAACAAAAAGATTATTCTGACCGACTGCCTTGCTCTAGCTGTGGCGCTACAGGGATTTGCAGCTTATCTTAACAACTTCGGATACCTTCCCATAGCGCATTTGTTTAGTACCACATATGTATTTGGGCCAGTGACATTCCTCTGTGCTGCTATTGCCTCATTGGCAATAAATCGCCACACGCTCTTCAAACGGGAAGATTCCATAACATCAGATTTAGCGTAAGTAACTCTGTAGTTTGCCGTTTCACTTCATTTCTCCTGAAATACAGTTTCCATTACCTTTTGTGAAATCCCTTCGCACCAAACCTTTTGACATAAAATATTTAGCTGCTGTTCATGAGCCCAGCTACAAACTGAGGGCTACTACCCAGAAATATTTGAGGGGTTACACCGTTTTCGCTTGTGTTGGCTTGGTGTATATTGAGGGCGAACCGTTAGCATAGCTTATTAATGCTGATGGTAGCCGTTTTACATTGTGGGAGTGACATACCATTGAACGTGTGTGTCTCTCAGGACCCGGCCGAATATCAAAAACATGTCTTTAAGGGAGACGAAACTTGTGAGTGAGAAGGTTTTAGTTGTCGATGATGATCCGGGCATCGTGAGACTCATGGAGCGTTTCTTGCAGCGTGAGGGTTATGAAGTTATAACTGCAACCAACGGGCTCCAAGCATTAAAGACTGCTAAGAACGAACAATTGGAACTGATAATTCTGGATTTGATGCTGCCGGGCGTGGACGGCTTTGAGGTATGCCATCGTTTGAGGAGTGAACCTAATACTTCCGGAGTGCCGATTGTGATGGTCTCGGGAAAGGCGGAGGAAAAGGACAGGGAGGCAGCAGCCGAGGCTGGAGCAGATGCTTATCTGCTTAAATCAGCAGATCCTTCTGAGCTACACCAACAGGTTAAAGAAATACTGTCACGGAAGAGCGAAGACAGCGAGGTGTCATGAGTCTAAAGGTTCTCATTGTGGATGTTTGCATAACCAATACTTGTAATTCACTTGGACGAAAATCGATCATGGTTGATGCCAGGGAGAATCTAACGTGAAAACCGGTCAGGCCATAGTAGGCTTACTAATCATGGCTATTATAGCCGGGGGACTTTTCATGTTCCCGAATTATGGGGCGGATGATGCGAATCAGCCTATCTCCGTATATTATGGGCAAGAGAAATCACTTGGTGAGTTAGAAGTGCCGATAATAGGTATGGGTACTAGAAATGTGGGGACACTGCACATCGAACTTGTATATGATCCTGAAGTACTGAGAGTTACTACTGTTGAAGAAGGTTCTCTCACAGGTGATGCCAGTATGCAGTATAGTGCGGAGATACCGGGCAGAGTGATGGTAGGGATAGTGGATACGGAAGGTATTAATGGTCAGGGTACACTGGCCGTGGTCAGGTTCGACATTTTAGAAGAAGCTGATATAACTGTACCTTTGATACTCGAGAATGTAAAAGTGTGGGATACCCTCAATATCTCAAGGATACTCCCGACCAGTATGGAAGGGAGTTTCAGATTATCAGACCGGTCACTCGCCCCTCCCATGTTGGTCTTTCCTCAGTAGTGCTCTCTAAGCACTTTCAATGGTAAAACAACCCCGATTTCTCTGTTGCATATTCAAACCTGGTTAAAAATTCTGTTCTCTAGCCTTCGTTATCCGGGAATTCAAGATTGGTTGGAATGCTTGGCTAGTAACTATTGTAATCAGCCAGGATTTCTGAATCATCCGGCACTTCATCGTAGAGCACTATTTCGTCAATATCCCCTTCGAAAGCCTGACTAGCGTTGAAACCGCTGGCGATACTATCTTGCTCCTGGGCAAAAACGAGTGCCAGGCCATTTTCACAGATAACTTAGTATTGAGACACGCTTCCGGTGGTAGTCCAGGTGTACTGGTATTCGGTAGGTGTCCTGCGAAGAAAAGTGGTAAACGGAGCATCACTATCGCCCTTTGTTATCACGTCTGCTGTTGCACGTTCGGCTATGGTGGATAGTGTATTTATATCCATATAGGCCTCAATTGACACGATGACTGCGTCTTTCTCGTAATCTTTAGACACATCTTTGCCAGTACCGATAAGACCGGTGAAGTAACCAACCGAAATTGCTATCAGAACCGTCATGATGGCAATCACGATAAGCAACTCTCCCAATGTGAATCCTCTTTCGTACGGATGTCTCCTTTTCATTTCTGCTTACTCCTTTTATCTTTTCACTGGCTTGGCAGCCACTATTTATTATATCTAGCTAGGGTCCAGATAGTCGAAGAGCGCTTGAATTTCGGTGATGGTTCTATTCAAAACAGGAGATACTGTGGACTATGATTCTTACGCAACTTTTTATTTCATAGAACGAAAACCGCTTTATCTCATATCTATCTATCAAAATGGTGAAATTGTTACCAAGGTTACTGATAAAAACATTCCTGAATTCTCCCAGGTTCTCCAAAGCCTTTGCATAGTCGATAACCAACGAAGGGTTAGAAGCTCCTCCAGCTAAGCCGATAGTAGTAGTAGTTACCTGTATCGATGTCAATTGAACCGTTGGTGGCAGTGCATCGACAACAAGCTGCGTTGTATAGCCAAAATCGTTTCCAATTGCCTTAATAGACTGTGTCTGTTCTTTTAAATCGTTAGCCTCCATATGCATTTCGTTGATGGTCGCTTCGACCCTGTCGTTGGTTTCTCTGGTCTTGGTTATTTTTTGAAGCTGCTGGCTAAGGTCATCCAGTTCAGTTTGAACAACAATGGACTGCGTACTGGCGTTGGTAGCCTTATAATATGCTGGTAATAAACCTCCAATGAGCAATATCGGAATCATTCCCAAGAACACATATTTGACGGGTATGGTCTGTGGACGATACTTTTTAGGTAACACGTCCAGATTGATATCGCGGAAATGATCCGAAGAATTCTCTCTGCGTGTCTTTTTACAGGCAAGTCCCAGATTTGCAGCATATATAGCTATCGGGAAATCCGCAGGATATTTGAAGTGCGTTTCAAGTGATTCAACTTCTAAGTCAATTCCTTCTGCAATGGCCTCGGCTGTAGATGGGTTGCTTGCAAGTGTCCCGGTGAGAAAAACCGGAATATCAGGGGTGATGCGGTTGGCATGAAAACCTTTGTTGTAGAACTCTACAATCCTGGTAATCTCTTCATTTAACCTGACGATATGCTCCTCGAGAGTAGAACCTGTGCCTTTTGGTGTCATGGTTCGGATAACGGCCGGTATCCCTTCGGCAATAAGAGTGATTCCAAAACTATCTTTTTCCAAATCAACAATCAGTGCATTTCCTCGATTTACTAATCTTGCCAATGCCAGTGGTTTGAAATCCATTTCGGGAGGTTTGATGCCACATTTGGCAAATGTGTTAACTGTTACATCCACCAGTTCTTGTGGTATACCTAAAACAAAAATGTCCTGCTCGTTGTTCTTTTTATCGATAACGTGCCAGGAAAGGTACAGTTCTTCAATAGGAACTGGCATCTCACGTTTGGCGCCACGACGGATTGACTCTTCCAACATGGATGCCTTGACCTCAGGTAGAGTAAGGATACGAAATGTGGAACGAAGACCGGTGATACTCAAGAGAACCTTTTTACTGTTTACGTCCAAGTCTCGAAGTAACTTGCTGATAGCCTGGCTTACGGCCTCTGGTTGCAGAACCAGGCCATCTCTAACCAGCCCATGCTCAAGAGGGATACTACCCCACTTGATGACCGTTTTTCCTTTCATGACAACGGCCCTGATGTTATCGGACTCAATATTCAGTGTAATAACCGTTTTCGAAAACATGATTATGTTTCCTCGAATTCGAGTTGATCAGTATCAATGGATTGAGGATTCTGTTGCGAATAAATGGTAATACTGAAACCTGCAGTCCATGAATCGCCTGATCCACTGAAATTCACCTGTTGGAGTATCTTCAGTGTCTCGATTGGTTCATCTTCCAGATGTTGAATGAAAGCCAGAAGATCACTAAGTTTTCCGGATGTGCTGACACTGGAAGTTAATATGTAGTAGCGCCCGTCACCAAAATCAGCTGGCTGTTGACTGGTCTGGAGTGAGAGACTAACATGGTGTTCATTGGCTATTTGGAGTAAAGTCTCCATCAACTCTGTAGCTCCCAGCATAGTTGGGAAAGCATTCTTTTGTTTTTCCAGATCCGTTTGTGCTGCTTCCAGACGTTCCTCCTGGTCATCTGACACATCGGACATTCCTACCTGAACAAGGGGCCAAACTTTATTAATCTGAAAATTGATGTCGTTCTGTGCTACTTGCTCGCTCTGGTATTTATTCCAAATTAAACCGTACGAAATAAGGACGATAGCACCCAGGAAAGCCAATGCTACCATGATGAACTGTTTAGTTCTGGTGTCCTTACTTTCGTTTCCCATTATTCAACCTGCCAGGAACCAATAGAAACTGTTCCTCCTGTTATTGTTGTCCGTGCTGTGATGGTGCTATTTGCAGTAGCTGAGACGATATCATATACAGACGATGTATCGCCGGGTTCTGGTGCTATTGCAATTGTGACGGAACGGTATTGTTCTCGTGCAGTCAGTGAGAAATTGGAAGCTCCACTGGCGCCGATCGCCGGTAATGCTACGTATCCAGCGCCACCAGCACAAGTATCTCTTCTACCAGAATTACTTTTATCCATCGTTATGGTTGTGTGGCCAACAAGCCCGGTACTGTCCACAGTAATGTCATCATCATCGAATCCACCAATTCTCAGGATCAGCGTGTTAGCGACTGTTGTGGTTACCGATGGACTGGGTGGCGAAATGTTATTATTGCCGCTACTGACTCCAAACGTATTAATGGGACTGGATAGGTCATGTCCGGTGAAACGCATTATCCAACCGTATGCTTCTTCGTCTGATCCCCAAGTGAACTGGTGACTACTCGATTCCGAAGCATCTGCCAGTTTCCACCATACTCCCATCGTAACCCGATTTGATCCAGTACCATGGTCGATTTGTGTCCAACCCTCACCGACGGGCGGCGAAATTGTTTCACTAGCATCTGTAACAACGGCTGCGATGAGCAGGTCATCCTCACTTGTACCCGGAGGAGTATTGATGGTGAGAGATTGCTCATTTGATCCTCTCTTGGCTTCAGTGAATTCCTGAAATATGGGAGCGTCTCCAGATCCTTCGTTGAACAAATCGATTATTTCATCTTCACTCAATACGCGGTTGTATACCCGGAAATCGTCCATAGTTCCATCGAATCGCCAGTTCTCAGAGCTTTCTGAGGTGCCATCAACTTCACCTCCTAATGCAGCCAGACCCGGATCGATACCCCAAATACCGGAGTAGCTGCCCGAATCCTCGGCAACAAGTTGTCCATCAACATAAATGCGTCGTTGCTGAGAATCTGCATCATGTAAACCAACCAGGTGATGCCATGTCCCGGGAGTGATGACTTGCCCACTATCGAGACTGACAGGGGAGATATTACGTGAGAAGAACCGAACCTGACCGTCTCCAGCATCGCCTATACTTAGTGCATACCCACCTAAATTGTTTTCGTCATCGGCAAATATGCGTTCATCACCACTAGCATCCGTTGCATTGATCCATACTGCCATTGTGAAGTTGCCTGTTAAATCGGGGAATGTAGTAAGCTCGATGTAGTCTTCATCCCCATCCAATTGCAGCGCATCACCTAAGACACCGGTTGTCCATTCATCACCTATCATGTTGGTGAGTGTGCCGTCATAGCCATTGCCGCTGCTGTCGGTTGCCGTTAATCCGCTGGCATCATTCAATTTCCACCAGGCCAAAGTATCAATCGGACCAAATACCCCGCTACCCATTGATATTGCGGTAACTGTGATATCCGGAGTTTTCCCATTTACACTTTCGCTCATTTGATAGTTGTAACTATCTCCGGGAGAGGAAAACTGGGTTGCCAGATCATCATAGACCAGATCCCAGATGGCATGCTCAATACCGGCATCCGCTGAATTTTGCGCCAGCATTGACTGGCCGTAATCCCGAGAGGTTGTAAGGCTGACACTCACCTGGCTCAGGAAGGGAGCAATAAGCAGTATACCCACAGCCATAGCACCCAGGATGCCGGGAAGAACATGTCCCTGTTCCCTATTCACCGGTTATGCTCCTCCTGTAGGCCGGAGACAGACCTTGTATGTTACCTGTTCGCTTATGTCCCCTGTGTCATTGGGCTCTGCGGTGATGTTCATCGTAATAATATTTCCATCGACGTAAAAATCTACATCGCTGATGTGTCGTGCCACTGTATATGGGGATCCATCTGAAGTACGCGTGAGTTCAGTTTCTGATAAAGCATAAGTGACAGTGGGGCTATCGGGTATTGTGAGAACTAATTCATCTCCACCGGTTGCCGTGATCGACTCTTGCCCATCCCGTGTAACCCAATGTCCTGCATTCTGAACCTGGTGTACGGCATTGACCACATCGCTCCCTTGGCCAGTTACCACAAAGAATTGGTAAATGGCTGTGCCTACGACAAAGGCAATCGCCAGCCCAATGGTGCTTGCAACCAGAACTTCAGTTAGCGTTATTCCTGCTTCACCATTCAATTTCATCGGTTGACCTTAAAATCCTCTGCCACCATTACGGTTGTTCCCCCTAGCGTAATAGTGGCTGTTATCTTCTGAATATTGCTGTCCGCATCCTGGGTATCTGTAACTGCGACCGAAATCGAGTAACCACCTGGCAGCGTAACCGGATTGGGATTATTGGTCGCATCATAAATATCTACCGTGGGATAAGTAGCTGTTCCCGAATCAAATGGATAACTTTTGGTGTATGCCAGTTGAGATTGGGCCAGACTCTGTTCAACGACCGTCTCACGTGTAGCTTTCACTGCCAGAGACCCGGTTGAGAGAGCCCCTACCAGGGAGAGCATGACGGTTCCCAACAAAGCAACCGCAACCAGAGACTCGGCCAGGCTGAATCCTCTTTCATTCCAAAGGGGAAACCTGCCTGTTTCAAGGCACCGCCGCAAACACAATCTGATTGCTATCCATCTGCGCTTGCAATACACTACATAGACCTCATCATGGAATACATTGGCATGATAAGCGATATAGCTATGAATCCTACTCCAAGTCCCAGAATAACTGTCATGCCTGGTTCCAGCATGGCAACGAAGGCTTTGACCTTCTTTTGAGCTTCGTTTTCGTAATAATTTGCCATCTTGTGAAGATTTGATTCCAGTGTGCCTGTTTGCTCTCCGGCATTCACCATTCGTACGAGAAGGGGTGGGAAAATTTTGTTTCTCGTCATACAAGCGCCAATGCCTTGCCCCTCGTAAATCCCTTCTTGAACATCCATCAATGCCTGGCGAATAACACTGTTTCCAGTAGTTCGCTGCACTACGTCCATTATTTGTGGGAGGGGTACACCTGAGGTTAGCAGCACAGACATGGTTCGGCTGAAAAGAGCCATATTGGTCTGAATAATGATGGTTCTGATGATTGGTATCTTTAGAACAAATTTGTCGATGAAAAGATGACCAGCAGGTCCTCTGAAGTACCAGAAACCCAATCCAACCAAAGTAATCAACAATCCCAGGAGATGAAATTTAAAGTCCGAAACAAAGCTGGTGACTGACATTAGTATTTTTGTTGGCAGTGGTAATTCAGCCCCGAGATCTGAAAACAAGCCCATTAAGGGAGGCATAGCCACTGTGATCATAAGTATCACCACAAAAATGGCCAGAACCACGATGAAGCAAGGATACATCATGACACTCCTCACCTCTTTGATAATGGCCGTCCCTTTTTGCATGTAGATGACTGCCTGTGTCAATGCCTCGTCAAGGTTACCAGATTGCTCACCGGCTCTTACTATTCGGCAGAAAGCATCCGGAAATATTTTTGGATATCGGGTACATGCATCTGAAAAAGCAGCACCTGATTGGAGTTCTCTGCTCAGCCCGGCGATAACGTCTCTGAATGAGCCACTTTCGGTTTGCTCTTCGATCAGTCGCAGGGCGGAATGAAGTGGAATGCCAGCCCCGAGCATAATGGCCAGTTCCTCACAAAATGCGATTACGTCTTCGTTTTTTATGCCAAAAATTCGAGGGAACTGCTCTTCAAGGATGTTTCTTTTTCTTGTCTCTTGCAGACTGAGAACCTGATACCCCGCCATCTCGAGAGTCTCTTCAGCAAGGCTCTCACTGTGCACATCTATTGTGCCTCTCAAGACCTCTTTATCGGTGGTATAGACAACGTAGCTATATGACATGCTTACTCCGAACTAATTCGATCAATGCCCTATTGAGAAAATACCTCGCAGCACTTCTGCGGGTGTTGTAATTTGCTCACTCACTTTGATCATTCCGTCGTGTCGCATCGTGACCATTCCCTTGGCATATGCCGCTTCCCTTATCTCCCCGGAAGTAGCACGACTCACTACCATTTCTCTGATCTCCTCGTCGATAACCAGAATTTCGAATACCCCCACTCGGCCAAGGTAGCCGGTTCTGTTGCAGAAATTGCAGCCTGTCCCGTGAAAGAAGGTTATCGGTTTCTTTCCCATTTCTTTTCTGTAGGCGGCCAGTTCATTTTTTGTTGGTTCATAATCGGTACGACAGTGAGGACATACCCGGCGGATCATTCTTTGAGCAATGATGCCGACGAGACTTGAAGAAATCACATATGGCTCAACATCAAGATCCATTAATCGAAAGAGAGCACCGATAGTATCATTGGCATGAACTGAAGACAGAACAAGATGCCCGGTCAGTGCAGCCTGGCACCCGATATCCGCCGTTTCGCCATCACGGATTTCCCCCACCATGATGATGTCAGGATCGTGTCGCATGAGAGAACGCAGACCGGTGGCGAAGGTTTTACCGGCCTTTTCGTTTATCTGGATCTGATTGATACCGGAAAGACGGTATTCAACCGGGTCTTCAACCGTCATGATGTTTTGCTTGCTTCGGTCAAGCTGATTGATAGAGGCATACATAGTTGTGGTCTTACCTGATCCGGTGGGGCCGCAAACCAGTATCATGCCAAAAGAACTTTTTAACATTTTCTGGTATGTGTTCAGAGTGTCTGGCAGGAAACCGAGTTGATCCAGCTCGATAAGCGAGAGGGATTTGTCCAGTATACGTAACGTTGCTCGCTCCCCATGTATCGTTTCTGTAGTTGCTGCCCGGATATCAATGTTTCGTCCTTCTACAACCATGGAAAATTGTCCATCCTGAGGTTTCCGTTGCTCGGCAATATTCATTCCTGCCATAATTTTCATACTGGAAAGCAAAGGTGATTTAGCGCTTAGAGGGAGAATGTCGATATCATGGAGAATGCCATCGATACGGTAGCGGATTCGCAGCTCGTTATCCTGTGGTTCGATGTGAACGTCTGAAGCTCGATCTCTTACCGCCTGAGCAACGAGTAGATCAATCGTCTCAGTAACTACGGTCTGGCCATGAACATCTGTCTTTGTTTGAGTAATTTCATATTCGGGAGTGGTAAACTCTCGTACTTTCTTCTCGATTTCCGCGCTGGCCCTGTAATGAAGATTGATGGCGTCATGAATATCGGAGGGGACTCCCAATGAAGGTTCTACTCTCATCTTCGATTGTGCTTGCAAGTCCTCGATAACCTGGATATCTGTAGGATCGGCCATAACCACAACAAGCAAATCGCCAACGATGTCCAATGGGATGAGTGTATGTTTTTTGGCGGTGCTGATGGGGATCATTTTTAGGGCACGAGGAGTAGGGAGATGCCTTCTCAAATCGATGACAGGCATGTTCAGGTGAATACTTAACCCCATGGCTAAGTCACTTGGCGTTATATATTCCTGCTCAATGAGGATATCACCGAACAATCCTCCGTTTTTGCGCTGTATTTCCAGAGCAATTTCCAGTTGTTCAAGATAGATAAGATCTGTTTCAACTAGGACCTCGCCCAGAGTCTTTTTGAGTGTAGGACCCTTCGCTTTTTCCATGTGTTTTCCTTGGCCTCAAATTACAACAAAGGCAATTCCAGCTTTGCCCGTTTTAATAGGGCATCGCGGAATTGCTCATGTTGTTGTGCTGATTATTCAGCTTTACTATTATGTTGGGGTATCCCCAACATAATATGTATATTTTTGTTAGATAACTATTATGCTGCTGGACCCTGTGTTACTACACCGTTAGCATCCCAAGTGTATGTGTACTTTGTAGGTAGACGGCGCATGTATGAAGCAAAAACATCACCGCTATCAACTGCTGCTCCAACAACCTGTGCTGTTAAGCTACTTGTACCGGTTACAGCCAGATAGGCGTCTACTGCCGTTTGGACTGCCTCATACTCATATACCTTGGATTCGTTGGTGCCAGATCCGATGAGTCCGGTGAAACTGCCTACAGCAACTGCCACCAAAATTGTCATGATGGCAATGACTACCAGTAGTTCTCCCAGGGTAAATCCTTCTTCCTTCCTGTGAAACATATTCTGTTCCTCCTTTCCCCGTTTTAATTTATTTCCAACCACTCTCTATTTGTGTAGAGCGTAGTATAGAAACCCATCGACGAATGTGAAAGGGGTATACTGATCCCCATAGTATATTGCAAGCTTACGATATCTGCGCAGCTTCGGAAACGTGGCTAGCCCCAAAATTCAATGGGTGGAATCACTCATATCCCCCGCATGAGTACCATGAAAGTAGTAACGAGTGTTTATAAGAAGTAGATTTGATAGAGAATGATGCTGTGTGGATGGCAATCGATGGGTGAAACGGGTACAGGTGGGGCGAAAGCTACTGCGAGGTAGGATGCTAATCTGAAACCTGGGGGAGAGTCAATCGAAAAGCCTTCTATACCGATATTTAAAAGTATTGACAAGATGGCCTGACAGGAGTATATTTGAATCCTCTTCTTTCGGCCGGGGTCTTTGATCGAGGTGCACTATGTACCACGCAGTCTGTCCGGAACAGATGGTATCAACAACTGAGAGCCTCATTATGGAAAGGCAGTTCAGCTATGGCTGGATGGCCTTTTTTCATCTATTGGGTGGGTTAGGTGGTGTCGACGTGGTCCCCAATTGCTTCTAGACGAGGGGGTGGTACCCATGTATGCAGTGGGTTTTGTTTAGGTTCCTCTTTTTATCCAGTGTACAGACATTGAATCATGGGATACTCGTATTCGGGAAAAGAGTCGTCTTGTATGCCGAAATACAGTAGGGGAAGGGGGTGACCATGGTCACAAAAACTGAGCGCAATTACTATAACAACTTTTACGAATTGGCAGCAAAGGTGAACTCGGCAGGCACACCTGATGTCGTGTTACGCTACGTCGTCAAGAAAATTGCTCAAGTACTTGAAGCCAAAGGTGCTTCATTGATGCTCTTAACACCAGATCGTAAACAGCTGCTTCACACCGTGGCTTACGGGCTGAGCGACTGGTATATCAGGAAGGGCCCGCTATCTGTTGATAAGAGTATCGGTGAGGCATTGGAGGGTAACCCGATCGCTGTATTTGATGCAGTGGAGGATCCGAGAATTCAGTATAGAGAGCAAGCTGGCAAGGAAGGAATTGCTTCGATTCTCTCTGTCCCAATTATGCTCAGAGAGGAGATCATTGGAGTCATAAGAGTGTATACCGGTGAGCGGCGCAGTTTTACCGATGATGACATCTATTTTGTTGGGGCTGCTGCGAATCTTGGCGCCATTGCATTGGAGAATGCGAGGCTCTATGAGGCAGTTGAACAAGAATACGATGAGTTCAGGCAGCAGATGCTGGAATGGCGTGCTGCGCTGGGTGACGAATGGATGAGTGGTGTTGTTGTAACCCCACCGGATGAAATGGAGGACTTGCCAACACTTACAGGTTTTTGATCAGATTCCATTAGGTATGGAAAAGTTCCAAGTTCTATCCCAAATAGAGAATTGGTGGAATACGAAGTAAGGAGGTTGTTATGCCAGTGACGCAGTTAAGGGAGTTTCTCGATAGCCATCACGTTAGGTATCTCTCTGTGAAACATTCTACGGCCTATACAGCTCAGGAGATTGCTGCCTCGGCCCACATTTCCGGGAAGGAGTTAGCCAAAACAGTGATGGTAAAGCTTGATGGGAAGATGGCTATGGCTGTTCTTCCAGGTTCCTATAAGGTGGATTTCGATCTTCTGAAAAATGCTACAGGGGCAAATTATATTGAACTTGCCAGAGAACACGAATTCAAAGACATGTTCCCAGGATGCACTATTGGTGCCATGCCACCGTTTGGGAATCTGTACGGATTGGATGTTTATGTTGCGGAAACGCTGGCCGAGGATGAAGAGATTGCCTTCAACGCAGGTTCCCATTCTGAGTTGATCAAGATGGCATATAAGGATTTTGAAAGGCTGGTAAAACCAAAAGTAATGCGATTCTCATTATTAAAAGTAACTGCATGATTATAAGAAACGAGAAACGTGGCTGACTAATCGCCGGGGAAAAAACGTACCACAGGTAAGTTTGGGCATTTAGGGGGTTGACGAATAAAATCGCGAATTCCTATTGTGATCGTAAGTGGATCAATACGAATCACGGAAATACAATGAAGGAGGTCAGAACTATGAAATGCTATTTTCTCTTCACTGCTGTTGGCCCCTTGGTAATCTTGACGTCATTTGATGCCGTCACGAATCCTGAATTGCTCAAAAGACTCAGTTCCAAAGGGGTCAACAAGTTCATTGCTTGCGAAGTATCGCTAGACCTGGCAAAAGCCCGATATGGAAATCATTTCAATATTGTCCGTCAGGACCTGTATGAGACTGATGACCTCAGGGTGCTGGACTACAGTGGGCATCGGGCCTTCCATACGTTTAGCTTCTCAGAACTTGGGTCACCGATCTACTTCGAGTCAAAAGAGGCGGTCATTGCCGATTCGCCATCAGCAATAGAGTAACGGACGAATTTGCGGTTGTTCGAGGCTTGGATGCTCTTTATGGGTCCGTGGAGATCTGGGCAAATGCTACGCTCAGTAGGCTCTTCTTGTGTGAGTTGCCTTGCCTTTTTTGCGCCTGTTTGAATAGAAATACAGAATTGTTCCCAAAACAACAACTCCGGCAACGATAATGCCATTTATCAATGCGAATGCTGAAGGTGATAAGCCATCGTCTGAGCTCGTATCGGGTTCCAGTATTGGAGTTGGGTTAATCCCCACTACGTTTGTCAGCACAGCAAACTCGGTGAAGTGGTTTGTTGTTCCAATGATGGTGTGGTTTACTACGTCTACCACAATATCGTCAAGTGTTATCCATTCCTCAACCGATGAATCATAATATGCCAGTACCAGGTCTTCCGGGGCTACTCCCTCTGGTAACGTGCCCGCATCATAACTCATGGTCACGATAATAGAGGGATCGAAAGTTGCTCCATCGGGACCGAGATCGAGCATCATAATGATATTACTTTCTGGTGGTGTGGGCGGCTCGTTATCCGGAGGGTGGATTGTGACCTGGCTGAGAGGTTCACCATCTGCATCCGTGGCAATTGTGCCGGCTGGTATTTGAATATCGGTACTGCCATCGAAAGAAGTAAGAACAACTTCCTGGGTAAACGTACCATCCTCACTGATCTTGTCTGTAAGATCAAACGCCATTAAATTTACAGGTTCCATTGTTGGTAACTCAGAAGGCGTAATAAACACCGGCTTTAGGGTTGGTGGAGGTGCCGCCGGAGTTGGCGCAGGAGCAGGTGCAGGTGTGGGCGAAGATGTAGGGGTAGGGAC
>JABMQN010000102.1 GCA_013203045.1 Chloroflexota bacterium
CCGCCAAAGATATAGTTGCGGGAATGAAACATAAGAAGCACGCTCATCAGATCACAAATAAGCATAATCTCTACGAAATATTGTCGTTATTTCCTCTGTTAGACATGCATTTCTCAAACAGACGTCATTCTTTGATATTCGCTGCTGTCCAAGGAGTTCCGCCTATTGCTTGCGGTGGCGAATGGCACATAAAGCCTTCCATGGATGAGCTATCAGTTGGCGACAAATTCGTGAAGATCGAGGAACTCAGCACAGGCTTGCTGAAGAAGAGCATTGGCGAGACATGGAGTGACAGAAAGGATATTAAAAGGAGAATCAACGAGGTATTGCCTGACCTGAGGAAGAAAGCCTTGCAGCATGGTAAACTAGCTGCTGACTTGGTGCAATAACATGTATGATCCCACTCAGGACGACTTCATGTGTGACGTTTGTGAGAAAAACAGTTTGGCCCGTACGTTTGCATATACGCGCGGTACCGATGGAGGCAAATATAATCTTGTGCAATGCAACGTTTGTGGCATGATTGTAGTATGGCCTCCGCCTACTAAGAAGTTTCTGGATTCTTTCTATGCGTCTTATAAAGGTAGGGTTAAAAAGGGAATAATCGAATGGGGCGATCCCATACAAGCAAATCGCGCAGCTATTGAAGATGGCTATTTGAAAATGAAATATGTCGTAGAATTTGCAGGTATCAAACAAAGAGGGAGGGTACTAGACATTGGATGTGGACATGGTTTCTTCGTTTATGCAGTGCAGGATTTGGGATACCAAGCGCTGGGTGTAGATGTAGATCCAGAGGCAATTGATTTTGGGCAATCCAGATTAGGGATAGATATTGAAAAGGTCTCTATTGACTGTCTCGAGGTACTCCAAAAAGACTTCGATATCGTTACTGCGTGGCAGGTGCTTGAACACTTACGTATGCCTGGCAGTTGTACAAGATCAGTTAGCAAACTACTAAAACCTGGGGGAGTTTTTGCTGGCTCTGTTCCAAATGTTGGTGGAATCACCGCTAGACTGCGAGGCACGAAATGGTATCTGATGATCCCACCAGAACATCTTAATTATTTCACTGAGCGTTCAATGAAGCATATGCTAACTCAAGCTGGTCTTGTACCACTTTTTGTAGGTACAATCCCATTGTATGCTTCTCCATATTTTTCCTTTGGTATCCGTGTGGCAATTATGAGGCTTTCAAGGAAAACTTCAATTAAGCCCGTCAAAGCAATCTGCAAACACCTGCATAGAAGTTTGACCTTGGCCAAACGGCATCTCGTATATAAACTACTGAATATCCTAATTATCAGGTTGAAGTTAGGGGGTAACAGTATTTTCTTCGTAGCTAGCAAGACAGAGCCCAGCGAGTGAATCAGATTGGCCTGTTCCTGTGGACGCACCAAGTTGATGGGCAACCGTATGATTGTATTATGTGTTTGAGAGGGGATTCTCTGGTTAAACATCCAATTGCTTCGTGGGTTCTTGATTTATGTGTATCGAGGCTTTGCAGACCATCTTTTGATCAGAGAATATCTCACCGTTTTCAAGGATAATATGGAGGATAAAGGTGTGGAACATATTCGGCCAAGCAAAGTCTTTACAAAGGTTAATACAAACGTGACGGCGAAGAGATTATCAGACTTGTTTTCCCATCGCTGAATACTCCTAAATTACTCCACTCGGCAATTTTGGTATCGCTTGCTCGACTTGTCAATGCCAGAACCTTCTTTGAATTTGGTACCTATCTTGGCATTCAGACTTTGAATATCGCTATGAATGTGCCTTCACTGGTCAATATCTACACCCTGGACTTGGATTACGAGTCTTTCAAAAATGTTAAGCAACACAAACCTGATCATATAGTATCTTTGAAACACTTTGAGTATGAACGCCGGCTGGCCTTTTTAGGAAGCCCATTTGAGAATATGATACAAAGATTATACAGCGACTCCAATGAATTCGACTTTTCAGACTTCGAAGGAGAAATAGATATTGTATATGTCGATGGCGGGCACGATTTAGGGACATTAAGGTCGGATACAGAAAATGCCTTTAAAATGTTACGCCCTGATTCCTTATCGTGTATAGCCTGGCACGATTATGGTAATCCGAATTATCCGGATCTGACACAGTATTTGGATGACCTTTCGATAGAATATGACATATATCATGTCGAAGAGACATGGGCTGCTTTTTATCTGCAGAAA
This sequence comes from Chloroflexota bacterium, assembly GCA_013203045.1. Lineage (GTDB taxonomy): Bacteria > Chloroflexota > Dehalococcoidia > SZUA-161 > SpSt-899 > JABMQN01. The sequence goes on from JABMQN010000102.1 coordinate 2,205, forward strand.
GGGGAAGATATTGACTTCAAATAGAGCTATTCTGAGGCCAAGTCCCTCCTTTTGGCATTCATACATCGGTCGTATGACTTCAGAACAGCTTTAATCGAGATTAAGCAAGTCACTGCTTTACAACGAGAACTGAGAATTTGGCATGAAATTCGCGCAAAATCTAGTAAGGGGAGTATCTAATGGATCAAGTTATTTTTCCATCTGCGAAAGAATTGAAAAGTATGTCAATTGAGGACCTGACCAATTTGGCCGCTGACATACGGCAGTATCTGATAGAGAACATTTCCAAGACTGGCGGACATATTGGCGCCAATATAGGTGTGGTGGAACTTACAATTGCACTACACCACGTATTCGACTCGCCTCATGATCGGTTGATTTTTGACACAGGACACCAAGGCTATACTCATAAACTGCTGACAGGTCGCCAAGGGCTTTTTCCGACGCTTAACCAATGGGGGGGCATGAACCGCTTTCTCGCCCGACAGGAAAGTGAGCATGATATCATTGATGCCAGTCATGCTGGCACCTCTCTCTCGATTGCGAGTGGAATTGCCATGGCTATGCAAATGGCTGGTTCTCCTCATCATGTAATAGCTGTGATCGGGGA
>JABMQN010000103.1 GCA_013203045.1 Chloroflexota bacterium
CCATTCAGTCACCTCCATTATGTTTCTTGGTTACCCGGAGTTTCAAACCATTAACTTTCGTTACTCTCACCTCCTCTTGAGGATTGGCTTGTCCTTCATCAATAGTGGCATCCCACAGTTCACCATGGACGAAAACAGTTCCCCTGGGATTGAGTGGCGTTTTCACCTGCGCCACCATGCCGATGAGTCCATCAGAGCCGGTTGGCTGCTTTCGTCTTTGTACACGCACGATTGCCTGAATTACAAAAACAAAGAACAATACAACACAAGTTACAACAATGGCGATTACCCACCAATCGACACCCATGTTCTCCATCGATGACCCTCCGGAAAATAGAATCAAGGAACCGACTATAAGGGATGCAATTCCTCCTGCAGTCAGCACTCCGAAGCTGGTAGTAAACAACTCGGCCACGAACAAAGCAAATGCCAGCAGAATGAGTATCACTCCAGCCCAGTGAGCATTGAGTACTGAAAGGGAGTAGAAGGCCATCAGAAGGCTAATAGCACCGGCAACACCAGGAATGATTGTGCCGGGACTGTACAGTTCTATAAGGATTCCTAATGAACCAATACTAAGAAGAATGTAAGCAATATTGGGATCACTGATGGCGTGAATAAAACGCTCGATCCAGTTCATTTTGGTTTCGTGAATGGTGTAGCCTTTAGTGTGAATCGTGATGACTTCTTCGTTTATTTCTACCTGCAATCCATCTATTTTTTCTAAAAGGTCTTCGATATCCTCAGCACCCAGGTCAACAAGAGGGGGATCAAGGATAGGGTCTTCGATGCCCAGAACCTCCCTATGAGACTCCGGAATGGGTGCCAGTCCCAGAGCTTCCTGGTCGGTAAAGGAGAGTGCATTAACCACTGTTGCCTCGGCGGCTTTCTGGTTACGGCCTCTGAGATCGGCGAGACTTCGGATATTAGCAGCAGTGTCTTCTTTGAGTTTATCTTGAAGGGTCTCTGAAAGTTCCTCACCGCTACCCGATATCGGGCTTGCAGCACCAATTCGGCTTGCTGGAGCCATAGCAGCAATATGTGAGGCCATGGTTATAAAAGTTCCCGCCGATCCTGCCCAGCGATCGACATAGACAACCACCGGGACTCTCGATTCGAGGATTCTATCCACGATATCTTCGGTCGTGGTGAGCATTCCGCCGGGGGTTTTTAACTTTATCACGACAACAGCGGCACCTTCTTTTTCAGCCTTGGTGATGCCACGATCGATATAATCTGCTATCACTGGAACGATAGTCCCATCGACGTCAAGTACATGAACTTCCGGGGAATCGGCATCGACAATTCCTATAGCAAAAACATATAGAAATATGGGGAGTAGAAAGATAATTCTTAGATATTTTTTCATGTGTGATTTACCTTCCTATGAACAGGCGGACTTAATTATAGCGGATTCCAATCAGTTTGCAAATTTATGCTATAATAAAATCCACTTGGCTCATGTACAAAGCAGTCTTCTTTGATCTGGTTAATACCCTCGTTCGTCATGATCCGTGGCCCGAAGAGCGTCAGCAACGGGCACTGAAGCAGTATGGTATAGAAGTCCCGAAGAAGGATCTCCGCCGAGGGTTCTGGGCTGCGAATGATTACTTCAGTCGGGAGGCTGCTCGGTCGCCAATCGAGCAACGATCACCGGAAGAAAAGATGGAAGTATTCATTGAATTCGAACGAGCTTGGCTTCGTGAAGCCGGGGTTGAAGTTTCCCGCGAGCAAGCCGCTAAATTGCTGGAGTTGTTGAGGCTGAATACAGAGGGGGTTGTACCGTTCGATGATACGGTGCCCGCGCTTGCTGAACTGCGCAATCGAGGTATCGTGGTAGGGCTGGTATCCAATTTGGATATGACTCTGGAACAATTTTGTCCTGATTTCGATCTTGCATCTCACCTCGATTTTGTCATTGTCTCTCATCAAGTGGGATTCGAGAAACCTCACCCCGAGATATTCGGAGTTGCTTTGGAGCGAGCTCAGGCCAAGGCTTCAGAGGTAATTATGGTGGGAGACCAATATCATTCCGATATTGCGGGAGCGCTGGGATCGGGAATCAAGCCGTTGTGGTTGGACCGGGATGGGGTATTCGATGATCATGTTGATTGTCAGCGTATTGGAAACCTGATGGAAATCCTGGAACATGTATAATCTTTTTGACGTTTCATACATTAGTAACTCTTGAGGAAGGAACAATGGAAAAATCAGAAAAAATCTGGCTTAATGGAGAATTCGTCCCGTGGGATGAGGCAAAAGTACATGTTCTAACGCATGGGCTTCATTACGGAACAGGTGTTTTTGAAGGTATTAAATGCTATGATACCGTGAAAGGGCCAGCGATCTTCCGCCTGAGAGAGCACATGCAAAGGCTGCTCAACAGCGCCAAGATTTATCAGATGCCCATGCCGTATTCTCTCGATGAACTGTGTGCGGCGGCCAAGGAAATGGTAAAGGTCAACAATCTTAAGGCATGCTATGTTCGGCCCATTGCCTTCTACGGTTATGGTGAGATGGGAGTTAATCCGCGCAAGAACAAAGTGGACGTTTCCATTATTGTCTGGGAATGGGGTGCATATCTGGGTGATGATGGAATCCAAAATGGTATTCGCGTGATGATGTCTTCATGGCAGCGCATTGATTCGCGATCATTGCCTACCCATGCCAAAGCTACTGCCAATTACGCTAATTCAGTGCTGGCCAAACTTGAAGCGCTTGATTGTGGCTTCGATGAAGCGATCATGCTCAATTCGCATGGAATGCTTTGTGAAGGAAGTGGGGAAAACCTGTTTATCATTAAAGATGGTGTGGTGATTACTCCGCCATCAAGCGCAGGAGCTCTTCCCGGAATCACCCGGGATTCGGCGATGACCATTGCACAAGATATGGGAATCCCGGTTGAAACCAGGGACATCTTGCGCGAGGAACTTTTCCTGGCTGATGAAGCGTTCTTTACTGGCACAGCAGCAGAGGTAACGCCGATTAGGGAAGTTGATGGGAGGCCCATTGGTAACAATGGCCGAGGTGAATTGACGGCCAAGATTCAAGCGAAGTTCTTCGATGTGGTAAATGGCAGAGACGAGAAGTATCACTACTGGTTAGACTTTATTTAGGATGAATTTAGGGGTCGACTGGTGTGTCGTTCCTACCTGGGGTCGACGCATGGGTCGACCCCTACCCGGCTATCTTTCTCAATACATCTCCGAGTACTTTGGGCCATTGTTTCCCCAGTTTTTTTGTATCCAATCTGATTCGGGTAGTACCCACTTTAATCTTACTTCCAAAGCTGTTTTGCAGAGCTGTTCTATCTATTACGTCCGAATTTCCTATAACTATGGAAATTCGCTTGTCTTCGGTTAGAATTCTTTGAATGCCAGCTTGAGCCGCAATGAGTTTGATCCTGATGACGTACAGAAGGTTTTTGATAACCGCTGGTACTTCACCGAATCGATCTTCAAGTTCCAGGAGAATCTCCTTAGTTTGATCAGGCGAATCGAGCTTAGCCAGACGTTGATAAAGTGCGAGGCGGACGTTCAGATCGGTTACGTAATCTTCAGGGATGTAGGCTGTGATCGGTAAATCGACAGCCGGCAGATCGTGGTCGGGAACTTGCCTGCCGTCACCGGATTTCAATTCTTCGATGGCCCCGGCCAGCAATCGGCAATACAGATCAAATCCGACTGCTCCTACATGTCCGCTCTGTTCCGGGCCGAGAATATTCCCGGCTCCACGGATCTCAAGGTCTTTCATTGCGATGCGAAAACCGGCGCCAAGTTCAGTAGCTTCGAATATTGTTCTCAAGCGCTTTTGAGCCGGTTCTGTGAGACGTTTGCCTTTATCGTACAGGAGATAGGCGTAGGCCCTGACGTCTCCTCGCCCTACCCTGCCTCTCAAGTGGTAAAGCTGGGTCAAGCCAAGTTTGTCGGATTGATTGATTATCAGTGTATTGGCGCTGGGCATATCCAAGCCCGATTCGATAATGGTAGTGCAGACAAGTACATCGATTTTGCCTGTAGTGAAATCGATCATCACCGATTCCAGCATCTCCTCTGGCATTTGGCCGTGAGCCACGGCAAACTTGGCTTCTGGCACCAGATCCTTCAATTGATTGGCTACGTAGTTGATGCTCTGTACGCGGTTGTGCACGAAGAAAATCTGTCCATTACGGTCGAGTTCTCTTAGAATCGCTTCTCGAACTAACTCGCTATTGTATTCAGAAACATATGTTTTTATCGGTATCCGTTCCTCAGGGGCAGTCTCGATAGTGCTCATGTCGCGGACTCCGACGAGCGACATATGAAAACTGCGCGGAATGGGTGTGGCACTGAGAGTGAGCACATCGACTTCACTTCGTAGTTTCTTTAGTCGTTCTTTATGGGCTACACCAAACTTCTGTTCCTCATCGATAATCACCAATCCCAGATTTTTGAACAACACATCTTTCTGGATCAACCGGTGAGTTCCGATGCAGATATCGACCGATCCCTTTGCCAGTCTTTCCAATATGTTCTGTTGTTCCTTGGGAGAACGGAAACGACTCAACACTTCGATCGTGGCGGGAAAAGCTGCCAGCCTCTCAGCGAAAGTGGTGAAGTGTTGTTGGGCAAGCACGGTGGTGGGGACCAGAACTGCAACCTGCATACCACCATTCACGGCTTTGAAGGCTGCACGTACTGCAACTTCCGTTTTGCCATATCCAACGTCACCGCATACCAGTCGATCCATTGGTTTGGGGCTTTCCATATCCTGTTTGACATCCCATATGGTTTGGATTTGATCGTCTGTTTCTTCATAAGGGAATGAGGCTGCAAGTTCATGTTCCCATATACTATCGGGCGAGAAAGAAATCCCTGTGGAGACCTCACGAGATGCATATATGATAAGAAGTTCCTGAGCCATCTCAACTGCTGCTTGCTTGACTTTCTGTTTAGTGCGTGCCCATTCCTGTGTGTTTAATCTGCTTAACGAGGGGGCGTAACCTCCGGAACCGACATATCGAGCAACCCTGTCAACTTGATCGGTTGGAACATACAGTTTGCCATCGTCGGCATATTCGAGAATCATATATTCACGTTTAATACCATCAGTGACCATATTCGTCAGGCCGACGAAGCGGCCAATCCCGTGATCAACATGCACTACATAATCGTTGATATTAAGGTCAGCGAGGAACACTTCGTGCTGGGCGCGATACTTTGGTGCTACACGACGTTTCTTTGCAAATCCAAACAGTTCGGTATCGGTGAGAAAAACCGTCTCGTCCAAATTCCAGCCACCGGAAAGGGAGCCATGAACCAGCGTTAATGAAGCTGTCGGGGGCAATTGCTTGATTTCGAATACAGGGGACGCCAGAATATCCTGTTCTTCAAGAAGCTCAGATAGTCTCTCGGCTTGCAGGGAAACGATGATGATGCGCTTACCATTTTTAAGGTGCACTTTTGTATCTTCGAAGAACCGGGGGAATTGCCCGGAATAGGTGGTAGGTATGCCAAAGTCAAAAAGAGAACTGGTGCTGGCATCCCCCCATTTTTTAAGCAGGATTTGTTGCTTGTACTGGAGTATTTTCTCTTCTATCTCAGGCCATCTGAAATATGGTATGGGGAAATTCCTTGGCAGTTCACCTCGTTCGATCTGGCTCTGCCGCAGCCCATTTGCCTGGGAATCAAGATCTTCAAGCTCATTTGCAATGCTCTCAGGGTCATCTAAAACCATGAGTGTTTGCTGTGGTAGATAGTCCAATATAGCAAAGTTGTTAAATGTGGGAGCATAGAATTGAAGACCATCGCGCCATTGGCCGCTCAATAGAAGATCGATATCTTCATACATCAGGTCTCTGGCCTGATTACTGCAATGCGAAAGGTCGAGTTCGGTCAGAATGCGCTCGAGTTGATCTTTTGGAGGGAGGAGCATTTCTCGGGCAGGAACAATGGTCAGCGATTCGGATAGTTCGATGGAACGCTGTGTTACGGGATCGAACCATCGGATACTTTCGATTTCATCGCCGAAGAACTCGATTCGAGCGGGGTTATCGTTGTTTGGAGAAAAAATATCGATGATGCCGCCGCGTTTACTTATCGATCCGGGAGTCTCCACTATTTCCTGGATCTCATAACCGATATCCATGCAGTGAGCTACGAGTTTACTCATGTCGACACGCATCCCGCTTTTGACCAGCAGACACACAGCAGTGAACTCAGTGGCGGATACGGTTTTATGTGAAAGGGCATGAGCTGAGGCTACGATCAACGGAGGCGGTTGTATTGGTTGGCATAGCGTGGCCATTACGCGTAGTCTTTGCTGCACCGTGGCAGAATCGGGGGTGAGACGTTCATATGGAAGAACATTGAATTCGGGGAAGAGGAGAACCGGGTGCTTGGGATTGCACCATGTAACGAGCTCATCGCATAATACCTTTGCCCGTTCGATATTTGGCGTGATAACAAGCATCGGCAAATTGAGGTTATGGGAAAGGCCCGCAAGAAAAAGGGGCTTGGCTGTATCAATAATTGATACTTTCCCTCTATTTTCCAGCAGGTTCTGGATAAGGTCCTGGTAGTTTGGATTGTTATCGATTAAAGGGAGTAATCCTGAAATATTCATATTTGTACTCACACCACTAGGGCTAGCCGCGTTCGACTAGCCCTCTTAAACACCATGATTGTATCATCCTGTTTTTAGGGGGCAAGTTATATATGTACTTGTTCTGATACCTTAACCGCTTCGGCTTGCTGCTTTTATGGTCAACATGTCGGCAAACGTCTCCACACGCGTTTTCAATGACTCAGCGCTGTACTGCCTTGTATCGTAGAAATCTCCCTCCAGCGATAGAACCGGGATGCCTGCATCTTCCTCTATGGCACTCTTGATCATCAAAGGAGCGATACAATATGCCCTACAGGAGAAATGATAGAAATTCAACACCCCGTCCACATTCCAAGTTTGGCAAAGCTCCCTGTATCGGTGGATACAGCCTGGGGTGCTGTGGTATAAACCGTGACTCAGCATGTTGTTGGCTACCTTTTCTTCCCAAATAGTATATTTTGTATCTGCGAATGCTGCAGCCTGGGACGCAGTGACTCCTATTAGGGCAGTAGTAGGCACAGCAATGCCAGCATTCTCAATCATACGCATCACGCGCGGATCCGTAGCCTGATGGCAGAATATGAGCACCTTGGGGGCACCTTTGGGCACCACTCCCTTCCCTTCTTTGACCTTCTGATGCATCTCCCTGATTAACTGGGCAATCACCTGAATTCCCTCCGTCAGAGCCCGTCGGTCCGGTGAAGTTGCCATCCACCACAAGGGGCCCAAATCCACCAGGCTCATCGGTTGCGGATCGTTCTTCATATAATCCCAGAGCATGAACAGAGAGGTCCAAAGCTTGGTGAAATCTGAAAAAGATTCTTCAAGTAGCTCATCGGTTATCTTGATGCCCAGCGCATCCTGGCATTCCTCCATCGCTCGTCGTATTTCAATACCAAGGGCCTTTACCCGTCGTGAACTGATCTCCGGGAACTCATCCCAGCTTGAGTCCATGCAGCCATCCATAATTACCATAGGTATCCCATAAACCTCATGGAGGTAATCGTCTGTTTTTGGGGTCTGGTCGCAGAAAAAACCGGTACCCAGCAGGAGGTCAGGCATAGGCGCTATTCCTTGTATTATCCCCCCAACTCGTGCCTGATTCAGGGAACACATTGCCAGCCCCTGGGACAGTCCATGCGCCTCGGCTGCTTCCAGGATGGGATCTATCTTGCCAAATATCTGGCCCATGACCATATCGAGAACTAGCTCCGGGGTCTGGCAAAAAACGTCTTCAGAGGCCATATTTATTGCTAGGGTGATGTCGGGAACAGTAGGGTAGGAGGGATATATTATTTTCTTCCCCTCTTCCCTGGCGAGCACCATGTCGATGAACTGCTCCATCCATATCTTCAGACTTTTCCTGACCCCGAATGACGTGGTATCAAAGTATTCTCTCAGCCGGTTCTCGGCCCGTTCGATATCCTCGCGCCCTAACTTCGCCTTCTCGAAGGCTCTTTCGATCCTGGGAGTTTCCTTTTCTATTTCCTCCGGTTCATAGCCACAAAGTGTAAAAAGCTCAGTGTACATGGTTACCTCCTGATAGTTTCGATATAGGTCTCGACCCTCGTCCGGAAAGGCCCGATCTCGGAAGCATCGTAGTCCGACTCGATCTTGAGCATGTGCAACCCTGTTTCCTTTTCCAGCATGGGAGGGAAATAATAAGACTCGAAATCATATGAATCACGATACATAAGCTGATACCAGATAACCCCGTCAACCTTAAAATCTTTAGCCAATTTTATTAGGAAATCGAGCCGTTCCCTGCCCGGTCTGAACCAGGCAGGAGGTACTCTCCTTTTGAAATATCTATCAGCCAGTGCTTCCATAAAGTCGCCATCAGGATTCACTGTTTCCCAGTAATGCCTCATTCCCTCAGCGAACTCCTCGATCACCACTTCCGCTCCGGTTTCCTCGATCAGGCTCAGTATTTTGTAGTCCCCGCGGGCCAATGTGGAGCCTGTGAGCAGAATCCTGGGGCCCTTCATTGAACGGGCAGGCTCTTGTTTCTTCATTTCAGTACACACGGATTCCAATGCCTCTACCATGACGCTTTTATCGGCCAAGAAGGAACTGTGGTTCAGATCTATGAAGTCCCTTGCACTTATCGGTGATTGATCGGACATGCGCATCAGGCTAATCTCCTTGAGAAGCTCACGTTCCCTGTTGCACAAATCGATAGCTTCCTTAAGCTTCGCCTCATCCATTTTGTTCCCGGTCAGGCTCTCCAGTTTTTCTTTGAGCAGGTTGATTCCATCCAAGTAGTAGTTGAACGCAAAATCGCTTTTATCATGGGGGATACCAAACCGGAACACCTCAGTATCAGTATAGAAATCCCAGCAGTCCGCCACTGCCCTTATATTGTTGTCGGTGAGTGGTACTGCAAGTAAATCCACCATTTGATAACTGGGGTCCTCTCCAAGCATCTTATATCCAATCTGGGCCCGGCAAAACGTATCCATCCATCGGGGAAGATAGGCTCCGGCATACAGCACTGGCTCGTGCTCGCCGCCGCGAATGAGCCCTACGGGAACCGCATCACATGCATATACCAGCTCCTCCGGCATGTAGCCCCCCGGAGTGTAGCCAATGATTTTTCGCCCTTCATCCTGTAGTTTTTTCAGTTCTATTACCCTGGTTTTCAGATGATCTGACAACGTATCCATTGCTTCCATATCTAACTCCTTCAGTTTTTACATCTCCAAAGGCTACACAGTTATTTGAGTTAACATTACTGCCAGTTGTGTTAATTTATATCACAAATATGTAGTAATGCAATACCTAATAAACATGTCAATTTCAGAAAGAGTCTCATTAGTATCCGGATTAAATGGAGTAAGGACAATAGGATATTACTCATGTTTCCATATAGCATAATGGCTAAAACGGTTCCACTGTAACAAAAGAGAGTATCTCCTTAAAATCACGAAATTTGCCGCCGTGAAGATTGAGAGTGACCAGTCATTCATTCGGGTGGACATCGGTTCGGTTTTTCTCTATAATTATTCTTTGGGTCAATTACCTGTGAGGCAAGTTTTTATGCTTGTCCCAGTGTGTTTAAGGAGGACATGTAAATTGGTTGGAATTACCTCTTATGGTGCCTATATTCCCATTTACCGGCTCGCCCGCAAGGATATCGGAGCTATGTGGGGCAAAGGCGCGGGTTCCGGCGAAAGATCTGTAGCCAACGCCGATGAAGATAGCCTCACTATGGGAGTTGAGGCTACAATAGATTGTTTAAAGGGCATGGAACGCAACAGCGTCGATGCCCTTTATTTTGCCACTGTTTCCCCCCCATATCTGGAAAAACAGTCGGCCAGCATCATCCGTTCTGCAGCTGACCTGCGCGATGATATCACTACCATGGATATTGCTCATTCGCTTCGGGGCGCTACCAATGCCCTGAGAGCGGCTGAGGATGCTGTCAAAGCAGGTTCAGCGAAGAACGTGATGGTGGTCGCTTCCGATTGCCGCCTGGCAGCCCCGGATTCCGGATTCGAAGGTGTGTTCGGTGATGGCGCTGCAGCGTTACTGATTGGTGATACAGATGTCATCGCTACTATCGATGGCAGCTATCATCTCTCCAGCGAATTCATTGATGTCTGGCGCAAGCCGGGAGATAAATACATGCAGGTCTGGGAAGACCGGTTCATTCGTGAAGAAGGCTACCTCAAGATTCTTCCCCAGGCGGTTAAGGAACTTTACAAGAAGCTCAATATCAAACCTGAGGATATTACCAAGGCGTGCTTCTACGGACCGGAACCCCGGACTCATTCGGCTATGGCCAGGAAGATGAAGCTCGACCCAAAGACCCAGGTTCAGGACCCGATGGGCGCTTCGGTCGGGAACACCGGCACAGCGCTGGCCCCGATGATCCTGATCTCCGCACTGGAAGAAGCCAAACCGGGAGATAAAATCCTCTTCGCCACCTACAGTGACGGCGCTGATGCCTATCTTCTCACAGTGACCGATAACATCACTAAAATACAAGGCAACCGCCGGGGGATCAGAAATCATCTGGAATCGAAGATGACGCTCCCCAGTTACGGCAAATACGTTCAGATAAAGCAGATGATGGAATGGGCAAAGGGCACGGTTCCAGCTCGCCCGTCATCACTGCCAGTGATCTGGCGCGATAAGGAAATGGTCTGGAAGCTCTACGGGCAAAAGTGCAATAGCTGCGGGAATATCCAGCTTCCCAGGCAACGGGTGTGCATGTACTGCAGAGCTAAAGACAATTTTGAGTTCGTCCGGCTTTCCGATGTGACCGGCACCCTGTTTACCTACAGCATGGATGATCGGGCTCAGGAGATCGTTTTGCCCAAGGTATTCAGCGTGGTTGATCTCGATGGCGGCGGACGTTTCTACAGCGTCATGACCGATCGCGATACCGAAAAGGTTGAAGTGGGCATGAAGCTGGAGATGACCTTCAGAATCCAGCTCGAAGGTTCCGAACTGATCAACTACTTCTGGAGAGTCCGCCCGATACGGTGCTGATGGAGTTAAGAAAAAATGGAAAGCATTAAAGATAAAGTCGCAATAGTTGGCATGGGCTGCACTGCCTTTGGTGAGCTCTGGGATAAAGGTCCCGAGGACCTGATGGTGGAATCCACTTATGAAGCCTGCGAGGACGCGGGTATTGAAACGACGGATATTCAGGCCTGCTGGCTGGGATATGTTAATTCGGATATTGCCATGACCGGTATTATGGCAGCGGGCGCTCTTCAGTTCGACTATATTCCGGTAACTCATGTAGAGAATGCCTGTGGTACAGGAGCTGAAACCTTCAGAGGCGCGGCAATGGCGCTAATCGCCGGCGCGTATGACGTCTGTCTGGCTCTTGGAGTTGAAAAGATGAAGGATGCCGGATTCGGCGGAATCCCCCAGGCATTCCCCGGAAAATGGCACCCGGTCTATGGCGCCGCGCCTGAAGTTGGCGGCGGTGTGGCTCGTTATGCTCTGGCCGCTACCCGATATTTTTCCTATTATGGGCTGACCCCTGAAGAGGGCAAGACCATGCTGGCCAAAGTTTCGGTGAAGAGTCACTATAACGGTTCGAGGAATCCCAAGGCCGCTCTGCGCAAAGCAGTAAGCATCGAACAGGTCTTAAATGCCCCGATTATCGCCTGGCCTCTAGGGCTATTCGATTGCTGCGGGATAAATGACGGGTCTTCAGCAGCCATTCTGGTTCGAACTGAAGACGCCAAAAAGTTCCGGCCCGATGGTGACTACATTACTATCAAAGGATCAAGCATTGCCTGCGGCCCCAGCTGGGGCAAGGAACGGCCTGATTATGATTACCTTCATTGGGAAGAAACGGAACGATGCGCTAAACAAGTATACGAAATGGCCGGAATCAAGGATCCTCGAAAAGAAATGCAGGTATTCGAGCTTCACGACTGTTTCTCCATCGCTGAAGTGATTGCCGCCGAATCCCTGGGCTTGGTAGAAAAAGGAAAAGCCAGAGAAGATATCGATGCCGGTAACTGGGAGCAAGAAGGAGAGATGCCGATCAACATAAGTGGCGGACTGAAATCGTTCGGCCATCCCGCTGGCGCCAGCGGAGGTCGTGAGATTTATGAGTTCTACAAACAGTTCCAGGGCAAAGTAGAAGAACCTTCCCGCCAGTTAAAGGGCGATCTAAAGATGGGGATTGCGCATAATCAGGGTGGTCACCCCGGCAATTTCGTTTGCGGCATTACGATTGTTGGCGAACCACCGGCAGCAAAGTAGGGGCACATCATGATGTACCCTTCTTGAGTAAGGGGGAATTCACCCTCACTCAGCCTCTCCCTTAAGGGCGAGGAGAAAATGACATAGGAGGAAACATGCCAGAAGAAATCCCGTTGACATTTGAAGAACTACAAGAAAAGGCCGGCAAGTTAGAAGTCGTCGAAACTCTGGAAATCGAGAAGTCGATGATCCGCAATTTTGCCGCTGCCATTGGTGATACCAATCAGCTCTATAATGACGAGGAATATGCCAAAGGCAAGGGCTACAGTTCCATTATTGCCCCTCCGGGCTTCTTCACTGCAGCAGTTATGAGTTCTGCTTTTACCCGGTTACGTCCACAGATGCCCCTAGGTCGAGGCGTTGATGCCGGCGGCGAGTGGGATATTTTCCTTCCTGTAGCAGCCGGAGATACACTGACCAACACTTTCAAATTTGTCGATGTCACCCAGGAGCAGGGCTCAAAGGGTATGAAAACATTCGTTAAATTCGAAACCACCCACGTTAACCAGCGAGGCGAACTAGTGGCTAAAAGCCGCTCCCAGCTTATGAGGTTCTAGGAGGAAAACGATGCCACATCATCAAGTATTTTTTGAAGACGTCAACGAAGGTGATGAGATCACCCCGCTCAAGCAGAAAATCTCTAAAAAAGACCTCGTTATCTATGCGGTGACTGCCAGTGACCTCTACGAGCTTCACTACGATAAGGACACCGCCACCGCCCAGGGATTTAAGGATGTCATTGTTCACGGTAGGCTCAAGAGTGCTCTCTTGGCTCGCGCCGTTTCCGATTGGATGGGCAACGATGGCAAGATCACTAAACTGACGTGCAACAATCGGGGAGCTGACTTTCCTGGTGATGAGTTTACGGTTAAAGGCATGGTAACCAGGAAGAGCCAGGAGAGTAGGGGAAATCTCGTCGAACTGGATGTCTGGGGCGAGAATCCGGAGGGCAAAAAGACCACCTTCGGTACGGCAGTTGCCGCTCTTCCCACTAAGGGGTAAATTTAGTTAGTTGGTTCATTGGTTAGGTGGTTGATAGTTGGGAGGGGAACCATCAAACCAGCAACAAACAAACCGGTAAACTCTCTTACATTGAATCGCTAAAACATACGAAAAGGAGATTTTCATGGGTGATAGATTAGTAGGGAAAAATGCAGTAGTAACCGGTGGCGGGCGAGGAATTGGCCGAACGGTGTGTCTGGCACTGGCACAAGAAGGCGCAAATGTGGTTGTTTGCGACCTGGGCGGATCAATGGATGGAAGTGGAAATCAAGAGGCCTCGCCAGCTGATGAAGTAGTCAAGGAATGCGAAGCATTCGGTGTTAAGGCCGTAGCAAATTATGGCAATGTTGCCAGCTTCGCAGATGCTGAAGGCATGATTAAGGCCTGTGTCGATAATTTCGGCAGGATTGATATCCTGGTGAACATTGCCGGAATTGACAGACCCAAGATGATCTGGAATATGTCGGAAGAGGAGTTTGATCAGGTAGTAGCCGTTCATCTTAAGGGAACTTTCAACACCACTCGGCATGCCGCACCTCTGATGAGAGAGCAGCGCTATGGACGCATCATCAACTGTGTTTCCGAAGCCTATCAGGGCGGAGTTACCCATATAAATTACGGTGCTGCCAAGGGCGGTATTGCCAGCTTCTCTTATGGAACAGCCAGAGAGTTAGGCAAATATGGAGTGACCTGTAACGTCTTCGTCCCCCGCGCCTCAACCCGAATGGTGCAGGGAGAAGATGTTAAAAAGATGATTGCCAAGCGCGTCGAGGCTGGATTTATGACCCAGGAAAAAGCTGATGAAATGGCCCTGGATACCATGCCGCCGGAATATTTTACCAGCTTTATGGCATATCTTGCCAGTGACGAGGCTAAAGACGTCAATGGCCAGGTGTTCCTGACCACCCCGGGTGCTCTGGGACTGTTTAGTCAGCCAGAGATTACGCTGCAAGAGCGGCATAACCCTAACATAGATGGCCCATGGACCTTTGGTCAATGCGCCCAGATCGCCAAAGAAAAGTTGCTGGTCAACTACAAGAACCCGGCGCCCGAGCAGCCGCCGAAAGAAAAGAAATAGGAATCAAACCACGGAGAGCACAGAGATCGCCGAGATTTCGAATATCTATACCCTCTGCGCCCTTAAAGCGTACTCTGCGGTTGAAAAAAAATAGGAGAAAGAAATGGCACGATTACACCCGCATCTGGAACTCGCACCGGTTGAGTTCACCAAAGTAATATACGAGAAAAAAGGCAATGTGGCCTACATCACCTTCAACGACCCGGATAACCGGAATGCTACCGACTGGCCCGGACAGAAAGGACTGACCGATCAGTACTGGTACGCCCTCGATGATGCAGAGTTTGACGATGACATCAAAGTAATAGTTATTCAGGGCAACGGAAAGGATTTTCATTCCGGGCATGACCTGGGCGGAGTGGGATTCATCTACGGCATGGGTACCGGCGAGAAAGACGAGCGTCGCGCCAGCCAGCGAATTCGATACTCAGTGGATAAAGGCTTCTTCCATGATCTGGCTATGAAGCTGTTCCTTATTCCCAAGATCACAATTGTAAGGTGCCACGGTAACTGCCTCGGTGGCGGCGTCTACATTCCGCTGCATGCTGATCTTGCAATAGCTGCTGATAATGCCAAGTTTGGCTGCGTTGAACAGCGCCTGGGTTTTGCCGGAAGTGGCGCCCCAGTCAACTTGTTGATGATGACCATCGGCATCAAGAGAGCTACTGATATGCTTCTTACAGGCCGAATCGTTAAGGGTGATGAAGCCGCCCAAATTGGCCTCGTCACCAAGTCTGTGCCCGAAGACCAGTTGGATGCGGAAGTCGAGAAGATGGCTGAATCCATGTGCCTGCTTCCTCGCGACGGTATCGCTATTGGCAAGGCAACTCGACGGCTTATATTTGAGGGCTGGGGCCTGACCAATAGCCTGCAAGATATTACCCACACCATGTTCACTAACCTGCGTTGGGAAGCCGATGAGTACAATTTCTTCAAAGAGAGAAGGGACAAAGGAACCAAGGCTGGCTTCAAGGGCCGCGACGATCGGTTCAAAGGAAAAGTCGACTAGAATAGTATGTGATAATCATCGCTCACCCTTCGATTCACTCAGGATGAGCGGAGTAGCCCAAGAATCCGTTCGTACTGAGTTTGCCGAAGTATGAACGGAGATATAAAAGTGACTGAGGTAAATTTAAATCTGGTATAATCAAATCCCAATGCTCTCTATACGGTGGAGCATTGGGATTTAGTTTGTAATTAGAAAGTCATTCTGAACGCAGTGAA
>JABMQN010000104.1 GCA_013203045.1 Chloroflexota bacterium
GCGGCGGGGAATTCAACCCAAAGGGATTAAAGGGTAATAATGAAGCTAGTCAAACGTGATTTGTTAAGCAAATCTGTTAACCCAAAATATCAAAGAGGATTTCAAAGGAGGGAAAAATGAGGAAAACACGATCCAAAAATGGCGTCCCTGCCGAGACTCGAACTCGGAACCTACTGCTTAGAAGGAGACTAATTAGAACCCTGTCTCTTCCATCACTACTTGTATGGAGACTTGCCCCATTATACCATACTTGTCCAGTGGGCAAATTTCATAGGCAGTTGGTTAAATCGACCAATCGGTTACCTTATGGGCAGTTCCATCCATGATCGTTTCACCTCTATGTCCATCAGCCCCAGCCGGTCTTGCCTTGGCTTGATACCTTGAGCCTATCCTACCGAATGCCGGGCTCCCGGTCAATACCCGGACTTGCCTGATCGAGAGAGTCCTGTTGTACCTGTTTCCAGTGACCCCGTAGATCCCCATCTGATCCAGTAATTCCGCTATATGACTCCCTAGATCGATTGATCCACCTGGCTCCCCAGGCACTCTCGACCCAGATTATCCACCATCATTGACGCTCGAAACCGATGCCCATAGAACAGGATATCGGTGACACACTCCCGGGACCAATGCACATACACCGCCCCAGGCCGGATTCCGCTGCGCCGACGTACAGAGTTGGCACGTGTTCCACTCATCGCACCCCGGTCTTCGGTTCGGGTTTCGTTGACTCCCTCCAGGCGAGCACTATGGATGCCCAATTAGCGATCAAGTTCAGTACTGCTCTTTAAGACCTCTGTATCATAGGGCCATTCCTCTTACTTGAATCCATTCATATACTATCCTGACTGGTAACCAACTGGTAAACTACTTCACAGGACACTAACAAACTTAATTTTGCGGTTTTCCCTGTGTGCCCGCCACTTTATTCTCCTCCATCACCACTTTTTCCTTTAAATAATCCCTGTACATCCGCAAAGCAACCGTATCATCAACATTCATTAACCCTTTTGATATTACAAATTGCCTGGCTTCCACTATTTGCGCTTCATACGACTCAATTAGCAGGCCTTTTCCAACAATCTAGCTGGTATTGAAGCTTTTCGATACGGTGATCGAACAAAGACGAGTCCCTCCGTAGCACCATCCCAAACGTGGAGACTGCTTCGAAACGACTTCGTTTTGGATTACTGCTAAAGAAAAGCCCGACCATCACGGTCGGGCTTTCATTGTCCTATATGCGATAACACCATCTATTGCACAGTGAAGATCAGGACTCCGCCATCATATGGCATTTCGAGCGTATCCCCGCTAATCTGGTGTTCATCTACCATGCCCAAAGCTTTGAGGAACAGCAATCCCTGGTCCATAACCCCTTCATCGACCAATTCATTGAAGTTTTCTATTGGATACTACACAAGAATGCACCGCTATGTCGGTGTTTGCGAGATAGGGCGCGCGTCCATATAATATATTTGGTTGGCTTACTTCTGTAATTCAATATCTGAAATCATTCCCTCTACCATTTGTTGGCTGCACTATAATTGATTGGTTGTAAACATCTACTTGCATAATGGTTAGCGATATGCTAACATAGCTCCATGCATGAGATATTCTTTACCAAGCAGGCTGATAGAGCCTTAAGAAGAATGCCCAAGGCCACTGCTCAAAGGATACGGGAGAAGTTGAATCGGATTGCAGTAGATCCTCATGCGACATATAGAAATGTGAAGAGGCTTCAGAAAACCCCCGCCTTTCGGCTAAGAGTTGGTGACTGGCGAGTCATCTATGAAATCGACGGGAGTCAGTTGAGAATCCTTGTGCTAAAGATCGGCCCCAGGGGAGGTGTATACGAATGACTGTGCAAATTATAGAGAAAGATGGCAAACCTGAATGGGCTATAGTCCCGTATGCCATATACGCACAGCTAATGGAGGATACCGAACTACTACAGGATATCCAAGATTACGAAGCAGCCAAACTCAGTATTGATAAGGGTGAGGAGCTAGTGCCGAGTCGCGTTACATATGCGATACTCGATGGACAAAACCCTATAAAGGTCTGGCGCGAGTACCGTGGACTTACGCAACAAAAACTGGCTGATGTTACCGGTATTAGCAAAGCTTATCTGTCTCAGATCGAGAATGGGAAGCGTACAGGCAGCATCGAAGTCACAGCAAACATCGCTAATGCGCTTCAGCTGTCATTGGATGATATAGTTTCGACTCAAGCGTGCATCGTCCGGCCAAGACTAAGATCAAGCCAACAAGTGCGTGAACTCCGACCCTAAAAACCGGCTGCCCACGAAGTTGGTTCTGGTTGAAAATGTCATTTTGTAGTTGCCGGTCGGCTTTTTGGCCAACGGTGTCTGGGTGCTCTTCAGAAATCTATGGTACAATCGGTGCAAGATTTTAGGCTAGGATTCGCCGCCCTGCATTGGCTGGCCTATTTTTGGGGCGGGTTACGCAGGCGTTATCTCGTCAAGGGGAGATTGGCGTGTCTTACAGGGTGAAAGTCCC
>JABMQN010000105.1 GCA_013203045.1 Chloroflexota bacterium
CCTTTCATGTCATTCCCGTGAAAACGGGAATCCAGAGGGGTAGTCGGGAAGTGGATTCCCAATCGAGTTGGGAATGACATACCACATTTAATTGCCGGATTAATACTAAAAGGATTCATAATGAGGAGAGACGAATGGAAAAAATAATTTACCCCGTATGGAAGTCCAATACCGAATCGGCAAACGAGTTTAATCGAAAATTGCTGGGCGATGTTTCTGAACAACTCATCAAGCTGGGTATACGCAAGCTGCGCATCAATGTGGTCGATGAGGCTGTCGCCCCGGCAGAACCACTTCGAATCATAGCCAGTAAGCCACCTATCGATGGTCTGATCTCCATATGGGTGGACACCGCCATCAGTCGCCAACCGCTGGAAGAAGTAATCGACAAGGCTGTCGCTCGAATGGTTGGGTACCTCGTGACTGAGTCCGAGCCAATCATCGACGCCAGGACCGCAGTCAATGACGGTGAGCGCGTTCCGGGCATGAATTCCGTGGTTTTTCTGACAAAACCAGCACGTCTGAGTTATGCAGACTGGCTGGAGATTTGGCATGGCAGCCATGCCCAGATCGCCATTGATATTCAGTCGACCTTCGGCTACAAGCAAAATGTCATCGTACGTCCCCTGACTTATGCCGCTCCCCCTTACGATGCAATCGTTGAGGAGAACTTCCCGGATGAAGCAATGACAGATCCCCAGGTATTTTTCGATGCCGCAGGTGACGAGGAGAAACGGCAGAAGCATGAGCAAGCGATGATGGAAAGCTGCATGAGGTTCATCGATTTCGATAAGCTCGATCGGATACTCATGAGTGAGTATGTAATGAAATCTTGATATATTTTGGAACTGCACTAAGCAAAGGAGCTTTCCCTATGAACATCTTGAGTAAAGCTGGTATCATATTTTTGGCGGTATTGATGATTACTTCGTCACTACTAATTACCTGTGGTGGTGATGATGAAACGCCTACCGCACAACCAGCCAATGGTCAAACAGCATCACACCCCGCCTGGCTAACCGATCCCAACGAACCACCGAAGAATCCTTATCTGGCTGATTCCGTTTGGAGTACGACTCATAGGGATTCTTATCTTCAAGGTTCTTCGCCATACACAGGACCAACCGAAGCGCCCGCTGGTGAAGTGGAAGACTACCTACCGGGTCGGCCAGTATGCCCCACAGTGGTATTCTCAGCTCCATATGCGGATGGCAGCCAAGTGATATGGGGAGCCAGTACGCGTTTCCATGTATTCAAAGCGGACCCTAACGGCCAGCAAATGAGTTATATCGATTGGCTTCCCACAGCAGAAACGATGGATGACCCGATGACAAATGAGATGGTGGAGAGTCTGGGCGAAATGAAAGCCCCGGAGCTGGCTGATCTGATGGACCAGGCCTATCCGCAAGAAGAATCAGCGTCCGGAGCACAGCCCGGCATGTCAGGGGTTTATTACCTTCTTGACAAAGACAATATCTTCTACCAGCCCAGAGGCAAGACGATCTACGCTTACGGGGACCAAATTGAAGGTGATCGTTTCTCTCCCATCGAACTGAAGCGGTCATGGATGGTCCCAGATGATGAGTTTTCGCGCTCTGACGATTTCCTTTACGGTGTCCAGATGACCTATGACGGAATGTTGATTTTCTACAGTGTTTTCGGGATGGTGGGTGTTGTGGATCGCTCACTTGATCCAGATACTGCCCAGTTTGTGCAGCTTCCAGAAGAGGAATACATCGGCAACCAGATCGCCTGCGATGAAAACGGTGGAATCTATATTGTCACTCAAACGCAGATGCACCGTGTTCAGTGGACCGGTAAGGAACTAACACTCGATCCAAACAAAGGGGCATGGAGCGCAGAATACGAAGGCGGAGTGGCCAAAGGTCGTAAGCTGCAGGAAGGTTCCGGTGCCAGCCCTACGTTAATGGGTGTTGGAGATCAAGACAAGTTCGTGGTTATCACGGATGGTAAGCAGATAATGAATCTGGCACTCTTCTGGCGGGATGAAATACCGGATGACTGGGAACAGATACCGGGTACGAAGGACAGGCGCATTGCTGCTCAGGTACCGATAACATATGGTTTCCCTGATATGGACTTCACTTGGTCAGAGCAATCCGTGCTGGTGAGAGGATATAGCGCGTTCGTGGTAAACGACGTGCTAAAGGAATACCATCCTAATACTGTGGTGAACGTAGTTATGTCCGGTGAACCGGACCGCGCGCCATATGGAAGTGAGAAATTCACCTGGGACCCTCAAACGCGTCAGTTGAAATCTGATTGGTCAAATCAGGAAATCAGTATACCCAACTGCATACCAACGATGAGCTCCGGCTCAAATATGGTTTACGTGATCGGCCAGAGAGAGGGCATGTGGACATTGGAGGCCATCGATTGGGATACTGGCGAATCGGCCTGGTATGACGAGATCGGTGATAAATCTCGTCATAATTCCGCCTATGCAGCGATTCAAATCGGTCCAGATGGCGCCATCTATTACCCGACCTTCTGGGGTATCATGCGCATCCGCCCTACTACCGAAGCATTGCCATGCGGAACCGTTGTGGAGCCTACAGAGGAACCAACGCCTGTTATTACCCAGGGACCAACGTGGGTGTATAACGTGAGTTATGAAGATGAGGACACTGTGTGGACCGTGAGTGTAACGGGTGAAGACTCGGTTGGTGGCATTGATACCTACGTTATTTCAACTTCATTTGATGCAAAACCTCAGCGCACCCGCTATATAGCCCAGCTAAGTATGGACCTTGACATCGTGATCGAGGATGAATCGAGTTGGATAAGCAAAACAGCTTTGGAGCCGGTGAAGAAACAGTCTTCCACCAGCCAAATGGGTATGACCGTTGGCTCTACGACAACTTACAACTATAGTGGCACCTATGGAGCGCCACTCTCAGAGGGGCAAACTTGGTCCTACGATGCGACATCCACCCCTGAGATGGGTGCACCGGAAACCAAGATGTGGAACGCTGAAGTGGTTGCAATGGAGGAGGTCACTATACCAGCAGGCACTTTCAATTGCTATAAGGTGGAACACACCACAGAGGGTATCACCAAGACAGAATGGTGGTCAGCAGATGATGACTTCCTCACCCCGGTCAAAGTGGTGGATACTGCCAGTTGGAACAACATCGAAACCCGGGAACTTGTATCCTACACTGTAGCAGTTGAGTAGGGAGGAAACGACTATGGGATTTAACGTCAGGCCGGTATTTGTTGTAGGCAAAGCATGGCCAGTCCTTCCCCAACCCGATGGTGCACTTCAGGTAATCATCGAAAAAGAGACTGCGGATTCCACTATAGAAACCTTTAACGCTCAACTCAAAGAGCGGTTGGGCTCGGATGTGACCATACTTGAACCGACTGTGCTGCGTGAAGATGCCGATATCACCAAATTGAAGGAATCCGCACATGAAGTCGATGCCTTGCTCGTCCATGTGATGGGACTCATGCCATTGGGAAAGTTACTGGATTTGGAATTGCCATTGATCGCTTTCAGCGGCAAGCATACGCCCATGATGGGATTATATGCCTTTCCTATCGAAGAAAGAGAGTCTCATCCCAATCTCACCTATGCGCTGGATTTCAAGGAGATTAATGACCAGATTCATCTATTGTCAGTAGCTAAAAGGCTCAAAAATACCCGCATAGCTTTGATCGGTGGACCACTTAGTCTAGGCGGACACCAGCAGCATATTCCCGATTCCGAGATTATCAAGCATAAACTTGGTATTGATATTGTTCCGGTATCCGGCAAGGAATTCGTGGCGGAAATGAAAGGGATCGAAGAGTCGAAAGTGGCAACAATTGCACAGGAATGGATAGCCAATGCCCAGGAGGCATCTGAACCATCCACAGATGAAATCAAAGAAGTAGCCAGAACATATGTAGCGATTGAAAACGTTTTGAAGAAAATCGAGGCACAAGCAACCGCTATTGGCTGTTTGGAACTGATGTATCTGCACGGTATTACCCCACACTGCTTTGCCTTAGCTACGTTGAGGGATGAAGGTGTCCCAGCATCTTGTGAATCGGACGTTAGCGCTCTCCTGACGATGCTGATATTAGGGTACTTATCTGATAAACCAACTTACATGGGGAACATCGTGCGGGCAGACCCGGAGAAAAATATCGTGATGATTTCCCATGGTTGCACCCCATCCAAAATGGCCGGATTAAACCAGCCTTCCCATCCTTACAAACTGGTTCACTCATATAGCGGCCGATTTATTGAAGGAACCGGCCTGACGTCATTCGTCGATTTGGACAAAGGGCAAGAGGTAACGATCGCTCGTATCGCCCGGAATCTTGATAGAATCTGCGTAACCAGCGGTGAAATCATCGATTGCAGGGATACTCTTTGTGATAGAACAACATTAGATATACACGTTAATGACGCCAGGAAATTCTTCCACAATGCGCCTGGTAATCATCACGTAGTGGTCTATGGCAACTACATCCCAGAGCTAGGAAAGCTAAGCCAATTGCTGGGGATGAAATTGATTGAGTCGTAAAAAACATTGAGGAGGTAACAAGATGAACAAAGGAAAACTCTTACTAACTTTGATGGTGCTTCTATTATTGCCGTTAATGGCTGCTTGTGGCGATGACAATGAGACACCATCACCAACGCTAATACCATCGCCAACTGCCGAGTCCACACCAACGACAGAAATACCAATCCCCGAACCTACGGTCGAACCAACTCAAACGCCAGAGACGAAGGAAATCCCTGTGGGTCCCGAGGAAGATGCTTTCTATATTCCCCCTGATCCCCTTCCCGAGGGTGATCCGGGTGATATAATCTGGGCTCGCGAGATCGAACCACCTGTAGGTGCGCAAGCGTGGTTGGTGCTGTACCGTTCAACATCATCACTCGGTGATCCTATTGCCATCTCCGGATGGATCGTGGCCCCTGAGGGAACTGCCCTTGATGAGGGATTCCCAATTCTTGCCTGGGCACACGGCACCACGGGAATCGCAGACAAATGCGCACCCACCCGCGGATCGGTAGGTGGTGGTGGAGTCGGCTGGGATTCAATTGCCTATCTCGATGAATTCATTAGTGCTGGTTATATCGTTACTTCGACCGACTACGAAGGAGTGGGGACACCTGGCCCTGGAACTTACACCACAGGACCAAGTGAGGCGCACGCGGTACTCGATAGCGCTCGGGCTGCTTGTGATATGGGCATTGATGCAAGCAACAAAGTTGTGGCCTTCGGTCGTTCTCAAGGTGGACATGCCGCCGCATTTGCCAACGAGTATGCTGCCGAATATGCACCCGATCTGGACCTGGTGGGCATTGTTGGTTCCGGTCCCGGCGTGGTGCCCAACGCCATTGCCATGATAGATTGGATGAAGAAGACCGAATTCCGGGGCTATCTTATAATGGGAATTGCGGCCACAGAATATGCTTTTGGCGATCACGCACCGGCTAGCGACTATCTTACAGAACGATGTATTGAAGAACTGTATATACTAGAAGAAGGTTGCGGTTTTGAAATACCGGAACACTTCAATAATATCCCGTGGGAGGAACTTTTCCTAGAAGAACCCCTTATCACTCCGGGGCGGGCTGAGTGGGAGGCCAAGAATGAAGTGGGACATCGTATTGGTGCCGCGCCGGTACTGCTGGTGCATGGTAGCGCCGATCCGCTCATACCTGCCGGAATCGTACGTAGCTACGCTGAGCAGACATGCGAAATGGGTCAGCAAAACCAGCTCATCTTTTACCCCGGGGCCGGTCATGTCCCGGCGGTGGAATCGAAAGACGATGTACTCTCATGGATTGCTGATCGATTCGCCGGAGAGCCCGCACCCTGCAATTGCGATAACCTGCCTGAACCCTAAAGTTGTGTGATTTCGACTGTTGGACAGACGATTTATAAACAGCCAAACTAGGCATATCCTGTGACTCCGAAAGAGGAAAGTAAACGTAGGGAGGACAAAACAATGAAAACATCATGTAAGCTAGCAATGATCCTTTTGGCAGTTCTGTTGCTAGCCGTGCCGGTGCTGGCTGCCTGCGGTGATGATGACGAAACATCAGAACCATCACCCGAGCAAACAGTATCACCAACCACTGAACTTACGGTAGAGCCCACAGAAACATCAGAGCCATCACTCACAAATTTACCAACGGCAGAACTGACTCCCGGAACAGAAGGGTGGCCCGCTGGAATGACGTTCTACCGTAACCCTGACTTTCCCGAAGGTTATCAAAATCCGATAGCCCACTTGCCAGTCCCACAGCATCCGTTTTTAGCACCGAACGAAAAGAGCAATATGCACAATGATGCTTATATGACAGATACCTATGAAACAAGCGGCCCACTGGGTTTGAGTCCCAAAGTTACTCTCAATTCGTATGCTCCAGCGACAAACCTGTGCGTCATGCAGGCTTTCGATAGTAAAGGACGAATCCTGACCGTAAATGCTCGCCCGGATGCGTTCTATCTATTGATCATCGATCCCGACACGCTTGAGGAAATTGCCTCCTTCCCGCTACCTCCAAGACATAGCGACGACCCTCTCTATCCCTACAACGATACGTCGGGAGGGGCGTATTTCATATTGGATAATGAAGATCGTGTTATGCTGGCAGATGCCGATAATTGCATCGAGATCATCAAATACAACGACGATCTGGGTGAGTTACAGTTAGTGCAAAAGTACGATCTGAATGACTATGTCGTGCCCTTTGAATTACCAGCGAGAGACCATGTCCAGATGACCCTGCCGGATTGGGAAGGGAGACTGTGGTTCATGACCCGCTACGGAAAGGTGGGCACCATCAATCAGGAAACCGGTGAAATAAGGACCATTGAGTTGACAGGTGAAGAGATGCAGAACTCCTTCACTATGGGCGAGGACGGTGCCTATTTCATCACAGATTATGCCATGTATCGCTTCCAGGCAGATGAGGATGGTGTACCGATGGTGATCTGGCGCACGGAATATGATCGGGGCTCCCGCGTCAAACCCAGCATGATGAATCAGGGTTCAGGCACTACCCCGCAACTGTTTGGCGATATGGTTGCCATCGGGGACAATGCCGATCCAAAGATGAACATCATTTTCCTCAGACGCTCGGATGGTAGCGAAGTATGCAGAATCCCAGTATTCGATGATGATATCAGCACCACCGAAAACGCCCTTCCAGGATTCGTACGCGAAGGACGCGAAGGGCTGGAGTATTCAGTAATCGTGGAAAATAACTATGGCAAACTGAGCGAAAACCTTCTCAGGCCTGGCGGTTGCTGTGTGGATAGTGTGGGTGGCCTGTCTCGAATTGATCTCATCCCCGATGGTGGAGATGGATATACATGTAACGAAATATGGGTAAGCCCGGAAAATTCTTGTAGTCCGGTTCCAAAACTTTGCCTGGGGAATGGGCTTCTCTATTTGTATACTTATGAGAAACTTCCAGACAACCCGCCTCCAAACGACTTTGGTTATTACTTAACGGCAGTAGACTTCGAAACCGGACAGACTGTCTTCAGAATTCCAACGGGCACCGGTACACGATACATTGATTTTGGGGCATCAATTACCATTGTACCGGGTGGGGGAAAGATACATATTGGTTCAATGGGAGGCCTGGTGACAATTCAAGATACGGTCCAATAGCAATAAATCCTGGATCATATACTTTGCGCCAGCAAGATCAACCCTGGTCTTGCTGGCGCCCCCGTTCTTGCACCCCTTCACGAAGTACTTCGATACTACCAGAAGTTGTGGCACGGGCCCAATCAAGTGCCACCGCCGACTCATGGGCACTTGCATCGGCGAAGTTCATTCCGTAGCCTTCATCAATCAGGCGCTTGTAGCGCCGGATCACCTCGGGAACGCAGGAAGCGATATCTGCGGCCAATGCTTTGCACGTGGGCAACAGTTCTTCAGGTGAGACCACTCGATTGACTAAGCTCCAGGCCTCGGCCTGCTGAGCGGTGATAAAGTTACCCGTGAAGGAAATCTCTTTCGCCCGTGAGATGCCAATAAGCCGTGGGAGCCTTTGACTGAGTCCCCATCCCGGCAGCATGCCAACACGCGCATGGGTATCTGCGAACTTCGCTTCTGTGGAGGCGATCAGGAAATCGCACAAAAGTGACAGTTCAAAACCGGCAGTGACCGCATGCCCGTTAATTGCGCCGATAATGGGACGATCAAAGGCCAGTATTGCCTCTTGAACAACATCCCCTTCGTCTGCAAAAGCAGATTCATCCGATGCTCCCGCAGCCATCTCCTTGAGGTCCATACCGGCACAAAAAGCACGACCTTCACCAGTTAGTATCACTGCACGAATATCATCGTCATTCTGAAGCTCTCGAAAAGTATTAGCGATAGCATGGCGAAGCTCGCTTGAAAGCGCATTCATCGCCTCGGGACGATTCAGAGTGACAGTGGCAATACCGTCTTCTTTTACAATATTCAATACCGATGCCATTAATCCATCTCCTTTTTAAACAAGGTAAAACTCGTTATCTGCTCCGTTACTCTGGCAATTCGGGCGCCCACGCGACCCCATTGATGTGGCCTCCACCATCAGCAAAGATTGTATTCCCGGTCACATAGCAAGAATCTTCGGATGCTAGAAACAGGGCAACACCACCGATATCCCGTTCAGGATCGCCCATACGACCCATAGGATTCTGTTTGATTAACTCAGCAGCATTGTCAGGTGCGAATTTCTGGAACATCTCGAAAGCTCCGGTGACCGCAGCCGGGCAGATAGCATTTACCAGGATATTATGGTGTGCCCACTCTCGAGCCGCAGATCTCGTTAGACAGCGGATGGCTTCTTTTGCAGTATTATAATCCGCCGTATACATATGGGTATTTACTCCGTTGAGCGAACACATGTTAATGATTCTCCCTCCACCCTGTTTGCGCATCTGTTCAAATGCAGCCCTCATAGTCCACAGGGTCCCAAAGAATCCGGCTTCCATCGCTTTGCGGAAGTCTTCATCGGTCTTGTTTTCCAGTCGAACAGGGAATCCGCCTGTAGGATAGGCATTATTGACCAGAATATCAACCCGCCCGAAGGATTTAACGGTTTCGTTCACCATCGCCTCCACATTTGCCTTATCCGATACGTCCGTTCGCACAAAAATCCCTTCTCCCCCAAGTTCGCCAAGCTCTTTCACAGTTTTCTCTCCGGTCTCAGTTTTGATTTCGGCTACAATAACTCGCGCACCCTCTGAAGCAAAGCGGCGGGCCACACCACGTCCGATGCCTTCACCCGCGCCTGTCACAATTGCCACCTGATCTTTCAACCGATCCATGGGACCTCCTTGTTCTCTTGTTACCGACTTGTGAAGAATGTATGCCGCAGTACGATAAAAGTCAAGTGTTCGAAGACTTCCCGGGTTGCCAAATGCGGAATAACATGGTTTAATGTTCCCCAATAACCAGTCATCTTAAAATTTGTAGAATACATTGTGAAACGGGTTTCCTCGGTATAAAGAACGACAGCATCGGAGGAGAAAATGAGGGTATTATGCATCGGGATTCTTGTCACAGCTATTGTACTTCTGTCATCACTTACTGGATGCAGTAGTAGTGATAATGAGGAAAATGGGGAAACCATTTCGACACCAACCCCATCGACAACTCCTACTGTAGAACCTACAGGGGGATCTGAACCAGTTATAATCACCATTGGTAACCTCACAGACATAACTGGCCCGGCATCGAATCCGTTGGGTGTAATTGCTACAGCACTTGAGGATATGGTTCGTTATTACAATGAAAATAACATCATTCCAGGCGTTGAATTGCAAATCGTTGAGTATGATGGGGCATATGATCCTTCCAAAGATATACCCGGCTACGAATGGTTAAAAGGGCAAGGCGCCGATTTTATTTTCAGTTCCGTTGGGTCAGTCCCAATTACACTTAAGCCAATTGTTGACAAGGACAAGGTTGTTGTCTTCACTATGACCCCTGACAAATTTGCTCTTGAACCTCCCGGATATGTCTTCTGCCTGGCTAACACTCTGGGTGACTATCAGAGTTATACACTTCTAAACTGGATTGCTGAAAATGATCCGGGGTTCCCTGTAGGCAGACCTGCCAAAGTCGGAGGAGCCTTCTGGGCCGAGGCTTACAGTCAGACTTTCTTGGACGGGATGGAGAAGTATTCAGAGGTTCACCCCGACCAGTACGAATATGTAGGCGGTTATACAACGAATTTCTCTTTTATGTGGGGGCCGGAAGTAGAAGCACTGAAAGACTGCGACTACGTGATGCCACCTGGCCCAATGCAGCATTTCACCAAGGAATACCGAGATGCGGGTTATCAAGCCAGGTTAATTGGTACCGATTTTCAGATTTCGATATTGAAGATGACCGATGACATGGACCTTTGGGACAAATCTGATAAAATGTTACTTCTCAGAACCGGCCTTTGGTGGAATGAAGATGGCGAAATGATAAACATGGCAAAGCAGTTATTATTCGATTACCATCCAGACCAAGCCGAGTCCCTTATGGCAGAGGGCCCAGGATACCAGTCACTTAGAGGCATGTATGTCATGCTGGAGATCGTGAAAGAAACAGTGGAAACAGTGGACCCACAGAACTTCAATTCTGAAGCACTTTACGAAGTAGCTCAGTCGTTTTCACTCACGGTTGACGGCATCGAAAACCATAGTTACACCAAAACCAAGCGCACTTCTGTCAACAACATCGGGATGTATGAGTTGCGCGGTGCTGAAAAGGATATCTTCAGGATTGATCCCGAGTGGATTCCTATTCTCTATGAGCCATAAAACAGGACCCTTTTTATTAATCCGGCAACTAAATAGTCGTTATAATGCCTCGTTAAGTAATTATGCCAACCATTGTGTTTATCCGGCAACGAGAGCAGTTATACCTCCCCCTACCCCGTTATGATCCGGCTGTGCTGTTCCCACCCAACCCGCCCATTTGTCTTTCGGGAGCCTGCGACCCCCGCAGCCCCGTCCGTTCCCCTGATACCTGCGGTCGCCATAACCCTATGGGTGAAGGATGCCTGACCGCTTCTTTGTGTATGGTTTCTTTTTAATTGTCGGTTTAATAGCAACTCCACAGGATCATTTCTAGCTCCTTCGAACGCGCGTTTGAGAGCACTTTTTGGTTATCGAACGCACCTCTGAATATTTTCTTTCGCCACATCTGCAAGCTGAACAGGACCATTTTCCTACAGAGAAAATGACCATTTGGCCATTCTCTCATCCGCTATCTCAGATTACAATCAAACGTCCAACCTAGAGTATGTCTTGCTATCATTCCGGACGCACATGTCCATTTGATGGCCTATTGAAGCGGTGAAAATGGCTGAAAGTGGCTTTAAAGGTAAACAGAAAGAGATTCGTACTTTTATACTTTTCTTAATCGCATGCATGTTGATGGCTACAGTCATGATCAGGGTTGTTGACTATCAAGCCAATAACAGGGTTGTAACGCTCTCTTTACGCGAAGTAGCTCCACCATCGGGTACACCTCTTTTCATGGTACAGGGTAGTCCCTATATCCGATACCTCAGGAGCGGCGTCGCGATTGACTACAACGGGGCAGACTGGAATCTGCAGAAAGTGGCTGAAGTCTACGAGTACCTGGACGGAACATCCAACACTATGCAACTGATTTCCCCTGATCCCACAGAGCTCTCACGAAGCTATCACGACTACAACAGGGACGTCCTGAATGAACTATCCGTTTTGGATGATCCCCAATGTCTCGAGTTGCCGGATAATATCACCGATCGGGTGAAAGAACTCTCGGAGCAAATCACAAGTGGTATGCCCACTCCATTTGAGAAAGCCAAGGCAATCGAGACATATCTCAATGTAAGATTTGAGTACAATTTCGATTACATCCCGGCACCGAAAGATCGGGAGCCGAACGACTGGTTCCTGTTCGAGACCAAAGAAGGTATCTGTGGAAACTTCAACTCTGCCTTTGTTGTTCTGGCACGTGCAGCGGGGATTCCTGCGAGACTAGCCGCTGGCTATTACATCCTGCCAAGCGATCGCGCACAGGATCCGGTATATCCCAGTCAGGCCCACGCCTGGGCAGAAGTTGGATTTGAGGGTGCTGGCTGGCTGGCCTTTGAAGCTACACCACCGTAAATAGAAAGCTATACCTTGTCCTCTGATCGAACACCAAAATATTCCACGTAGTGCTGCATCTTCTCCCGTTCTTCAGCCAAATCCAGGTCAGTATCTGCAAAGCGATATGAATGTTTGCCATGCTTATCGCTGGGATTCTCATCAAGGAATTGGCGCATCCTCGATTCTGCTTCAGGAGTAAATTCCAGTCCACAGAAATCGTATATCATTCGAATCGTACCAAAGATGTCCGCCATAAAATCTTCGAATTGAATATCGATCACCTGATCCGGATTCACAGTCCCATTCTCGCGGGCTACTACTGATCTCTCCAGGGCCATCGCAATGTACTCAGACCATTCACTGGCAACCTTTTTAGGATCGACCCTTTCACGACTCATCGACCAGAGTGTTGTCACCAGACTCGTGAGTGATGAGATGATCTTGATCGGGTCCCTGTGGGTCTGGATTAGGTAAGCATCGGGATACTCCGCAATCAAGGATTCGAGAGCCCAAAGGTGACCCGGCGACTTGAGAATCCATTGCTCAGCCGGACAACGCCACTGAAGCAATTGCAAATGACGTCGATGCGATGCATATGCCGGTCCCATGTCCGTTTCATCCTGCAGCCAGGCGGCATAGGTTGGAACATGGAAAAAAGTTTGAAACATTACACTTACAAAATCATGCGCCATCATGACTACGCATTCTTGAGGAAGTAATGCGCCAAGAGGATGCATTTTCTTGAAATCGGTAATGAGCCGATCTGTCTGATTAAATTTCGCATCGACTTCAGCGATTCTCGGATCAGTCCAGTAAGTCGCTTTTTCCGGGGGTGGACAGGAACGAGCAACCTCCCATGAAAGCGGAGTGCGAAGATTCGGGTCTTGTGCCAGTAATTCATGAAGAATCGAAGTTCCGGTTCGCGGCATGCCAATTATGAAGATCGGTCGCCGAATCTCTTCCCGGGCGATCTCGGGATACTGCTTGTGAACCTCGATCATCTCCAGTCGATTCGTTAGATAATCAAGTGTATTTGATCGAGCAATAACCCGCCCGATCAAACTAAGGTCCGCTTCCTCCTCAAAGGACCGGAGAAGCCTGAGAAAGCCCTCAGTAAAATAATCGTCCCCTAAATCAGATAGCCCTGTTTTCTTCTGCGCAGCTTTGAGAAGTGATTCCTCATCCAACCGCACAAGCGGTATTCCAAGACGACGGAACTGCCGTCCTCCCCAATTCATCGCTCGAACCGGTGCGGGAAGTTTTGGTGCGATCATAATCGTAATATACCGAATAAAAAATCAATAGGCTGTCCAGCCACCATCAACTGCCAGTATTGCCCCATTTACAAAGCTGCCATCATCAGAAACCAGCATCAGCGCAACTGTGGCAAGTTCTTCTGATGAACCCGCCCTAGGAATTATGCTTGTGCCAAGACACATTCTGGCAAACCCAAGCTCACTCGGCTCATCACCACCAATACCGATTGCCGTTTCAACAGCCCCTGGACAAATAGCATTACAGCGAATACCTTTATCCGCATATGTCCAGGCTGTATTTCTTGTCAAACCCACAAGTCCATGTTTGGATGCCGTATAAGCAGCACCGGCACGTCCGCCGTGCAACCCTGCCAAAGATGAAGTATTGAGAATCACGCCGCTACCCTGATCAAGCATGATCGGTATGGCTCTTCGACACATTCGGAACGGACCAGTAAGATTCACGCTTATTAACCGCTCCCAGAACTCATCACTTATTTCTGTAATGGTTAACATTTTGTCCATGATCCCGGCATTGTTGCAAAGGATATCGAGTCGGCCGTAAGTATCGGTCGCAGAAGCAATCATGTTTTCCACATCGGACTCCAAAGCTACATTTCCCACTACACCAACAGCGTTACCACCTGTATCTTTGATAACAGCAACCACCTCTTCGACTCTGTCTGTCACGACATCGGCAACAACGATGCTTGCGCCTTCCGTGGCAAATAAAATAGCCATCGCTCGGCCAATCCCAGAGCCTGCACCGGTAATCAAGGCAACCTTACCCTCCAGTTTTTTTGTCATTCGTATGCTCCTTTATAATGTTCCTAAAATAGCTGTCAGTTATCGGATGTCAGTTGTCAGTCCTCCCATCCCCTTTCGAGAGGGGAATCAGGGGGTGTATCCTTCCTTGGATAGTCGGTTTTCATCCTCCATAGACCGGTCGCAACCGTTGGACAGTCTTCCCTCATGACGCTTTGTTTCTATTTGCTGGTATTTTACCACTTTCAGGAATGTACCATGGCGATGGGTACCACCAGCTACCAGGCTCGATCATTCCATCTTCAATCAGGATATGCATCAGGTTGTAGGGGATAGCCATGAGTGCCAGACCACCAGGATGGCAACTGGTCTGGTTACACAGATAAAGCCCATCAATTGGCGTACGATATCGAGCCAGTTCCGGTATGGGACGGTTTTCACCCCACTGGTCATCGCAGTGGCGGGTGCCGCACCAGGTGCCTCCAATAAGGCCGGTGTTGCGGAACTCGGACTCATAAGGAGTGTTCGCCAGGTGCATAATGAGGTCATCATCGAGGTTTTCGATCACTAGGCTGAAAGCTTTGCGCATGTAGGCGTTGATTTCCTCTTTCTGCTTATCGATTTCGCCTGGACCGCCCTGCTCATATTCCGGCGGCGGAACAAGGACGTAATATGGTGATTCGAGGTACCATCCCGGAACAGTGCACTGGGACTCAGCTTTGGAGAACCTGTCGCTCTGTGTGGCAAGCCACATCAGTCTTTCCGGTGGCACGCTGGGAGCGCCCTTCCTTCCGTCTACATCTGCAACGTGCTCATAATAAATATCACGATGATCGCAGGGGAAAGGTCCTCCAACTTGTCCGGGTTCTGACTGCCATGCG
Organism: Chloroflexota bacterium; assembly: GCA_013203045.1. Lineage (GTDB taxonomy): Bacteria > Chloroflexota > Dehalococcoidia > SZUA-161 > SpSt-899 > JABMQN01. Next base: position 15,025 of record JABMQN010000105.1, read on the forward strand.
GTCTTGAACTTCTCACGGGGACGTAGCGGCTCTTTGGTGATAAGGTGAGATACCCAAATACTGCCTCCCTTGAGACTGATATCATTCACTTTTCTAAGGAAGCTGGCTCCCACGTGCGACGGGCCAATCAGTTTCTGGAACGTCTGTCTCACGTCGATACCACTGATCACTGCTTTATTGGCCCAGATTTTATTTTCATCTAAAGTGGCGGTTTCCCTTAACCTCACACCGACTGCCCGTCCGTTCTCAACAATAATCTCATCAACGGGGCAACAGGTTCGGACGATGGCACCATTGGCAATGGCGGAGCGAATGATGGCATGGAAATAATCGTGCATCCCGCCGCGGGGTACGCTCATTCCACTGTATAGAGTCAGCGTTATATCACAGCCAAGGGCCGGGATGGCCACCCCTTCCCAGTGTCCGGCGGCTCCTGAGTACCAGGCAACTGCTGCATGCATCACTTTGAAGGGCTCGGTCTCAAGGTACTCATCCATGAGATCAAACATGGTCATATCGAGTAGTTCTTCGGTCCACATCGAAGGATCATGCTGCTTGTAAACTTGCATATACGGAATATTGTCACTTGTAACTTCCACTTCTGGTGGATGAGGAGGAGTCCAGAAAATTGACCGCAGTAACTCCTTAAGATAGGGCCTCTCAGTGGCAACTCCGCTGATCTTAGCCCATCCCATCATGTCTTTATCGGATATGGGGGCTATTCCCTCACTGGTTTTAATCCCCGCTTCCTTTTGGTGCATGATGTTCTCGGACATGGGACTCCAGTCCATTCGGAAGCCGTATTTCCATAGCTCAAGTTGCTCAAATCCCGGCGCCGGACCGGCATACATGTATATGGCGTGTGGAGAGAGACGCACACCGGGAAACGGCTCAACGTTGTCAACTGAACCACCAGCTTCCGTTCTTTCCTCCAACACACAAACGCTAGCTCCGCATTTTCCGAGATAGGACGCCAGCGCTACCCCATTAGGGCCACCGCCTACAATGACAAAATCATACCTTTCTTCTTTGGTCATAATTACCTCCTTTATGGGTACAGATATGTGTTCAAGAGGCGATTGCGGAACAGCATGTTAGACTGTTATATCGATTGAAATCTACGGTTCAAGAACAACGGGGATCCAGTCAGGATCTAATCTCACCATAGTTTCATCAGAGGCGCTTGCCTCATATATCGAGTAGTGAGTTAAAGCGTACCTTCTGGTATCAGTGAAACTGCTCTTTTCAACACCATCGATAATCAGAGAATACGACGTTGTTGCATCGTAAAGAGCTTGAGAATTAAAATTCTCCGGTCCCACAGCTTCAACTGCATCGGCAATGATTTCAAGCATTGGGTAGAAACAATTGGCTAAAGCTGTATAACCAGCTCCCGATTGTATGATCTCTTCGGCTTCATCGGGGTGATATTTATAGAGGATCGTCTCGGCAAGATTGGCCAGTTCACCACCTTCATACCACCAATAAAAACCTCCTTTAACAATTGGCATCCCGTCGATCTCGTCCCAGAGTTTCGCACTGGTTATCATGTTGAAGAAGGCGGTGTGCACGTCACAGCCAATGAATTTGGCTGTATAAGCCGCCTTCCGATATTGCTCAACGAAGGCGACTGGCATCGTACATGGGAATACATAGTCGCAGTCTTTAAGAGCCTCCACTTCTGCCCCCCAGATGAACGAGAAATTAGTGAGATAGCCACCTTCCCACTCAAACTGCTCCGGGTGAGCTTCCGCATAGTCTTTCATCGCAGCGATAAAAGACTGAGAGTACCCATCGGTCCAGGAAGCTCCCCCGATCTTGGCAGGACGGTTATCCGGGTAGTCCCAATAGTTTTCAGCGATCCATTTAAGGAAAGTAAAAGCTTGATGTTGAGGAATGGAGCCCAATACAAATACATATCCCGGGGGATCCAGCATTTCCTTGTATCCACTTGCGGCAAACAGAACCATTTTTTCCTTATCCACAATGGGTTTCAAAGTCAGAGGCGTGTCCGGTACGCCAGTAAAGATCAGGTCTGCCCCATGCTCTTTTAACCATTCGTATCCGGGTATATCTTTGGCAGGATCAAGTTGTCCATCGTAAGTGACGACTTTGAGCTTCACTCTTGGGATCAAATTCTCCTCGTTGTAATACTCAACGAGGTCATCCAGCGCCATGTTGATGACGACCTGCGCGTTTGCCGATACTCCGGTTATGTCTGTGAGATTGCCTATAGTGATCACTACATCCTCTTTTGGCCCCGTCGATGTTGTCTCGGGGGGCTGTGTAGCCTCTCCATCATCACAGGCTATCACTCCACAACCGAAGGCCAGTACAAACAGTAGCATTGCTAAAATAGCCAACTTTTTCATTTTCGGTCCTCCTTATTTAGAACTACTGCGCCGGGCTTTGGTCAGGATAAACTCACAGGCACAAAGTCAAATATCAAAGTGTAAATTAAGCCCGAATGATAAATGTCAAAGGCTATTTCAGGGCAAGGTTTCTTGTCATTTGGATTTTGGAATTTGTTATTTCACTGTCTTTCCGATACCGTAAGGGCCACTACATTCCGTGCTTCTATGCGTTCGGCTCCAACTTGAACTCCCAAATGCAACAAACGTCATCCTCATTATCCCGGGGTGGCAATTTCAGTCCATTGCATCGCATATTCGGGTTGAAATACTTGCAGATTGCTATGAATGCTTGTTCCTCTACTCCCCCCGGCCCACAAAGGCAGTGTATGTCTTTTTCATTTCCGCTTTTTTCGAAATAGGAAAGGGAGGGGCACTTGGTGAATGTTAATATGGCATGGTTATTATTCCTGATATCAAGATCGAATTCGTATAATCCTTCACGTGCTCCGTCGGTACATACCTGAAAATACTTCAACATGGTAACTACATCATTTCCCTGGATGTTCAACGCCTGTAAAACCAAAGGCATTTCAAACTTCGTCAATTGCCTTTCGTAGACATCGGCATCCAGGGCGAAAGCTTCTTCGGGGCTCATCCGCTCTCTGTTCACAGTGTTCCACATTCCCATCAGGCCGATGAAGTTGACACGGTAGGCATAGAGCAGTTTAACAAGGGCATCTTTGGAGAAGTCCTCGAACATCAGGTCCGGTTTGTACTCGCCGCTGTAGTCTTTGAGTTCTCCCATAAAACTCTTACCTCCTCTACCAGTACCAGAACTTATCTAATGTCTACAGGATAGTATTTCCGAGTGTTTCTAATTGGAAAGGCGTACCTCCCATAGTAAGCTCGAATGCCTTGGCACGCCGGAAATAGAATTGCAGATCATAGTCCATGTCTACGCCTATACCGGCATGCAGTTGCTGAGCACTGAAAGCCACTCGCTGACAGGCAGCATTAGTGAAGACCTTGGCAATGGCTACTTCCTTTGAGGCTGGCATTCCTTTACTCAAGCGCCAGACTGCCTGGTACGTGGCCCAGCGCGCTCCATTGGTATCGATGAACATGTCCGCCATTCGATGCTGAACTGCCTGAAAAGAGCCGATCGGACGCTCAAACTGCACCCGTGTCTTGACATATTCAGCGGTTATCTCCAGCTCTTGTTGGGCTCCACCCACCATCTCAGCGCATTGGATAGCAGTAGCCTTCATGAGTATCGACTGTATTACCGGTAAACCTGCATTCAGCGTTCCCAACACATCATTGGTGGAAACGGATACGCTGTCCATGAGAACTTCGAATTGCTTATCAGCAGCGATGGTTTTTAGCGGCGTGAACGAAATGCCCGGTTTCTTTGCATCAACGATGAAGACCGTGATCCCTTTCTCATCACCGGGTAAGCCATCTGTTCTGGCAACTATTAGGATGTAGTCGGCAACAGATGCATATGGCACGAATAGTTTGGTGCCGGTAAGTATGAAACCACCATTTTGAGAAATCGCTTCGGTTGCAACGAACCTCGAATCGGAGTCAACCTCCGGCTCTGAAAGTGCCATGGTTAGAACGAGATCACCACTTGCCACTTTGGGCAGAAGTGCCTTTTTCTGTTCTTGGGTACCCCATTCTGAAATGGGGAGAGATCCCAAAACCAGGGTGCAAAACATTGGGCCAGGTGTGGCAGCTCGACCAAATTCCTCGAAAAGCACAGCCATTTCAAGCAGACCGAGCCCGGCTCCACCATACTCTTCCGGGAATGCAAGTCCCATCCAACCCAGTTCAGCCATCTTCTGCCACAGCTCCACGGAGTGACCCGCTTCGCTTAACTCAATCTCCCTCACCATAGATTTGGGACATTCCGCATTCAGGAAGTCTCGCGCCGAGTTTCTCAATAACTGTTGTTCTTCACTAAGGGCAAAATCCACTTCTCGACCTGCCTTTCTAGTCCTTACTTGTTTTGTTAAGCGCTATGACGCTCGTTCATACTTCGAGAGCCTCAGCCCGCCTTAGCCAAGGCGACGGCGGACTCAG